>JBAPWQ010000051.1:0-16456 GCA_049283795.1 Desulfobacterales bacterium | reverse complement strand
ATGTCAATTCGATTATATTTGTCACAATTATATTTGTCGATATCGAAAACAGAGATGCCGTCGATGCGGCAACCTCGGGCGTGTCCGACCTGACACGCCACTCAGGGGCAGCGGTGTAAATCCGATGAAGCGAAACTGCGGACTTATTGATTGTAAATCCGGGCAAAATAATGATATCAAGCAAATTTTTTTAACCCAATCGACGTTCGGAAGAAACGAGGATGGGAAAAGACCTCTTGATCGTGAGCGATGACCGGCAGGAGCGGGAATCGATTACCGACAGTTTCCGGACCGGGCACTGCGAAGCGGCTTTCGCCGAAAGCGCTCTCGAAGGCCTGGGCCGCTTCAGGGACCTTCGGCCCTCCATTGCCCTTGTGAACTTCGATATGCCTGGCGGCCGGGAGCTGATCGAGAGCATCATGTCTGAGAATCCGGCCGCGCAGGTCATCGTCTTGTGCAGCCCGGAAAACCTGGACCAGGCGCTGAACGGGTTGCAAGCCTCCTCCACGGACTTTCTTCTGCGGCCTCTCAAGCCCGTCGCCCTGGACATCGCTCTGCGGCGGGCCGAACACGTCCTTGCGCTGCAAGCCCGCCTCAAGCAGATGCAGGCAGGGATGGAGACGCTGTCCGAGAAAAGGGCGGCCGAGATGGTGGAAACGGAGCGGTTTCTGGCCATCCGCCAAATCGTCGATCGCATGTCGGCCTTTATCGCCCAGGTCGCCAATGACGTCCACGG
The DNA here is from genome assembly GCA_049283795.1 of Desulfobacterales bacterium. Lineage (GTDB taxonomy): Bacteria > Desulfobacterota > Desulfobacteria > Desulfobacterales > SG8-13 > JARFQH01. The sequence goes on along the minus strand of JBAPWQ010000051.1, from coordinate 15,720 downwards.
CGGCGTGAAATACTTCAACGAATTGCCGTATTTCGTATCGATCCACAGCCCGGATTGCAAAATCCTGGCAGCCAACCCCACCTATATCCGCAATCTCGGATACCGCATTCACGGCAATAGCTGGGAAATCTACAGCGGCAAACGGGCCACCCGCGACAACTGCCCGGTGGCCCGCACGCTGCGGGATGAGGATGTCATGGAGACGAGGGCCCTGGTGCGCTATAAAAGCGGGTCCAAGGTCCCGGTGGTCGTTCACACGGCCCCCATTTTCAATGACGACGGACACGTTGTCCTCGTGCTCGAAATTTTTGCCGGCAGCAAGGAGATCGACCGCCTGGCCGAAGAGGTGCGCACGACCCAGCAACGGTACCAGCAGCTCTTCGATCTGGTCCCCATCCAGATCGCCGTGGTGGACCGGCACTTGCGCATCACGGCCATCAATCGGCGCTTCAAGGAAGATTTCGGACACCCGGTCGGACAGAATCTCTTCAATGTTCTCAGACCCGGCAAATTCCCGGCTTTCAGAGACCCCATCACCCAGACGCTGAAAGACGGCCGGCCACGGCAGGGCGAACTGGTGTTAACCGACCGCAAGGGCGTGCAGTACACCATGATGGTCGGCACGGCCCCGGTAAAAACTCTGGCCGGCAAGCTCATCCAGGTCCTGATCACCTTCACCGACATGACCCGGCTGCGGCAACTGCAGGACAACCTGGCATCTCTCGGAATGATGATCGGCACCATTTCCCATGATCTCAAAGGCTGTCTCACCGGATTGGATGCCGGCCTCTACCTGGTCGATACCGGTTTCTACCGCAACAAGCCCGGCCGGATCGAAGAAGGGCTGGACGTTGCCAAGCTGATGGTGGAGCGCGTCCGTAAACAGGTCCAGAATATCCTTTTTTATGCCAAGGAAAGAAAGCTGGACCTCCAGTTGACGGACGTCGAACAGTTCGCCGCCGATGTGGCCGCCAACGTGGATCAGCGGATTCGCGGTGCCGATATAACTTTTACCTGTGAGTTCGACCCCAACCTGGGCGAGATCGAAATCGATCCGGACCTTGTGCGCTCGACCCTGATCAACATCCTCGAAAACGCCATGGAGGCCTGCATCGAAGACCGATCCGGCAGGTCTTTTCACATTACATTCCGGGTTTTCCGCCAGGAGGACAACGTTCAATTCGAGGTCGTCGACAATGGCATCGGCATGAATGAGAGCCAGTTAAAAAACATTTTCACCATGTTCTATACGACCAAAGGCAGCAAGGGTACCGGCCTGGGGCTTTTCATCGCCAACAAGACCGTCATGAAACATGGCGGGCGGATCACGGTCGATTCCGTGGCCGGCAGCGGTACGACTTTCAGTATTCGCTTGCCGCGCCGGGTGCCGATTGTCGATTGACCTCGAGCGCTTTTCTTCATCTGAGCGGGCTTTTCGGGCCGGCCGGCCGGAACAGGCAACCGGCTGAAGCGTACTTCCCCTGGAATCAATGCCCGGACGGTTTTACAGCCAAAGGTCCCTGCCCGGCTTTGAGCCTCATCCCGTGACGTCTTACCTGTTCTTCTTTTTTACCCCGGACAACAAATTAACAACCGCTTTACCTCTATTTGTGCCAGCAAAGCGCTTTTTCAGCGTTTTCTTCTCATAGAACCTTAATTAGAGGGCATTTAGATATTGACTTTGCTTATCAATTATAGTAAATTGCCCGAAACATTGGGTTTATAGGGCGTAAACCCGAAATCAGAAAAGGGGGGAAACAGATGACAAAGGCAGAGTTGATCGAGAAAATGGCACAGGAAGCCGACATTTCCAAAGTGGCGGCGGGCAAGGCGCTCGACTCCTTTGTGGACGGGGTCACCAAAACACTGAAGAAAAAAGACGGAAAGGTCACGCTGGTTGGCTTCGGGACCTTTCAAAAATCGCGCCGCAAAGCCCGTAAAGGTCGCAACCCGCAAACGGGGGAAATGCTCAAAATCAAAGCCCGCAACGTCGTCAAATTCAAGCCCGGCAAGAAACTAAGAGAGGCGGTTTAGAAAAAAGCCACCCCATCTTCGATACCGGCAAAAAAGGCAGTCACACGTTCCAACCCGAATGGATGTGCTGCCTTTTTTTATTTTAATTTTCGGTCCCTCATGCCAAGCGGATCCTTGCCGGCCGCCAAATGATCGGCCCCTTGACCCGCGCCCGCGTGCCATTCATATCCTTATTGCACCTCAATTGCCGGCACCGGAAGCAACGGCCTACGCTGCCCGGGTAAAACAAGCTCCGCCGGAAAATCCTATGGCCCGGTTGCCGCGGGAGCCGGAAGGGCCGGCCGCCGGAGACCCTCGCCCGGTGACGGTTTAAGCGTCACCTCCACTTGTTGGGGCACGACGCTGTCGATGGCGATTCCCAGGGGCAAGTCCACGTCGCGGCGCGACAACAGGATCTTGTGCACGCCGGCGGTCAGGGAAGACAAATCCAGTTCGACCCGGATATCCTGCGGCTTCAGCGCATCGACAAACATCCGGTTGCCGGTCAGATTCAACCGGACCGAAGCGGGGGTGTTGTCCACCAGGACCAGCTCCCGCGGCAGGTTCATCAGCCGCACGGGAGCTGTAATCGAGGTTTTGACGTTTTGCTGGCTGGCCAGAATCATCCACGCCAGCGCCACGAGAACAAAGGCCGTCAGCTTGGGCTTCCAGTTACGCTTCAGGAAAGACAGGAAGAAATTCCGTGACAGGTGCCCGATTTTCTCCGGCATGCCCAGAAGCTGTTTCAGCTGGGCCGCCAATAGTTCCGGCTCCCGCCACACGGCGTAGTGGCCGTTGACAATCGTGGTCACTTCCGAACGTTCCTCGGAAACTACCAGGCAAACCGCGTCGGTCACCTCGGAGATTCCGAAGGCCGCCCGGTGGCGGGTGCCGAACTCCACCGGAATATCCTGCCGTTCGGACAACGGCAGAATGCAGCCCATCTGCGCCAAGCGCCCGCCGATAATGAGGACCGCACCGTCATGAGCGGGGCCGCGGCGATTGAAGATGCTCTTGATCAGCGCTGGAACCGGAATCGCATTTATCTCCTGGCCGGAGTGCATATATTCGGTCGGATTGGCATCACGGGCCATAATGATCAGGGCCCCGGTTTTTTCATGGGCCAGATCGAAGGCTGTCCGGGCGATCTCATCGGCCAATTGCCCGCTGAAATCACGCCGGCGCGACTGCACATAGCGCAGCGGGCTGACCCTCTCGAGCACCTGCTTGATTTCAGACTGAAAAAGGATCACCAGCAAAATGAGCAGTACTTGCCACAGAACCTGAAAAACCAGGGTGACCAGAAACAACCCCCAGAACCGGGCCACCGAATAGACGGCCCCTAAGACCGCCAGGCCGATGAGCACCCGCAGGGCGCGGGTTTCCCGGAACCAGTTGTAGAGCTGATAAACGACAAACGTCAAAAAAAGGATATCGATGATATCGCGCCAGGTCGGAACGGGAATGTCGAACAGCAGCATGGCGGATCTTCCTTGCCCGGCTCGAGGCCTGTCGAAGGAAATCGATCGTTCTCACGATCCCGGTGCGCTATTGGCCGGGTTCCGGATCGTAGGGTTTTCCGCAGGTGGTGCAGCGACCATCGTCGCCGATCACACCGATGCAGTTGCCGTCGCTGCACAGGGTGCGCCGGTCCCACTCCTCGTCATCGAGACTCTCGCCCCCGGCGGTGTCCTCGGCCGGCGCTTCGTCTCCCGCCTTCTCTGCGGCTTCTTCTTCCGGAATACCGTCCGCCGGTGGCATTGCTGGGTCCGGCTCGCGCACGCCACGATCTGGAAGCTCGCCTTCATAGGGTTTACCGCACTCTTTGCAACGCCCGTCCGGACCAATCAACCCGATGCAGTTGCCGTCACTGCACAGGGTGCGCCGGTCCCAATCGTCGCCGGCAGACGTCCCGTCTTCACCCGACGGAAGCGATCTTTCCTCACTCATAAGTCTTTCTCCGGATCCGTTCATGGTTTCCGCCTGAAATGGCCCCTGTCCCGGATTCCCACCTGCTTATCGACAGGTCGGCCGTGATTGTCACTGTCGTGGGGGGCGACTTCCGCCAGCGCGGCTTGGTCTGCCATACCGCGGACTTCCTTTGAGCTTTCGGCCATTGGAAGATTTCTGGATGGGTAACAAGTTAACATTTAGGGGTATCAAACTCAACAGCATATTCACGGCGCCGGAGCGTCCGGCAAAAAAAATGGATGCGACAGGTACGGCGGTTGAAAAATGATAAAAAAGTCATTAGAGTAACAGTCAAGAGGGCCTTAGCCGGCAGGATTGCGGTTGGATCTTCCCGACCACCGGGTTTATGCACGCCGGATGGTTTGATTCAGCCGCAAGCCGGCAGTACCCGAAGACGCTCTCGCCGCAAAAAACATCGGTGGGGACGATGGTGTCCCGACAAGAAAACGTGCGGCTGACAACTGAAGGTGTCTTTGAAGGAAAGAGGCGTCGATGCATTACGAAGGCAATATCATCCGTCCGCCGAGCGAGGCCAACAGTATTTTGCTGCAGGTCACCGTCGGCTGCTCACGCAACAAGTGCACCTTCTGCGGCACTTACCGCGGAGAACGGTTCCGAATCAAGTCCGATGATGTCATCATGGGCGACATCGCCTTTGCAGCGCAGTACTGCCGGCAGCAGCGCCGGGTGTTCCTTTGCGACGGCGACGCGCTGATCATTCCCCAGCGTCGGCTCCTCGCCATCCTGGATGCCATCCGGCACCAACTTCCCTGGGTGACGCGGGTGGGCACCTACGCCAACGCCAAAAGCTTGAAGATGAAAAGCAGCGCCGAGTTGGAAGAACTCGAGGCCCATGGCCTCAAAATCGCCTATATGGGGCTTGAAACCGGGGATGATGTCACCCTTAAAAATATCGACAAGGGTGCGACGGCGGCCGAGATGATCGACATGGGCCGCAAAGCGCGGGCCGCCGGTATAAAATTATCCGTTACGGTTTTGCTCGGCATCGCCGGCCGTGACCGTTCGGCGATCCATGCCCGGGAAACCGGGCGGGTGCTCTCGGCCATCGACCCGGAATACGTCGGGGCCCTGAGCCTTATGCTGATACCCGGCACGCCGCTCTGTCATGATTTCGAAGCCGGCCGTTTCGAAATGCTCGAACCGGTCGAAACGCTCCGGGAACTTAGAACCATGATTGAACACACCCACCTGAGCCGCGGCTTGTTTCACGCCAATCATGCCTCCAACTATCTGCCGATCAGAGCCCGGATGCCGCGGGATCGCGAGACCTCCCTGAACCTGATCGATGACGCCCTCGCCGGCCGGATCAGCCTGAAGCCGGAATATCTGCGGGCGCTGTAGAGAATAGCCGCTGGCACCGGGGTCCACCGGTAGCATCAGGAAATCACGATCCGGCTTGCCAAACTTGCCCGGGGTTATTCTATCGGGTGAATCGGCAAAACCACGCGCCGGCAAAATGCGTGCGCCAACGCAATTTTAGAGCTCGCGGCGGTATTTGCTTGCCTTGCGGGATGCTTGAATGCTAAAAGCCACTGCTGATAATCGCCCCCAAAAGGAGGAAGTCTGGAAGATGGATGACGCTTTGAAACCGCGCCGGCAGGATATCGATACCGTGTGTGTCAACACCGTGCGGACCCTTGCGATCGATGCGATCCAAAAAGCCAACTCAGGACATCCCGGCGCCCCGATGGGGCTCGCCCCGGCCGCTTATGTCCTGTTCACCCGCATCATGAAACACAACCCCGCAAACCCCGACTGGCTGGACAGGGATCGCTTCGTCCTTTCGGGCGGCCACGCCTCGATGCTTCTCTACAGCCTGCTGTACCTGACCGGCTACGATCTGACATTGGAAGATATCAAATCTTTTCGCCAGATGGGCAGCAAGACGCCGGGCCATCCGGAATTCGGAATCACGCCCGGCGTCGAGACAACCACCGGCCCTCTGGGCCAGGGGTTTGCGAACGCCGTCGGCATGGCGATCGCCGAACACCACCTGGCGGCTGTTTTCAATCGCAAGGATGCCAAACTCGTCGACCATCACATCTTTGTCATGGGCGGTGACGGAGACATGATGGAAGGCATTACCTCCGAAGCCGCCTCCCTGGCGGGCCATCTCGGGCTCGATAAATTGATCTGCATTTACGACGACAACCGCATCTCGATCGAGGGCAGCACGGCCATCACCTTCACCGAAGATGTGGGCCGGCGGTTCGAAGCGTATAAGTGGCAGGTGCTCACCGTCAGCGACGGCAATAACCTGGCCGCTATCGAAGCGGCGCTGAAGGAAGCCCGGGCCGAAACCGCCCGGCCCTCCCTGATCGTTCTGCGAACCGAAATCGCCTACGGCAGCCCGAACAAGCAGGGGTCCGCCGATGCGCACGGCGCCCCTTTGGGCAGCGCCGAGGTCTGCCTGACCAAAGAATGCCTGGGATGCCCCAAAGATGAAGAGTTCTGCGTTCCCGGCGAGGTTCTCGAAAAATTTCGGGCCTGCATGGACAGAGGAAAACAGGCCGAAGCCGAGTGGCGGAAAAAGTTCAAACACTATACGAAAACCTATCCCGACCTGGCCAATCAATGGGTGAACGCCTTCAGCGGTTTTCTCCCCGAGGGCTGGGACGCCGGCTTGCCGGAATTTCTGCCTTCCGACGGTCCCCTGGCCACGCGGGCGGCGTCCGGCCGGGTATTGAACGCCGTGGCCGCGGCCCTGCCGACGCTTATCGGTGGCTCGGCCGACCTGGCTCCTTCGAACAAAACGTATATCGACGGTGCGCCGGAATTTCAAAAAAATGTCGGCGAGGGACGCAATATACGCTTCGGTGTGCGGGAGCACGCCATGGGGGGCATACTGAACGGCATGTTCCTCCACAACGGCGTCCGGCCCTACGGCGGGACCTTTCTGGTCTTCGCCGACTACATGCGCCCGGCCATACGACTGGCGAGCTTAATGAACCTGTCGGTGATCTACATTTTCACCCACGACAGCGTGGCCGTCGGTGAAGACGGACCGACTCACCAGCCGATCGAACACCTAGCGGCGCTGCGGATCATTCCGAACCTGACCGTCATCCGGCCGGCCGATGCCACCGAAACAACCGACGCCTGGCGTCAGGCCATCTCCACGACCGGTCCCGTCGCACTGATCCTCAGCCGGCAGAAACTGCCGGTGTTGGACCGCACCCGCTGCACCCCGGCGAACGGCCTGAAAAACGGGGCCTATGTCCTGTCCGATGCCCCGAAAATGCCCGACCTCATTCTGATCGCCTCGGGCTCTGAAGTTCACCTGGCGCTGGCGGCGCAGGAGGCCCTGGCGACGGAGAACATCGCCACCCGGGTGGTCAGCATGCCGAGCTGGGCGTTATTCGACAAAATGCCGCCGAGTTATAAAAACCGTGTCTTGCCGCCCGAAGTCAAACGGCGCATTGCCATCGAGGCCGGGCATACTTTCGGCTGGGAACGATACACGGGCAGCGGCGGCAAGGTGATCGGCATCACCTCTTTCGGCACATCGGCGCCGGGCGCGGCGGTTATGGAGAAGTTCGGGTTGACCGTCGAGAACATCGTGCAGAAAGCCAGACAACTGATGGCGACATAATCAGGAGATGTTTTCCGATGGACTATAAAATCATGTTGACGACCTTCGGCATGGTGTTCCTGGCCGAACTGGGAGACAAGACCCAGCTGGCCACCTTCTGCCTTTCCGCGGACTGTGATCCCAAGTTTTCGGTTTTTATCGGTTCGGCGGCCGCGCTGGTCCTCAGCGCATCGCTCGCGGTATTTTTCGGCGGTGCCATCAGCCGCTTGATTCCGGCGCACTACATTAAAATCGGTGCCGGCGTCTTTTTTCTGGCTGCCGGCCTGTTGACCCTGTTTTCCGCGATACGCGGAATGTCCGCGTGAGTTAACCGTTTGATGCAAAAGACCGTATCCCTGCTTTTTATCGCCGCCCTTGTATTCGCGACCGCTCTCACCCGATCGGCCGGTGGCGAAAGCGCCGTGCATGAAGAAGAAACTCCCACGCTGATCGAGAGCATCCGGTTCAAGGAGCCGCTGGATTTTTGCGGCGAAGCGACACCCCTCGACAACCCTGAGGTTCGCGAACGCCTTGAAAAAGAGATGCTCCTCACGCTGGCCGATCGACCCCAGGTCATCCTGTGGTTGAAACGATCCCATCGGTTCATGCCGCTGATCGAAAAAGAGCTGGCGGCCAATGGCCTGCCCTCCGACCTGAAATACGTCGCCATCGCCGAAAGCGCCCTTAGGCCGCATGCCGGCTCGACCGCCGGGGCCGTCGGGTTCTGGCAATTCATGCAGCCCACCGGCCGTAAGTACGGTTTGTCCATCAACGCCGTCATCGATGAACGCCGCAGCATCCACAAATCGACCCGGGCCGCCATTGCCTATTTCAAGTTTCTTTTTGAAGAGTTTCAGTCGTGGACGCTTGCGGCCGCCGCTTACAACATGGGCGAAGAAGGCCTCAGGTCAGAAATGCTGCTCCAGGAAATCACCGACTACTACCGTCTGTATCTGCCCCTCGAAACCCAGCGGTACCTGCCCCGCATCCTTTCAGCCAAACTCATTTTGTCAGCCCCCGAAAAGTATGGATTCAACCTGAGCGCGGACGATTATTACCTGCCATACGATTTCGATGAGGTGGTGGTGTTATGTGAGCAGCGGACGCCGATTCGGCTCATTGCACAGGCGGCGGGTACCTATTTTAAACAGATCAAAGACTTGAATCCGGATGTTCGCGGTCACTACCTGCCGGCCGGTACGCATGCGCTGCTCGTCCCCAAGGGGTCGGGCAGCGGTTTTGAAAAACGTTTCGAGGATGCGGTTGCCGATTGGAAAAAGAACCCCGACAAGCATGTCTACACCGTCAAGGCCGGGGACAATCTTTCAAGTATCGCCGAGCGCTTCCAGGTTCCCGTGCGGGCCCTCACCGTCTGGAACGATCTGAAAAACAGCCCGCACATTCATCCCGGAGACCGGCTGGTCATCTACAAAGCGGTGGAGGCGCCCCCTGAAACAAATGGCGACTAGCGAGGATCAAGGTGTGGCCGGCAAGACAATCCGGTTCTTGTGGTTCTCGAGATTGGGCCGGAAAAAAATGGCGGTGTGGCCGATCACACCGACAAGCTCGGCTGATGTCCGCTGGCCGAAAGCGCCAATGAGGTCGTTTTTCTGCGTTTTTTCTTTGAAGGCGATAAACTTCACTTTTATGAGTTCATGTTTTTTCAAGGCGGCATCCGCGTTTTCGACAACCGCCTCGCTCAGGCCGCCCTGCCCGATGAACACCACCGGTTTAAGGCCGTGGGCCAAGCCCTTGAGATATTTTTTCTGGTATCCGCTCAGCATGATGGCTCTTCTCCCCGTATTCTGACCGATTTCCGCCCATGATAATCGATCCAGCCGGATCGTCAAGCCCGTTTGTCACCGACTTTCCGGTGTCAGATGCATTCGACCGGAGGGCTCGGTCCATAAGTATCAATTGGCCCGCCATATTGACAGACCGGCCACATTACGCCGGCAATGGTTTTAATATATTGATATATTTAGGTTTTAATGATTAAAGCGGAAGCTAAAAAAAAGTTCGGATGTGCCGCTGGGTGGTGGTCAGGGGCGCATCCGAACTGTTGGGGAGGAGGACGAGCGAGAACTTTTATTATGTGGTCTTTTTAAAATTTGGGCCTCCGGAATGCCGTTGTTCTCAAACGCTGCATAGCTGGGTAGCCTTAAATGCCCGCCGGGAAGATGCACGCACACTCGAGAAGCCGCAAAACATTTGTTTTTTAAAGAGCTTTAAGCCGGTGCCGATCTTTTTGGCTTTGCCGTATCCTTATACAACAAACATGCCAAGTAATACAATTTTATATAATACCAGTAATACTAGTGGTTTAAATAAAACATGGGGGGTTTGATCGGGGTATGGCCGCAGAGAACTGACAAAAAGCGTCAAGATTTCTGACAAAAAACGTCAATTAAATGAATCGGCTTGATATTCTGGCGCTGCAATGGATCAGGATTGTAACGGAACCGCAGCGCAGGGCGGATCCGGTCAGCCGGCTGACTTGCTGGACCGGGGGGACCAGTACCGTACCGGCCCCACATCGACATGCACGAAGTTGTCCCGCGGGTAGTACCCGACACCGCCGCCTTTTATGACCGTAGCGACTTTGAGCAGAGATTTCAGATGACCGTCCGGCAGTCGGATGTCGGCCGCCTGGCCTTTGAGATGATAGCTGTTGCGGGCCGCTTTCCGGCCGCTTTGGCGCAGAAGGTCGTTTGATTTTCGGCAGCGATACCCTGAAACGACATGGAAAGGTTCGTCCAGGTTGAGTTGAGTTTTAATGGTGTGCAACAAATTGACGAGGCCCAGGTCGATCGATTTCACTTCTCCGGTGCGATGGTCCCGCATGATGTAATCGATTCCCTCAAGGGCCTTGGGGACGTATTGTCCATTAAACCAGTAGGTCGTGGAAAAGGTTTCATTTGTGACGGGGTTGAAGAGCGAAAGCGATCGGTCTTGCGGGGAGACGTCCGGGATGGCGGCCAAGGCACGGAAGGGAACAAAAGCGGCGAGCCCCGAAAAAATCGTCATTTTTATGAAGCGTCGCCGGACCGGATCGAACTCTTTGGTTTTCTTAGCTGGTGGACTCGTCATCAGCGGTGCTCCTGCAGGATCGAGGGTTGAACATGACTGGGATGCCGTCTATCGGCTTTAAGATAAAGGTTTTGGCTGTGGTATCGGCCGTTGGCGTATGACTAACAGCCGCCTTTCTCTGGCCTTGCCAAAATCTTTATCTTAAAGCCTATATCTATCGTGCCGGAAGCGGCTTGATTGCAATGAAACCGTGGCTCAAACTTCTGAATCAAAAACCAATCAGGGTCTACGAAACCGCGGCAGAACGCTATCTAATAGATCGTTGGATTCTATTCGATACAGGGAATCAAACAGGAAAAACCATAAAGCTGATGCTGCCATATCTAAACAAGTTGGCTGATATGTCAAGTTTTTTTTGCGGAGTCCGCAAAAATCAGGGCGCTGAATGGGTCAATACGGCAATATCACCACACAATGTTTTGAATTCAGCCCTAACGTCGTTTTCTGTGACATCTCGCACCGTCGCTTCTTTGATAAAGTAGGTTTTACGGTTGTCATTGAATTCGAAAGTGACGACGATGCCCGCGCCCGCTTCGAATACCGGCATTTTCTCGGTTTTAAACCGGACACCCGACCGGGAAACATCGTTGACCGTGATGGCGAAACTTTCGGGTTTACCCTGGCTGCGCTCGTAAAGAAGGCTTCCCTTTGTGTCGAAATACTGTCTCTCGAATTTTCGTCTTTCCAAAACGACGTTGAAGGAATACCCGCACTTGCAGGCCGCGTCAAAATTTCCGATGTTTGACCTTTTAAAAAATTTTGCTATATTGACGATCTTTTGAAAGCCGCAATGGGGACATTCAATCAGGATGTCGTTATCACGAGTCGAGGCGTCGGTCGCTGGGTGTGGTTTCATGGCGGTACGTGACCTTCGGTGTCCTTCCGCTGGCGGCATCTGACGTTGAAGTGTCGTTTTTTTACCGTATCCGTACCCTAAAAGTCAAACCCAAAAAATTTCTGACATGGCAAATTCAATTATTACGGCAACGGGCAGTTATCTTCCACCTCGAATCGTGCCCAACGAGTTCTTCCTCGATAACGAATTTTATGGGTCCGACGGTATCAGACTCGGCCGCTCCAATCCCGAAATCATAAAAAAACTCCAAGAGATTACGGGAATCAGGGAACGACGATACGTAACCGACGGGATCTCCACCTCGGATATCTCCTGCCTGGCGGCGGAACAGGCTCTGGAGGGCCTGGACCGCGAGAGCCTCGATTACATTATCGTCGCTCAAAATTTTGGCGACGTGCGTGCGGACAATAACAGAACGGACATGGTGCCGACCATCGCCGCGCGGGTAAAGCACAAATTGAAAATAAAAAACCCGTATACCATCGCCTTCGATATCCCCTTCGGATGCCCGGGTTGGCTGCAGGCGGTGATCACGGCCGATTACTTCATCAAATCAGGCGATGCCAAGCGGATCCTGGTCATCGGCGCAGAAATTTTATCGCGGGTTTCAGACCCGCACGATGTGGACAGCATGATTTACAGCGACGGTGCGGGCGCCACACTGCTCGAGGCCTCCGAGCAAGATGCCGGCATCCTCTCGCACATCACCCGTTCGGACACCCTCGAGGAAGCCTATCTGTTGTGGAACGGAAAATCCTACAACCGGGGCCGCAAAGGTAACGATCTGTTTATAAAGATGAAGGGTCACGAGATTTACAAATATGCCGTGCGGACCGTCCCCGAGGTGGTCAGGAAAAATCTGACCAAGGCCGGTCTGGGCATCGAGGATATCAAAAAAATTCTGATTCACCAGGCCAACGAGAAGATGGACGAGGCGATTGTCAGACGCCTTTTCAAACTGTATGGGAAAGCAGAGGTTCCGGCCGGCATCATGCCCATGATGATTTCCTGGACCGGCAACAGTTCGGTTGCCACGCTGCCGACGCTGCTGGATTTGATCCAGCGCGGCAAGCTGGATGATCACAAACTGCTTTCGGGTGACATCGTTGTCTTCGCCTCGGTCGGTGCGGGGATGAACATCAACTCCATGGTCTACCGGATGCCCTGAAATGGCCAGCGGACCGCCGGTTAAATTCCGCTAACCGGACGGAAACGAGGCATCGGTCCACCTCGAGCCGTCTGTGCTTTATTCCAGCAGGCAACTCTGGTGCAAACGGGCACGGTCTCCCGTGTCCCCCCCTCTTTCTTCGATTATTTTTGACGTCCAGATATCACCACGACCGGCGCCAGCAGGCGCGATCGCCACCTCTTTCTCAATCACCGGTCGGCCGTCAGGTTGTCGAAATCCGACTTGCTTGTATCCCACCGAGCCGGCGCGTTAAGTGGTTGACAATCACGGCACCTGCATGTATATAGTACCGCAACACCTCGTTACCCCACAATATCTTGTGCTTGCCACGCTCCAGGGAGAAATCACTCATGGTTGACCTGTCCCGCGAGTATATCCGTGACCACCTGGCGGATTCCGCCGTCATTTTCAAGCGGGGGATTCGCCTCTATGAACACGGATCCTTCATCTTGAAACAAGCCGATATGGATAACGGCCGGTTCGCCTATGAAATGGATGGAAACTACGGGGATTATACCATCGAGGTTCAACTTGCCGGCGACACGGTGGAGACGTCGTGTGACTGCCCCTACCCCGGCCGCGGCTGCAAGCATACGGTGGCGGCGCTGCTCAATACCCGCGATGTGGTCCAGCGCTGGCGGCAGGAGTCCACCGGCAGTTCCGATCCGGTCGAGGAGCCGTATCTGACTCCCGCGGAAATCAGACAGCAGGCCATAGATGACCGCAAACGCCGTGCCCGCACTGAAACCTTAACCGTGACAGAAGGCGACATGCTCAAGGGCGAGCACCTGCTGGAAACGACCACCGGGCGGCAATATGTCGTCACCCTGCATGATCCGGCCAATGGCCAGGGCCACTGCACCTGCCCGGATTTTCTGACCAACCGCCTGGGAACCTGCAAGCACTTGCTCTTTCTCGTCGATTACCTGAAAAAAAAACGCGGCTATAAAAATCGCCTGGCCCGCGAACGGTTCCCCTTCGTGGATATCTTCTGGGACTCGGTCGACAATCGCCCGCGGGTTTTCTCGGAACTTCCCCCGCGCAGGATAAAAAATCTGACCGGCCTTCTATCCGGATGCTTCAACCCGGATGGCACATTTGCCGGCAGGGAACTCTCGGCGCTCCTGCCGTTGCTCAAAGGATTGAACGGCAACAAGCGCATCCGCATGCAGGAAACGGTCATAGACCACCTGGACGGATTTCTCCAGGAACAGCAGATGGCCGAGCTGGCCGCCCGCGTCACGCCTCCGGCCCCCAAAGTGAAAACCCGCCTCTATCCCTACCAGGAAGCCGGCATTGAATTCGGCCTGTTTAAAAAGGCTGCGCTCATCGGCGACGAAATGGGACTCGGCAAAACCCTGCAGGCGATCGCGCTGGCCATTCTGAAAAAGGACATATTCGGCTTTAAAAATGTCCTGGTCATCACGCCGGCATCGCTGAAGGAACAGTGGAAGCGGGAGATCGAGCGCTTCACCGATGAAAAGGCCCTGATCATCGCCGGAACGCCCTTCCAGCGCCGGATCCTCTACGCGAATAAGGAGACTTATTTCAAAATCACCAATTATGAAGCGGTTCTCAGGGATGTTACGGTCATCTCGGGTTTCAAACCGGACCTGATCATCCTGGATGAAGCCCAGCGCATCAAGAATTTCTCCACCAAAACCGCCGATGCGGTCAAACGGATCCCCAGAAGCCACGCCCTCGTGCTCACGGGAACCCCACTGGAAAACAAACTCGAAGACGTCTACTCCATCGTTCAGTTCCTCGATCCCGGCTTGCTGTCTCCATTGTGGCGCTTTGCGGCCGACCATTTTATGCTCAGCCGTCACAAAAAGGGCAAAATTCTGGGCTATCGCAATCTGGAACGGCTCAACGGGCAGCTCAAATCCCTCGTGATCCGCCGTCGCAAGGAGGAAGTGCTGACCGATCTTCCGGACGAAGTCGTGAACAACTACTATATCGACCTGCACGACAAACAGCTCAAAATCCACAACGGGTACCTGCAGGCCCTGCTCCCGCTGATAGACAAGAAGTTCCTCACCCCCATGGATCTGCGGCGTATTCAGGAACTATTGCTGCGGATGCGGATGGTCTGCAACTCCACCTACCTGATCGATCGCAAGACCCACATATCGCCCAAACTCAAGGAACTGGAGGGCGTCGTCGATGAACTGGTGGTGCAGAACAAGCGCAAGATGGTGATTTTCAGCGAGTGGACCACGATGACCTTTCTGATCGCCCGTCACCTGTCCGAGGCCGGAATTCCTTTCGTGGAACTGTCCGGCAAGATACCGGTCAAAAAACGGCAGGCCCTGATCGATGAATTCACCCACAACCCGGAGTGCAAGGTCTTTTTGTCGACCGATGCCGGCGGCACGGGTCTCAATCTGCAGGCCGCCGATTGCGTGGTCAATTTCGAGCTGCCCTGGAGCCCCGCGCGGCTCAATCAGCGCATCGGCCGGGTCAATCGCATCGGCCAGAAGAGCCGCTGCGTCAATGTGGTCAACCTGATTTCCAAGAACAGCATCGAGGAAAAAATCCTGGCCGGCATCCAGCTGAAAACAGACCTGTTCAACGGTGTTTTCAACGACGGGCCGGACGTAGTCGAATTTTCACATGAAAAACGCACCGAACTGCTGAACCGGCTGCGGGAAATGATGGGCGAGGAACCCGTTCTGCCACCACGGGACACCCGGCCTTCAGAGGAAATCCAGGAAGACACCCCCCATTTTCTGAATCCGAAAGTGCTGAATCAACCCGATGGCCCAGTGGACTTTACCGGCGAAGAACAGACCGACGAGGCGCCCGATGCGCCGCAGCTCGCCGCAACCGGCCGGCCGGGTGCCGACGAGCGCCCTGACAGTGACTCCGCCGGCATCCTGGCCGAACAGCCGCCGGAAAAAATCGAGGCCGTCCTCAATTCGGGCATGCAGTTTATCGGCGGCCTGCTCGAAATGGCGACCGGACAGAAATTGGCGGCCAGCGACGCGGACGGCCGTCTGGTAAGGA
>JBAPWQ010000050.1:0-3769 GCA_049283795.1 Desulfobacterales bacterium | reverse complement strand
TGAACAGTTCGCCATCCGCAAGCATGTCTACCGGCTGATGCAGGAGGCGTTTCAGGCAGCCGGCCTCAAATTTGCGCATCGCAACGTTACCGTTTCCCTGCCGCCGGGGATCGAAAAATCGCTGGCCCACGCCGACGACGAAACCCGCAAGAAAATTCTAAAAGCCAGCGCCGCTGCCGCCGGAGCGGCTGTTCAGGCCGAAGAGGAAGAAAAGGCAGAGAAAGCAAAAGCGTGACGGGCCCGGGCGTGAAAAAACCGAGGAAAGTCGAACAAAACAGTGTTTAGAACCGTTGTCCCTTATGTGGTCGATTTTACCATATAGATTGTCACTTCAGTCTAAGCCCACACGGCCGAGACGGAGCTGGACGACATCCATTTCGGTTTCAAAAAGGTAGTTTTCTAAGGGAACAAACGAAGGAAAAATCGAATGAGATTTGAGAGACTCGTTGGGTGGTCTCCAAGACCTGCCGTCTTCGGTCTTTTTTTGGCGGCAATTGTTGCCTTGAACGGATGCGCCACGCCGGTGGGTGTGCGCCGCATGGATCCACCGGAAGCTCACCGCAGGCTCACCGGAAGCGTGCTGACCGACCAGAACCTGAGCGCACCGACCCTGCAGCTTCTCAACCGGGCCGACCTTGCGGAAAAATTTAAGAGTTACCCCACAGAAGTCATTTCAACCCTGCACGAAGGCAGGCTCACTGCAAGCGAGCCGGATGTCATCTTTGCCCTGGCAGAGCTTTCTTTTTTGCATGCGACCCGCAGCGGAGACCGGTCCTACTTTTTAGCTTCCGCGGTGTACGCCTACGCGTCTATCTTTCCGAAGGATGTGAAAGATGCGCTGGATCCTTTCGACCCCCGCCTGCGGACCGCCGTGGATCTTTACAACCAGGGGCTGGCAGAGGGATTCACCCAGAAAGAGACCGGGAAAGTGGTGCTGGAGGCCGCCACCTACGGACTTCCTTTCGGTGAGCTCGTCGTGCACATCGACCCGGATGAGTTTCGTTGGGGTTTTTATCGGTTGAACGATTTTTTCGCTGCGTCGGCGTTTGAGGTGCGGGGCCTCAGGAACAATTACCGCTGGCCCGGAGTGGGGACGGCGCTGGTCGCCACCCTGAAACAGGCGGAGGGGGAGCAGGCGCGTGATTTTGCCAGGGTCCCGTCGTCCTTGAAAATATCGACCACCGCCTTCCTGCAACTCGAGGATGTCGAAGAAGGACTTCGCAAAGGCCGTATAGAGGGCATCCTTGATCTTTACGCGAATCAGGAAACCACTTCGGTCAGCGTCGGCGGGCATATCGCCCCCCTCGAGTACAATCCAACGGTTGCACTGGCCTATACTTTGGAAGGCTCCCGGGTTTACGGTCTGGAGCTCAAGGGGCTGCTTTCTGGAGATCTGTCGCTTTTCAAGCAAACCGAGCGCTTCAAGGACAACGTGATTCTGATGGCGCCTTACCGTCCTGGACGGATACCGCTGGTGCTCGTTCACGGAACGGCTTCCAGTCCGGCACGCTGGGCGCAGATGCTCAATGAAATCTTCAACGACCAGGAACTGGCGAGTCACTACCAGGTTTGGCTCTTCACCTACAACACCGGCAACCCCATTCTGTATACCGGGGGCATCCTCACCCAGGGTCTGCGCAACGTGGTTCAGGAACTGGACCCGGAGGGCAAGGACGAGGCTTTGCGAAAGATGGTGGTTATCGGTCACAGCCAGGGAGGGATGCTGACGAAGCTGACCGCCATCGACAGCGGTACCCGTTTCTGGGATCAATCCTTCAAGGTTCCCATCGATCGGATCGATATTTCGCCCGAAACGCGGGAACTTCTGCGGAAAAGCCTATTTTATCAGCCCGTGCCCTACGTGCGGTGCGTCGTCTTCATCTCGACGCCCCACCATGGCAGCTATTTGGTGGGCGGCCGGATCAGCGGACTGTTGAGACGGTTGATCTCGCTGCCTTCTACGCTTCTCAGCCCCCTGCAGGAGGTCATCAAACGCAACCCGGAGGCCGTTTCGAAGCGAACCATAAAGAACGATTTTCCGCGCAGCACCGACAACATGGACCCGGACAGTCCGTTTATAAAGACGTATTCATCGATCCCCATCGCTCCGGGAATCACGTCTCACTCCATCATTGCCGTGAAGAATCCCGAGGATCCGAAAGAAGACTGGAACGACGGCGTCGTGTCCTACAAGAGCGCCCACACCGATGGTGTGGCCTCCGAGTTTATCGTCCACTCCGGCCACTCCGCGCAGGAGACACCGCAGGCCATCGAGGAGGTGCGCAGAATTCTTCTGGAGAACCTGAAAGAACCCTGACCGAGTGCTGAAATCCGACCTTTCAGGCTATGAATCGGTGTTGAACGGATTTTGTGATACGCAACTTTTTAGATATGCGGCGCTTTCCAAAGCGCCGCGCGTTATAGTCGACAGTCCGATACTTGCTTTTAAACTCTCTGCTGGATAGAAAGAGCCATGCGGCGCATCATAACTCTAATCGGTATTCTGATCTGGTCCCCAGTCATTATCCTTATGACCGGTTGGGGCGCTCTTTCAATCTATTATTCGAATATCGCCGGTGATTTTCTCCGGCAAGGTCTGGCTGCCGGCTTCGCGTTGGCCACCATCCTCGCATTTATCTTCCTGCCGAATCGGAAGCGCACCCTGATCGGTTTTCTGGGGTTTTTTGCCGTCATCGTTGCCTGGTGGCTGACCATTCCGGCATCGAATGGACGCGCATGGCAACCGGATGTCGCCATTTTGCCGTATGCCACACAACAGGGGAACCTCGTCACCATTCATAATATCCGCAATCTGCAGTACCGGACTGAAACCGACTACGACGTGCGGCATTACGACAAGACCTTCGATCTCAACCGCCTGGATGCGGTGGATCTTATCGCCGTCTACTGGATGGGGGATGCCATCGCCCACGTCATGATCAGCTTCGGGTTTCAGGAACGGGACTTCGTGGTCTTCTCCATCGAAACCCGCAAGGAGCAAGGCGAGGGGTACTCCACCCTCAAAGGCTTCTTCAAGCAGTACGAACTTTATTACGAGGTTGGGGATGAACGCGACCTTGTTCGCGTGCGGACCGATTTTCGGGAACCGCGGGAAGACGTCTATCTTTGCCGCCTGAGGATGTCCCCGGAGAACGCACGCAAATTTTTAATGGAATACATCCGGCAGATCAACTCCTTGAGGAAATCCCCGGAATGGTACAACACCTTGACCACCAACTGCACCACCAACCTGGTACGGCACGTACGCACCTTCGAAGGCCGGGTGACATACAACTGGAAAGTGCTTTTATCCGGTTACGCGCCCCAGTATGCCTATGAGCTCGGAGCGCTCGACACTCACCTTTCATTCGATCAACTTCGCAAAAGGAGTTACATCAATCCGAAGGCCGGCGCCCTCGGCGACGATCCGGATTTTTCGCGCAAGATCCGCCAGGGACTGCCAAGACCAAGGGGATGAAACCGGAGAAGAAAATTTTTATTAAATATCAGCTATTTGTCTTTTGGTTTTTTTGACCAGGCCTCCAGGAATCCGACGTTTTTACAATTTATTCCGGATTTTATCCACTAATACGAATTCACCAAATCCTGAAACTCAGGAGGGTGTGATCTTCTGCTATGCTTTAATTTGAGGTGAATTTAAAAAAGGTGCGCTATTTTCAATGAATGCTGCACTTTTTTCATTTTGGCACAACCACTATATGTTGTGTCCATGAAATGTTAGCGATAGTTTTTTTACCTGCTATTAATC
>JBAPWQ010000049.1:0-102413 GCA_049283795.1 Desulfobacterales bacterium | reverse complement strand
TGCCGGCCGAACAGGAGGTTTCCTTGACCACGCCCCGGCGCTTGAACTCCCTGACGGCCGCGCGGGCGCACAGGAACTGGCCGGTCAGATTGACGCTGATCACCCGGTTCCACTGGTCCAGGGTCATATCCTCGAACGGCGCATCCTGCTGCAACCCGGCGTTGTTGATCAGGATATCGATGGTGCCGTAGGTTGCAAACATCTGCTGGAACATGTCCCGCACCTGCTCTTCGCTGGAAACATCCGCCCGGTGAACGAACGCGCGGCTGCCGCAGGCCCAAATCCCCTCGGCCACCCGCTCGGCGGCCGCGGTGCCGCGCAGGTAGTTGACGACCACGTCCGCGCCGGCCGCGCCCAGCGCAAGGGCGACAGCCGCGCCGATGCCCGAATTCGCGCCGGTCACCAGGGCCTTCTGGTTCAGTAAAACCTTCGCGATCGAACACTCCGGCATCTGGACCGCGGGCAGGGTTTCTTTCTTGCCGATCCGCATCTCTTCAGCCTCCACACCGACGGTTCGCACCTCGTCATAAAAACGAAAACAGATGTCGAACGCTGGACGCCGTTGAACCCGAATTTCTCCACCAAGCTCAACCGCCCAAATGGTTCAACGGCCTAATCCCGCCTTAGCGGGATTAACAAGCAAACCGGCTAACGGGCCGACGGGCCAACCGGCCACCGGCCACCGGGCCAACCGACCTAAAGCTCCAGCGTATCCCCGGGCTTCATGACGGTCGCGATGGCTTTCGTCTCTTTGCGCACGGTGTCGGCCCACTGGTCGGGGTCCTGCTTGATGACCTCGAAAGTGTCGTAATGAATCGGCACCACCTGCGCCGGTTCGATCAACTTGACCGCCCGCAAGGCGTCGACCGGGCCCATCGTGAAATTGTCCCCGATCGGCAAGATGGCCAGATCGACCCCCTCTTCCCCGATCAGCTTCATGTCGTAAAACAATCCGGTGTCGCAAGCGTGATAAATCTTCTTGCCCTGGATATAGAACAGGAATCCGCAGGGGTTGCCGCCGTAACTCCCGTCCGGCAGGGCCGAACCGTGCTGGGCCATCGTCAGCTTGACGCGGCCCCAGGGATAGTCGAACCCGCCGCCGATGTGCTGGGGGTGACTGTTCGCGACCCCTTTGCCGGCCAGCCAGTTCTGGATTTCGAAATTGGCAATAACGGTGGCACCGGTTCGCTGTGCGATCGCGACGGTGTCGCCGACGTGGTCGCCATGGCCGTGCGACACCAGGATGTAATCGGCGCTGACAGTGTCGGCGTTAATTGGCGCCAGCGGGTTACCGGTTAAGAACGGATCGGTCAGCAGTTTATGATCGCCGGTGTCGATCAGGAAACAAGCGTGGCTGTACCAGGTGAGCTTGACGGTCATGGCATCCTCCTGCGGTTAAAAGTTGGCGGGGTCTCCGGGGCACCCGGAGGGTCGGTTGACTGTTTGACGCGCGTGCGGACCGAAGGCGCCGCATCACACGGTTATGGTTTGACCGCGATGGCCTGCAGAAAAGCCGCCGGCACGGTCACCATCTTTTGACGGGTGTAATCGAAAAAAACAGCGCCTGTCTTGGCGTGCGCGACCGCCTGGCCCGATGATTTTTGGGTGACTTTATAATAAAAATCGCACCCGTACTTGTTGACGTCGCCCACGGCCATGAAAATTCTCAGCAGGTCGCCGTAAAATGCCTGCGCCTTGTAGACGACGGCGGCATCGGTCAACATCAGCCCGCTGCCGGCGATGTCCAGTTCCGAAAATCCCAAACCTTGAAGGAACCGCACCCGGGCTTCGTGGACCAGGGAGAGCAGGGCATCGTTGCCGAGGTGGTTGCCGTAATTGATGTCGCCGATGCGCACCTGAATATCGGTTGCAAAGGGGAAGGCCTCGGGCAGGTTGATCGCTATGCGGGCCATGGCACCTCACTCGCATTTGGGTGGGCGCCCGCCGGCCGTGATTGACAGGCGCCGGCGGGATGTTAACATATGAATGAGCGTTACACGGTAGTTAGACGTCTCGTGATTTCTATAACATATTTAAATCATGCAGTTTTAGCGGCACAGGTGTTATGCCGCCTGCATGGAATAATGGAGTGTTGGAATTATGGGAAATGAAACACCACTAGTCCCAATATTCCATCATTCCATTGCTCCATTATTCCAATGAGCGAAGCGAACTAAGTTCCAAGGAGGGGCCGTCATGCCTGTCACTTATCATGATGACACATTCTGGAACCGAAAAAAAGCGGACTTCTTTTTGTGGACGATCCGGCGCCAGGGTCACATTGCGGTCGTGATCCATACCCAGCTGACATCGGCCGTCGCCCTCGTGCTGCTGCTCACCCTCCTGCTGCCGATTCGCCTCGAAACAGCCCTGCAAGGGATCTTCTGCGGCGGCATGGCCGTCATCGCCCTGGTGTGGGCCCTCATCGAAAGACGCAGGTCCTGGCTGCTGGGCATCGATGATCCGGCCCTGAAAGAAACCGCCCATCGGGCCATGATCGCCTATCTGAAACAAAAGGCCGCCTGCAACACCGTCCCCGGCGGCTGCAGGGAAGAAAAGTGCCCCAGCCCCCATTGCTGATCAGCCGCAGCGGCGCGGCACCTGCGATTTTCGCCGCCGCCGGCCTTCATCCGTTCTGTGGGGCGTCCGCGCATTGACCAGACTCCGGCGGCGGTAACGGTGCATGTCAGTCCGAGATAACGCTCTTTATCAATTTTCCGGGCAGCGGTTCTTTGGTTTTTCTTTCGACCGGCAGACGCGCGGCCTGCCAGACAAACCAGCCGCCCTTTAAAACGTACGGGTTCTCAAACCCTTTCTCCAGCAGGCTGCGGGCGACATCGCGGCTGACGGTGTCATCGGGCGATGAGCAGTAGAGGACAATCGGCTGGCGGCGGTCGTATTTTTTCGACCATGCGGCGGTCTCCCGCGGGTCCTCGTGAACTGCATGCTTTATTTTCTCGGTGCACTCGTCCCAGTTCAGGCGCAGATCGATCACGGTCGGGTGGTCGTCTCCGAGTCGCTGGGCCAGCTGCTCTTTTGACATGTTAGTTATGGACTCATCCATTGCACATCCCTCCTGGCACATCCCTTCGGCGCCGGTCGCCGGTTCGAGCGGCCATCGCTCCCGTCATCTCGACCGGTGCGGTGCCGTCATCGATTCCCGATTCTTTTCAGCGGTTGCCGGGCGCCTAATCCAGGATCTCGACGATCGCACGAGCGCAGTCGGCCTTGGCATCATCGGGGCCCTCGAGGTTGATGGTTTTCTGATCGAGATCGATATCGATGATCTTGCAGCCGTATTTTTCGACCACGTTCTGAACGACGGTCAGCAGCTGGGCCTCGGTGAGTTCTGTCATTGTTTTCCTTTCGAATGAGTGCCCATCCGCGTTCTTTTTCAGGCACTTCTGTATGTCCGATTTGTTGTTACATCGAGCTTGCCCGTGCGTGTTCCTCAGTATAATAGCCACCAATTTTGCCGTGACAAGCGGTACTTGCACCGGACCCCGTCACGCATTACCATAGGCTTTAAGATAAAGCTTTTGGCTGCCGGTGTCGGTCGTTGGCGTATCACAATACAGCCGCCTCCCTTGTGGCCTTGCCAAAAGCTTCTTGGTTCAGATGATCTGCGGATTGTCGCACCGAGGGATTCCGGGCCAGTGCCGGCGGGTTAAGGGCGGCACAGGGCCTTTCCGGCATCACCACTGGAGTTGACATGACGACTGACTGGATTCCGTTTGAAGACGGCCTTTACGGCGTTCCCGAAGCTCTTCTGATCACCGTCGGCGGGGCGGCGGTGGCGCTCGACAAGCCCTTCATCGAGATTTATACGGGAAAAACCGGCAAGCGGTGGCTCAAGGGCGGCAGCCTGGTGCAGAACGAGCTGGTGGTGGCGCTGCTGGACGAGAGCGACGACATCGACATTCTTTTGAATGCGGGCGGAGACGTCGGCTTCCTGATGCGCTCGCCCGACATTCAGGCCGGCAAAGTATTTGCTCCGTCGGTGAAGTCTTCCCTCAAGTTCATGCCCACCCGGCCCTGGGAGCCCCTGGCGCCGGCCGAGTTCAGGCGGCTGAAATCCGGAGTCAGGCTCCTGACGTCCCCGATACCCTAAAGACAAAAAAACCGAACCGTTCAAGAGGGCCAGCCTTGCGGCTTGAGTATCACCGGTTAACGGACTGGGCCACATCGCTCAGTCTTTCCCGCACCTCGATCAGGTACCGCGCCATCTTCCCGCGATGGTCGGCCATGACCGAATCATGGTTGCCTCTCAGCACGATCAGCGGATCGAAAGTGCAGATGCGCTCGATGCCCCTCATCGCGGTCCGGATGTTGTCGGCCCCGCCCTTTTCGCTGATTTCCGGGTAGAGTTGAAAAAGGGCCGTCAGGACATCCCGCAGCACCAGAACCACCCCTTGCGTGTAATAAATCCTGTCGTCGATTTCATCATAGGGCACTTCGCTGTTGCTCTGGACCAGGAGTCCGAGAGGCTGGTCGAGAAACTGCTTGCTGGTGATAAACATCAGGATATCGTAGCGATCGTCGGAGCGCATGTTGAAGACTGCCTTGTCGGCGAGCAGGTCGGCCTCGTATTGCCGCATGAGCTGCAGGCCGTTGCGATATTCTTTTTCGGTCGACGGAAACCACCAGCTGTCTTCGGTGAAGGCGAAACGTTTTTCACGGGCCTCTTTGAGCAACGGGTTTTCGGCATCGACGTTACCGAGTTTGGAAAGGTTGGTGGAGGAAAATCCCAGGAGCATCCGGACGGCGAAAATGGTTCCCTTTTGCCGATTGGCGCGGTTGTCGAGCCAGCGCGTCGGCGAAATCCACAGATCGTTGACCGACCAGCCGAAGGCTGAAACCATCTCTTTTTCCAACCGGTTGCGCAGCGCCATCGACATCACCACGCCTTTTTCAGCTTGCGGCGCCTCGGCCGGCGTTTTAGCCAGGATTTCCTTCAAAGCCGGATCCAGATCCGGAAACTTAGTGCGGTCGATAAGGGTATAGCCCCGATAAATCAGCACGTACACGCCGACCGTCAGCGGCCAGATGAGCATGAAAGCGAGCAGAAAAAAAATGATGCGTTTGCCGAGGGTCGTGATGCGTGGTAGCCTTTTGTTTTCCATGGCGAATTTTCTTTCCTTTGGGCGGCCGTGTCGGATATTCGGTTAACCCCGAACGAGATTCGGACCTGCTTTTCCCGTTGGATTAGTATTGCCGGCATTTTAAGCACATCGAGGCAGATCGTCAATGCCGCTGCGGTTGTTTACGATACCCTCGCCCCGGTGGCATTTCAGTTCTGGCCGTAACGAAAGGTGAAATCCCGCCCCAAAATGCTGTCGGCCAGTGAAGCAAGGATGCGTGATGGGGGTTCCCGGAAGACTCGTCAATACCTGGTGGAAGGTCGTCATCCTGGGCTGCTGCGCCGTTGTCGGCGCCAACCTGGCGATTTGGGTTCTCTGGCAGCTGCCTTTAGACTGGCGCCGGTTCGCCGGTCCGTTTCTGCCGCTGGCCTACGTACTGGCGGCCCTTCGCTCGGGACTGCCCCTCAACCGGCGCCCCGGCGATACCCGCGTGCTCGAGCGCCTGGGGGCGGCCAACGCCATCACGTTGGCGCGGGGGGCGCTGGTATCGCTCTTGGCCTGCTTCTGGAACTGGCCGGCCGCAATTGCCTTCTCGGTCCACCATCTTTATGCCTGGCTGCCGGGCCTGATCTACATCGCGGCGGCGCTGCTCGATCTGGTGGATGGGGCGGTCGCGCGGCGCAGCGGGTATGTCACCCGCCTGGGCGAACAGCTGGACACCCGCTTCGACGCCCTCGGGCTCCTGTGTGCCGTTGTGGTCGGGATCGGCCTGAAACAACTGCCCCTGATCTACCTGGCAGTGGCCCTGGCCTATTATGTTTTTTCGGCCGCAACGATCGTCCGGCGCCGCAGCGGACGGATGGTGCAGCCCCTTGCGCCGCGGCCGGCCGCGCGCCTGAGCGCCGGTTTCACCATGGGCTTCGTGGGCGCGGCGCTGCTGCCGCTGTTCCGGCCGCCGGCCACGACCCTAGCGGCCGGTGTCTTCATGGTTCCTTTGCTAGCCGGCTTTCTGCGCGACTGGCTGGTGGTCAGCGGTCGGATCGAACCCGGCACCGGGCAACCGGCCCGCTGGGAAAAAATGTGGCAGCGGTTGTTCCGCGATACACTGCCGGTCGTAATGCGGGCGGTGCTGTTAGTGTGCGCCCTGGCCGCCGTAGAAAAAACCGCCGCTTTTCCCGGCGCAGACACCGCGGGTCCGGTTGCCGCCTGCGCAGCGGTTGTCCGGCCCGTTTTTCTTTTGACGGTCGTTTGCGCCGCACTGGGCGTGCTGGGCCGCACGGCGGCCTTGCCGATCCTGCTCGCAAGCGGTCTCTGGATCAGCCGCCGCGGGGCGGATCCGCTGACGGGCCTGCTCCTGGTGGCCGCCGCCGGCCTGCTGCTGGCCGGATCGGGAAACCTGTCCCTGTGGCGGCCGGAAGAAAAATTTCTGGGAATGTCTTCCCCTTAGCCCTTCTTCTCAGTCATTCTCCCGACTCCCTCTCATCACCCCTCTTTGGCCGACAGGCTCGGCACGTTTGCTACCGCCATTAATTAACAAACACTTTTTTCTTTTTCTTGGCGATCGGTGGTTTTCCTGTTAATGACCAGACGTGGCCTTTCTTTCCAGCAAGAAGGATGGAGATGTTCGACAAACTGATGCAGCAGATAGCCGGTGCCGAAGAATTTCGACGGAAGCGCGGCCGGCCCTTGGTCATCCTCACCTACGCCCAGAGCCTGGATGGCAGTATCGCCGCCCACGACCGTCGCCAGCTGCGCCTGAGCGGGGCGGCGGCGATGGGCCTGACCCACCGGCTGCGGTCCGGCAGCGACGCGATCCTGGTCGGTATCGGCACCGTTCTGAACGACAACCCGGAGCTGACCACCCGCCTCGCCGAAGGCCCCAGTCCCCAGCCGGTCATCCTCGACACGCAACTGCGAACGCCGTCGGACGCGCGGCTGCTGCAAAGAAAGGACTGCGCCTGCTGGATCGTCTGCCGGCCGGACGGCAACGGCACCCGGCGCGAAACCCTGGTGAAAGCCGGAGCGGTCGTCCTGCCGTGCCGCACCGCCGCAGACGGTCGCATCGACCTTGCGGCGCTGATGCAGCTCCTGGTGGCCGGCAAGATCAACGTATTGATGGTGGAAGGCGGCGCGCGGGTCATCACGAGCTTTATCGGCGCCCGTCTGGTGGACTGGTTCATTATCACCGTGGCGCCCAAGCTGATCGGCGGCCTGAATGCCATCGATGATCGCGGAACGGGCATGGACCCCTTTGTTCCACTCGTCCAGGTGGCCTATCAACAACTGGGAGAAGATATGATCTTGTGGGCGCAGCCGGACTGGATGCCGGCGTGAAGCGCACGGCGGTCATCTTCGAAAGACCTTTTGCCGTGTCCGTGGCGGCCGAAGCGGTCCCTGAAGGCCAACCGGGCCAGGTCCTCGTCGAAACCCGCATGAGCGCCATCAGCTCTGGAACCGAACTTCTGATCTACCGTGGCCGGGTCCCCGCGGGCTGGCCGGTCGACAGCACCATTTCGGCGCTCGCGGGCGCCTTCGGCTACCCGTTGCGGTATGGATATGCCGCCGTCGGCCGGGTGGTTGCCGCAGGGCCGGACGCCGACCCGGGCCTGATCGGCCGCCGGGTTTTTTCGTTCCAGCCCCACCAGAGCCACTTCCGCGCCGACCCGTCGGAACTGATTCCCGTTCCGGCGGATATCGATTGGCAAGACGCCTTGTTCGTCCCCACCATGGAGACCGCCGTCAATTTCATGATGGACGGTCGACCGATGATCGGTGATCGGGTGGTGGTGATCGGACAAGGCATCGTCGGATTGTTGACGACCGCCCTGCTCGCGCGCTTTCCGCTGTCCGAACTGGTGGCCCTCGACCGGTATGCCTTCCGGCGTCAAAAATCCCTGGAAGCCGGCGCGCAAAAAGCGCTCGCCCCCCACAGCCCTCGAAGTGCCGACGCTCCGGACCTGAACCAGGCTGCCGATGCCCTTCAGGGCGCGGCCGATCTGGTTTACGAGGTTTCCGGCGACCCGGCCGCCCTGGATGAGGCCATCTCGGCCTGCGGCTTCGGCGGGCGGATCATTATCGGTTCCTGGTACGGAACGCGCCGCGCGGCCCTGAACCTCGGCGGGGAGTTTCACCGCAACCGAATCCGGTTGATCAGCAGCCAGGTCAGCACCATCGCCCCCGAACTGACCGGGCGCTGGTCCAAAGAACGCCGGATGGCAGTGGTCTGGGACATGATCCGCGCCATTCGACCGGCCCGCTTCATCACCCACCGCTTTGCGGTCGAACAGGTCGCGCAGGCCTATGACCTGCTGGACCGGCAGCCGGAATCCGCCGTTCAGGTGGTCATCACCTACGGCAACTCGCCCGAGTGAGGAGATATGAACAGCAGAGAAAACTATGCGGTCGCCGTTCGGCGCGAATTCACCGCCCGGCATTACCTGATCGGCGACGACTGGGGCGCGGAAAACGAGCTTCATGAACACCGCTACGCGGTCGAAATCCGTCTCGAAGGCCCAGGGCTGGACCGGCACGGCTACCTGGTCGACATCGATGCCGTGTCGGCCGCCCTGGAGGAGCAGGTCGCCCGCTTCCGGGATAAAACGCTCAACGCCCTGCCCGAATTCGAGGGCCTCAACCCCAGCGTGGAACACCTGGCGCGAATCATGGGCGAGGCGCTGGCCGCCGCCCGCCCCTCGCATGTGCAGGCCCTTGCGGTCAGGATCTGGGAAAACGATATCGCCTGGGTCGAGTATCGAAAAGAGTTCTGATGCACGTGGCACTGGTGATCACCGGCGACCTCGAGACCCTGACCGGCGGCACGCTCTATGACCGCCTCCTGGTCGATCACCTGCGCCGCCGGGGGCACCGGGTCACCATTTGCTCGCTGCCGGCCGGGCAGGGATACCCGCGCCAGCTGGCCGCCAATCTGTCACGGTCTCTATCAAACAGCGTGCGGCACGCTGCGCCGGACATCCTGCTTGAGGACGGCCTCTGCCACCCGGCCCTTTTTCTTCAAAACCAGCGCCTGCGGGCGGTCGTCAAGGGTCCGGTCGTGGCTCTCCTGCACCAGGTCTTGAGCAGCCAGCCCCGCCCAAACTGGCAGAACACGGCCTATGGCCTGATTGAAAAGCGCTACCTGCACTCCGTGGATGCCTGCATTTTCAACAGCCGAACGACCCGGGCAGCGGCCATGGCCGTCGGCGCGCCTGATGTCCCGGCCATCATCGCCCGGCCCGCCGGAGACCGGCTCGGCAGCATGGAGTCGAGCGCATCGGTTTCCGCCCGCGCGCGGGAAACCGGCCCCCTGCGGCTTCTTTTTCTGGCCAACGTTCTGCCGCACAAAGGCCTTCACCGGCTGGTCGATGCCCTGGCGGCCGTCTCTTTGCGGATGTGGCGCCTGACGGTGGTCGGCAGCCTGGCCATGGACAGCTCTTATGCGCAGGAAATTATGGCCCGCGTCGCCGCCCGCGATCTGTCGCGCAACATCCGTTTTCTGGGCGTTCGGGACGGGCCCGCTCTGGCCGCCATTTTAAATGAAAGCCACCTTCTGGTCCTGCCCTACTCGCACGAAGCCTTCGGGATCGTTTTTTTAGAGGGCATGGCCTTTGCACTGCCGGCCGTCGGCTCGACGGCCGGTGCCGCCCGCGAGATCATCCGGAACGGCAAAAACGGTTTTCTGGTGGAGCCGGGCGACCCGGCCGCTATGGGAAAGATCGTCGCCGGCCTATTCGCCGACCGCGACCGGCTCGAGGCCCTGAGCCAAAATGCGGGGGCGACGTTCCGCGCGTATCCCGGATGGCGGGAGACCCTGGAGGCCATTCATGTTTTTCTGAAAAAACTGGCGGTGGACAGGTGATGGCGATTCCGCGGACCTATGATTTCACCGGCTATCTTGTCGCCAAGAAAAAAATCGACGACCGCTCGCTCAACCGCGGCGTCTGGGAACGGCTCGGCAATGCGCTGCACGACCGGCGGGCGCCGGAACCGCTGCGCGTGCTGGAAGTAGGCGCCGGCATCGGCACGATGGCGGAACGAATGGCCGCGGGACCGCTGCAACACCGTTCATCCGTGTATACCGCCATCGATATCGATCCGCAGTGCACGCGTGCCGCCCGCCGCCGGGTACGGCGCTGGGCTGAAAAGTCGGGCTTTGCCGTCAGCCGTGACGGTGCGGACTATCGCCTCGAATCGCAGGACACGTCTCTGCGATTGAAGTTCCAAACGGTTGACGCCCATTTTATTGCGTCAGCGGCAACCGGGACCTCTTATGATGTGCAATTGGCCCACGCCTTCTGGGACCTGGTCGATATCCCCACGCTTTTGCCCGGCATGCTGCGAATCCTGTCG
Organism: Desulfobacterales bacterium; assembly: GCA_049283795.1. GTDB lineage: Bacteria > Desulfobacterota > Desulfobacteria > Desulfobacterales > SG8-13 > JARFQH01. The sequence continues at coordinate 91,986 of JBAPWQ010000049.1, read as the reverse complement.
AACGGCGGCCTGCTTTATTTCAGCTTGAATTTCGACGGCGACACCGTCCTGCTGCCGGCGATCTCGGATGATTTCGACGCGCGGGTGATCCGGTTGTACCACCGCAGCATGGACGAGCGCACCCTCGGCGGACGTCCGTCCGGGCACAGCCAAACCGGTCGCCGCCTGCTCCTGGCCCTCATGGAGCGGCAGACCGACATCCTGGCCGCGGGCGCCGCCGACTGGGTCGTTTACCCCCGCCGCCGCCGCTATCCCGCCAAAGAATCCCGTTTCCTGCACCATATCGTCCACACGATCGATGCGGAACTGACGGATCATCCCGGGATCGATCGCGATCGTTTCAAGGACTGGATCGCCAGGCGTCATGACCAGGTCGAAAACGGCAAACTGGTCTTGATGGCCCGCCACCTGGATATCCTGGCACGAAAAAAGGCCCGTGATTGCCGCAATGCGCCCTGATTTTCCCGTGCGTCACTCCTCGACGATGATGGCGCCGGGTGCACATTCCCGCGCGGCCTGGCTGACGGCATCTTCCAGATGGGCCGGGACAACGTCGACCCGGACCATCGAGATGAGTTTATCCTGATCGTAGGCAAATACTTCCGGGCATACCTTGTTGCAGTTGCGGTCGCCCATGCACAAATCATAATCGATCTTGACTTTCATAGTGCCTCCTGTGGCCGGTTGGTCCGTTGAGCCGGTTGGCCCGTCGAACCGGTTTAGTCCTTTGGGAGCGGAAGTCGTTCCCGCGCGCACGACGAATTTAAGGCAATATCACCCAATAACAGGTATAATCCTTAGGGCATGTGATCCACGGGGTTGCGGGTTCAAAGATTCGCCTTACACTTTCAACGTTTCCACCCGATGCCCTTAAACCCGGAACGTTGAACCCTCATATGAAATTTTATTAAAGTTACTTTGTCGACCAGTTTGTGATGTTGAATATTGGTCTTTGTGATTTATTTGGTATTTGTCAGTTGAATTTTGGAATTTTTCACTGAAGCAATACCGTTTCATCTTCAATCAACCTGGATGATAGCGACCGGCAGCGTCGCTGAACCGCAACACACAGGGACTATAAAACATGGACATCGTCAAGGGCATTTCCTACCAGTTGCGCGGGCTGATGCTGGCGCTAAAAACTCCCAAGCTCCTGATGCTGGGCCTGATCCGCCTCATCCTGGTGGTGGCGTTGACCGCGCTGGCGGCCGGCTACATCCTGTACCACCACGAGGAAATCTTGCGGCTCATCTGGGTCAAACCGGCCAGCGCCTGGCTGGTATGGCTCTGGCATGTCGTCTCCTGGCTGCTGGCCGCCGTGTTGACGTTGGTGGCGGTTATTGTGGCCTACCTGCTCTCACAGCTACTGTTTGCCGTCATCATCATGGATGCCATGTCCCGGATCACCGAGCGGCTCCTCACCGGTCACGAGCTTTCACCGCCGAGCCGCCCCTTTGTGCAGCAGTACTTTTTTTTATTCAAACAGGAAGTCCTGCGATCGACCCTGCCGGTGCTGATCACGCTCGTGCTGATGGCCCTCGGGTGGCTGACGCCGTTAGGGCCGCTGCTGACGCTGATAACCTCCGCGGTGGCCGTCATCTTTCTGACCTGGGACAACACCGACCTGGTCCCGGCCCGCCGGTTGCGCCCCTTCGCGGAGCGATTCCGCTTCCTGACGAGAACCCTGGGGTTTCACCTGGGGTTCGGACTGCTGTTTCTGGTGCCGTTTCTGAACATTTTACTGCTCTCTTTCGCCCCCGTCGGCGCCACGCTCTATTACATCGAGCATCACGACCGTTAGCCGTCCGGCATTCTTGACCGGATCGGGTCGCGGTATTAACTTGGTCGACCATGTTTTCGTGACGTACCGGAAACTCTGATGACCACCCGTTCACAAAGGAAAAGCATGATGACGGAGTCAACCAAAGACAAGGGCACCGAAGACGACCTCAAATGTCCCGACTGCCGCTACCCGCTGAAGCGCCGCCGGGGACGTCAGGCAGATGACTGTGAAATGCTTTGCGGTGGCTGCGGGCGGACGTTCGATGTGTGTGACCTCGACACGCTCGACGCCATTAAAAAACAGTCGTAGTCCCGTGGGGTCAGAGGATTTCGAGGTCCAGGATGTCTTTGATTTTCGCCGTCAGGTCTTGCACGGCCGCGGCGGCGATTCGTTTGCCCAGCTCGGCAGTCGCCAACCAGGGTGCGGATTCCATGCGGCCGTCCGGAAAAAACGTTCTCATCTCGACTGCTGTCAAGGGCCAGTAATACTTCGGTTTTTCAACCGTAAGGGCCACGGTGGCCTTGCCGTCGAATGCTGACGGACGCAAGGACTTGGTAATCGACACCTCGCTGGGCGTGGCGTGCTGCCCGTCGTTATCGCCGAAGGACTCCCGGAAGGCCTTTTTCACGTCGGATCCCGCATACCATGAGATCACATCGAAGTAACCGGCCAGGCCCTCGTCCTTGAGTTGACCGAACGCGGTCTTCAGCGGCACGATGTTGCCCCCGTGCCCGTTTATGAAGAGGATGCGCCGGAAACCGTGGGCCGCCAGCGACCGGACGATGTCTGCCGCCATCGCCATCAGCGTGGCGGGGCTCAGCGCGATGGTTCCCTTGAAAGACATGTGGTGTGGCGAAACGCCGTAGCAGACGGTGGGCGCCACCAAAAGTTCCAGGTCGTCACCGACGCTGCGGGCGATGGCCTCGGCCGCGATAAAATCGGTCCCGATCAAGCCGTAGGGACTGTGTTGTTCCACCGAACCGACCGGCACGAGCACAGTATCTTTTTGCTCCAGATACGACTCCACCTCGGGGTAGGCCATGTTTTCGAGCAGCATCAGTTGGCCTGCATGATTTTTTGCCGCGCGCTGGTAAACTCTTCGGCCGAGATGAGGTCATCCGCCAGCAGGTGCGCGAGTTCGGCCAACTCCCGCTTGCGGATGGCCTCCATGTCTTCGAGTTGGGCGATCGGCCGGCCGACGTGGTGTTCCAGGGCTGCCGGGGCATCGACGTCCCCCACCTTGAAAGACATCATGCCCCCGAGAAAACTGATTTCGAAAGGCCGCCCCTTCAAGGCGGACATATCGAGGCTATTAATCAGCTCGCGTCCACCGGATCGGGCGCGGCGGTACAAGACAAACGCCAACACGAGCAGGGCGGCGGCGCCGCCCAGCAGGACCCACAGCAGATAGCGGGCCACTCCGCCGATCAACACCACCGTGACCCCGATGGCGGCGACCACCAAAAGCTGCAACAATATGATGAGGTGCGCCAGCAAGAGCCCCTTGATCGTCTCGCTGCTTTTAATTTTATCTATTAATTTCATGTGATAGTGATCTTTTTTCCCTCGGCGGCAGGCGCCCGCAGCGCCTCTCCCGCCGGTTCGTTGAAAAAACGGTGACGATGATAACCATAAAACAATCGGCATCAATGGGCAAGGGCCAACTGCCGCCCGAGGACGGAGGGTGCCCGCCCCCCCCCGGGGCTGCCGGGCCGGTATCGGCCATGGTTGAACTCGCCGGCCAAATCTTGTATAGTGCCTTACCGTTCGGAGAGTAACGGCCGCCCCGGTGCAGCGGCCGCTCGGGGCGCAAGCTGTCTTTGGACCGGGACGGCGCCCCCGTCAAATTCTGGTGAACCACGGCTGAACCGATTTTCCCCGTTTCATCCGGTCGTAAAAGATATCACGGAGGTGATGGTGTTTTCAGAAAATGAAATCCTGGACATGGCCATCCGCTTGGAAAAAAATGGCGAAGCCATTTATCGCGATGCCCTTAAAAAAGTGCGCGATCCGGACCTGTCCTTGCTGTTGGAATGGATGGCCGACGAAGAGGCCCGGCACGCCCGCTGGTTTTCCAAAATGCGGTCCAAGTTGATCCTGGAATCGCCCGACCCGCAAACGGCAAAAATGGGCCGCGACATGCTCGACACCCTGCTGGCCGGCCAAAGTTTTTCACTGGAAGAGGTCGACTTCAGCCGCATCGAGCATATCAATGCCCTGCTGGCGACATTCATCGAGTTTGAAAAAGACACCATTCTTTTTTATCAGATGCTCGAAGCGTTTATTCAGGAAGAGCCGGTCCTGGCGGAGTTGAAGAAGATCGTCGCCGAAGAAGAGCGTCACATCGAAAAATTAAAGACCCTCCGGCACCGCGAAGCCCCGGCGACCTCCGCAGGCTGAGCCACTGGTCCCCCTCCCAGGCCCCAGAGATAGTGTCCGTCCATAAAGGTTCTTTTCCGCAATTTCGACCTCAAACGGCAAAATCGCTTGTGCGGCGTACACAACCGTCCGTCTCTGCGCAATTCCTCGATTTCCTTGAACTGGCAAAAAATTGCACATTTCTGTCTCGGAAACTCATCCGTGCCTTTAGTGCCGGAGGCTCCGGATCAGTTTGAGTGCCAGCAGGATGGTTGGCAGGAGGTGGTAAACGAGATCGAAGATGTCGATCGGCCGGACCAGGGTCCCGTTCTTCAGCATGGTCAGTTTTTCCAGCACGTGCGGCATCGGACGAAACGGTGCCAGCAACATGAACACGGCGATCACGATCAACAGCGCATAGGGAATCCGGTCGAGCAGCGCCCACATGTTTTTATCCTCCTGCGGTTCAAAGGCCCGCGAAAAAATAAGGACACAATTTCAGGCAGTCAGGCGCCAGGCCGGTACCCGATCGTCCGCGCGTTAACGCCCGCTGGTCCTGCCGTATACTCGGCCCGTCTCCTGCCGGTCTGCGCATTTACATTGCCTGGCGAAAATTCCGACGGCCCTCCTCGGCGCGCGGGTTGCGGCGGCACCGGCGATGATTAAATTAGGCCCTGCATAAGATGCTCTCCGGTCGCATGTCAGAAAAAAACCGGTGCGCCGTGCGGGTAACGAAAACAACCAGCAGGGAAATAATGCCGCAATTGACCAAAATTACCGCAGCAGGTGAAAGGAGTCGCAAATGATCGGTGACAGACTGAACAAGGCCATCAACGACCAGATTAAAAACGAACTCGAAAGCTATTACATCTACCTGTCCATGGCCGCCTACTTTCATTCCGTGAGCCTGGACGGGATGGGGCATTGGATGCGCTGCCAGGCCCACGAGGAAATGATCCACGCCATGAAATTCTTCCAGCACGTCCTTGACCGGGGCGGCAGGATCGAGCTGCAAGACCTCAAACAGCTCAAGACGAAATGGTCGTCACCGTCGGAGGCCTTTAAAGATGCCTATGAACACGAAAAGTTCATCACCGGCAAGATCAACGATCTGACGACCATCGCCCGCGAGGAAAAGGACTATTCGGCCGAACCCATGCTGGCCTGGTTTTCCGACGAACAGGTCGAAGAGGAGGCCAATGCGTCAAAAATAGCCGATCAGCTGGAGATGGTCGGCCAGGACAAGTCGGGCCTCTTGATGCTGGACCGTGAACTGGCCCTGCGGGCGTATCCCCCGGGGACCCCGTTCGACCCGGCCAGTGCGGCCGCGGCCTGATGCCCGTCCATACAGGGGCGGCGACACCCGTCGCGCGCCCCTTCAGCACATCTCGATCCGGTGCCTGCGCCCGCCCTGCCGGATGACATACACATCGCCTTCTACCGTCAAGAGCCCCGCCACCGCCATCAGGCTGCGGTCGGTGAACTTCGCCCGCTGATCGCCGACCATCACGTAGAGACTGTCCTTTTGCACGCACAGTTTCCGCGGTTCCAGCGCAAACCGGACGCCGGTGTTGAGCACCAGCGTGACCGGGTCGCCGAAAAGGACGTCGAACACGAACAGGGCCGTGTCCTCGTAAGGGAAATATACCTTTTCCGTGCAGGTGCCCCTTTCCTGGAACAGAAAATAACCGTCGGAATCGTGACGGATTGACGCGTGAAAATAGTCGATGATTTTCTTATTCCCGAACTTGCCGTTTTCGTTGTGCCAGCAGCCGTTGGCGTCCAGCCGGAAGACGGCGTTTTCTTTGGGAATGACGATTTCAGTCGGCGTTGGCCGGGCGGCCTCTGGATCCGTGGACATATAACACCGGTCTTAACGTGATCGTTTACGGCGAAATTCCGTGCGTTGAGTTCAGTGAAAATTCTCCCGGTAGGCCGACCGTTTCTCCTTCGGCCATTGGGGGCAGATGGCCGGGCGGCCCTTCATGACCAACTGGAAACAGGCATCACACTTCGGATTGCAGTGCAGGATCTTGTCATCGTCGCCGCGGCGGGCTTTTTGCGGCCAGTGGGGGTCGACCCACAGCATGCGCGCGAGGCCGATGAGGTCGGCCTGACCACCCTGCAGGACGGCCTCGGCCATGGCCGGGCTCGATATCCGGCCGGCGGCGATGACCGGCACTTTGACCGCCTCCTTGACCGCCCGGGCCAGCGGCACCATGTAGCCGGGCTGCCGCGATCTATCGACCACTTCCGGCAGGAAAAAAGATTCGTACGTCCCGCCCATGACCGAAAGGTAGGCCGCCCCGTTTTCCGCCAGGGCTTTGGCCAGCACGCAGGCGTCTGCGAGCGACAGGCCGCCCGGCAGCCATTCATCAGCCAGGAGACGGTATCCGACCGGAAAATCGCCCACCAGGTCCTTGACCCGTTTCAAGGTCTCGAACGGAAACCGCACCCGGTTTTCAATCGATCCGCCGTAGGCATCACCTCTCAGGTTGGTCCGCGGCGACACGAATTGGCTCAGCAGGTATCCGGTGCCGCCGTGCAGTTCGACCCCATCGAAGCCCGCCTTTCGGACTCTGGCCGCAGCGCGCGCGAACTGTTTCTGGATCACCGCAATTTCTTTAGATGACAACGCCCGCGGAGAACGACCGAAGGCCGGAACGTCTGAGGCCGAAACCGGTTCGGCGGCCGCGGCATAGCGCCCGGCGTGGTTGATCTGGAGGACCGCGCGACAGCGCTGCTCCGTTATGACTCCGGCAAGTTGCGCCAGTCCGCCCAGGTACCGGTCGTGGTCACAGCGCAGGGTCCGTGGCGACCCGCTTCCGGCCGGCGTGATGCTGGAATTTTCCACGACGATCATGGCCGCCCCGCTTTGAGCCATCGTGCGGTAATGCGCCAGAAGCAGGGGTGAAACCTTGCCGCCCGCGGCGGCATAGCCCAGGTAGAGCGGTGCCATGGTGATCCGGTTTTTCAATCGCAGCCCGCCGATGCTCTTGGCCTTGAACAGCGTCGGATAATCCGGTTTCTTCATCGCCTCTCCTTTCATTTGCGCCTGCCGGCCGGGAGGAAAGCCGTCGCGCCGCCCCATCACCCCGGCCAGCTTGCGCCTCAGTCCTGGTCTCCCGCAACAATCCGCCGCATTTTCTTGAGGTGCCCGCGACGTTTTTTCCGCGCCAGCTGGCGCTCTTTGGATGCCAGGCTCGGGCGTGTCTTCACCCGCGGTTTCGGCTTTTGCGCGGCGCGCCGGATCAGCTGGACGAGACGATCGACGGCATCCTGGCGGTTGCGCTCCTGGGTGCGAAACCGGGCGGCCTGGATGATGAGCACCCCTTCGGTCGTCACCCGCTTTCCGGCCAGTCGGATCAGGCGTTCCCGAACCGCCGGGGGAAGCGCGGCGGTGTTGCGCACATCAAAGCGCAGCTGGACGGCTGACGAGACCTTGTTGACATTCTGGCCCCCAGGGCCCGAAGCCCGGACAAAGTCCAGGTGAAGTTCGGACTCGTCTATGGCGATAGCGTCTGTGACGGGAATCATGGCAGCGGCATTTCTTTTGGTCAGGCCCGGCAGCAGACCGTGCCGCCGGCAGTCCGGCCATTCGCAAACCGGGTTTAGGGCCGAACGCCTTGCAGACCGCTCATCCGCGCCGGCCGATATCGCCGAGCATGCGCCGCTCGATCTCCCTGGCCGCCCACTGCGGGTCCTGGCGGCGCCGGCCTTCGCCGTGCACCGCCAGCATGGTTTCGGCCATCCGGCGGGCGTTGCGGTGACCGGCAAGGGCCGCCTCGGCAATCACCTGCCAGTCTTCCGAGCCGGTGAAAAGCTGAAAGGCGACCATCAGTTCCGGGAAGAACTCTTTTCCCAGGCCGTCGAAAAACGCCACGTAAAATCCCAGGGCGGCGGCATCGCGGCGGTCCACGATGTGCCGCAGCGGACCTTTTTCGCCGGTATCGGCCAGAAGGTCTTTCACCGCGCGCGCGGCGAGTTCAACCGGCGTGTGGGGATGGGCGGCGATGATCTCGCGCCATGTGTCGCGCTGGAAAACCGCATCTTCCCTCTCGCCGATTTCATGGTAGATGTAAGTCCGGCTCTGTATGGCGAGGATCCGGTCGAGACCGCGCTGCACGTCCTCAGGAGCCGGATTCCGCAGGCCGCAGTGGTGGAAGGCGAAATTGAGCGCCGGGCGGCCCGATTTTTTGATGTAAAAAATCTTGTCCCACAAAAAGAGCCGCGCCGCCTCCTGGCGCAGGACAATGCCGTCCCCCTGAGAGAGCGCCGGTATGGTCAGCAAATCGCGCGCCAGCTCCCGTCCGAGGGTGTAAACCGTGTGGCCGTCAACCGGCGACTTGTCCTGGAGGCCGGCCAGCAGAAAGGTCGGTTTCAGGCTGTGGGCATACCCGGCCCCGTAAAAAAAACCGCGGGGTTCGAGCATGGCATTTATTTTTTGGGTGTCGAAAAGATCGAAACGCCGGCCGTCGATGTAAAGGTCGGCCGGCTGTTTGTCGGCCAGCTTTTCCCACTGGTTCTCTTTGGCATCGATCCACTCCAGGATCTCGGCGGAATCCTTTTCGACCCAAGGGGACAGCCGGTTTTCCCACTTGTAGAGATCGCGCAGCCGCAAGGCCAAGCCGCAGATGGAATAAAAGCCGGCATGCCGGGCGTCTGAAATGTCGCAGTTGCGCCGTACCTGGCGGGTGATGTCGTCGATATCCACCATTTATTCGAGCGATGCTCGTTGCAGCAGTTTTTCTTCCTCGAGCAGCCGCACGGCGCCGATAACCCCCGCGGACAAAGGTTCCGGTGCGATTTTCACATTGAGGCAGAGTTCTTGCCCCAGATGGCGGCCAAGATTTCCGAGCAGGGCCACACCGCCGGTCAACGTGATGCCCCGGTCGATGACGTCCGCCGAAAGTTCCGGGGGAATTTTTTCAAGGACGATTTTTATCAGCCGGACAATGGCGTCGATTTGGCCGGAGATCGCCCTCCAGATATCGCGCGCGGCGATGGTCACGGTCTTGGGAATGCCCGTGTGCGGGTCGCGCCCCCGGATCTCGATCTGTTGATCACTCCGGTTTGACTCACTGCCGCAGCTGAGCTGCTGCTTGATGATTTCGGCCGTGCTGTCGCCAACCAGAAGCTCGTAAGCGTTTTTGACGTGCTGGCTGATGGCAAAATCCATGCGGTTGCCCGAGGATTGGATCGACTGGCAGTAGACGATTCCAAGCAGTGATATGGCCGCCGCCTCGGTCTTGCCCGCTCCGATATCGACCACCATGCTGCAGGTGGCATCGGCCACCGGCATACCCGCACCGATGGCGGCGGCAACCGGCCCGCTGACCAGCGCGGCGGCCCTGGCCCCCACCATTTCGGCCGTTTCCCGGATGGCACGTTTTTCGACCTCGGTGATGGCGTTCGGCACGGCAAAGACGATCCGCGGCTTGACAAAATGATGCCGGCTGTGGACCTTGCGAATCAAATACTTGAGCAGGGCGGCAATCGCTTCGAAATCGGCGATGACGCCGTCGCGCACGGGATGCACGAGCGTGATGTCGGCCGGTGTCTTGCCCAGCATGTCCCTGGCTTCGGACCCGAAGGCGATCGCTTTGCTGCGCGAGCCGTTCACTTTTTTTACGGCGACGATCGACGGCTCGTTCAACACGACGCCCTTGCCCTTGACAAGGATGCGGGTATTGGCGGTGCCCAGGTCAACGGCCAAATCACTCGAAAATGCGCTTATGATCCCATTGAATTTCATGTTCGCCCGCGGGTATCCTTTCTGAGCTGTCTGTTTCCAAGCCGTTTATTTTCCCATAATTCCAATAAAAAGGAAATCGGAAAAAGCCTTTCGATCAGCCGTCTATATGCCCAGATAAGCGGTCTTGATGTGCGGGTCCTCCAGCAACTCCCGAGCGGTTCCTTCCATCGCGACCCGTCCGTGCTCGAGCACGTAGCCCCGGTCGCTCAAACCGAGCGAGTTTTTCACGTCCTGTTCCACCAGCAGCACCGTGGTTCCCTGATCCGCAATCTTGCGCACGGTCTCGAATATGTTCCGGATCAAAATCGGCGCCAGGCCGAGCGAGGGCTCATCGAGCATCAGCAGTTTGGGACGCGCCATCAACCCCCGACCGATGGCCACCATCTGCTGCTCGCCGCCCGAAAGCGTCATGGCCAGCTGTGATTCTCTTTCCTTGAGCCGCGGCAGCAGGCTGAACACCTCCGCCAGGGTCTTGCCCCGCTGCCGGTCGGCGCGGCGGTTGTAGGCCCCGACGATCAGGTTGTCTTTAACGCTCATGAGCGTGAACAGCCGGCGGCCCTCGGGCACCTGGACGATGCCGCGCTCGACGATCTTCTCGGGCGGCTGGTCGTGGATGGGAAGACCCTCGAAGACGATGTCACCCCGGGCCGGTGCCATCAGGCCGGAAACGGTTTTAAGCAAGGTCGACTTGCCGGCGCCGTTGCTGCCGATGATGCTGACCACCTCGCCCTCCTCGACCGTGAGGGACAGGTCGTAAATCACCTGCACATCGCCGTAAAAGACGTCGATGCCGCGCAGCTCAAGAAATGGCATACTCTTCTCCCAGATAGGCCTTGACGACGTTCTCATCGGAGGCGACCCGCCGGGGCGGCCCCTCGGCGATCTTGCGGCCGAACTGGATGACGACCACCCGGTCGGAAAGGGCCATGATGGCCCGCATGATGTGCTCGATGACGAAGATGGTGATCCCCTGGTCGCGCAGCCCGCGGATGATGGCCACCATGTCATCCACCTCGGCCGGCCGCAGTCCGGCCATCACTTCGTCGAGCAGCAGCAGTCTGGGTTCGGTCGCCAGGGCCCGGGCAATCTCCAGGCGTTTGCGGTCGGCGATGGTCAGGTTGCCGGCGCGCACGTCCTTGCGGTCTTCGAAATTCAAATAGTCCAATACCTCCAGCGCCTTTTCGCGGGCCTTGCCCGTATTGGCGGTGACGGCGAACGCCCCCACCATCACGTTGTAGAGGACGCTCTTGGTGGCAAACGGCTTGACGATCTGAAACGTGCGGGCCAGCCCGTATTTGCAAAGGTCCCAGGGTTGGCGCCCGCTGATCTCTTCGCTGCGAAAGTAGATGTGGCCCTGCGACGGGGCAAAGACCCCGGCAACGCAATTGAACACCGTCGATTTGCCGGCGCCGTTGGGGCCGATCAGCCCCAGAATCTCACCTTCTTCGATATCCAGGTCAAGGCCGTCGACGGCGCGTAACCCGCCGAAATCCTTGGTCAACTGCTGTACTTCGAGTATCTTCATCTGTCAGGTTTCCATGGCTTTCGGCGTCAGGAACCGCGCCTGCACCTTTCGGTACATACGGGTCAGCGGTTCCTGGAGCCCCCGCGGCTGAAACAGCATGACCAGGATCAGCACCGTCCCGAAGATAACCAGGTGCAGCCCAGGCAGGGTAGCACCGAAATAAATCCGTGAAAAATCGCTCACCGGACGCAGCAATAATGCGCCGAGCACCGGCCCCGCGATCGACCCGCGGCCGCCGATCAGGGCGATGAAGGCGATCTCGAAGGACAGGTCCAGGGAGATGATGCTCTTGGGATGGATGTAAAGGGTGAACTGGGCGTAAAATGTGCCGGCCAGGGCCGTGAGAAAGGAACTCAGCGCCATGGCCGCGAGTTTGACCCGCGCCACGTTGACCCCCAGCGCCATGGCGGCTTCGGGCTCCTCGCCGCCGGCCGTTAAGAGATAGCCGAGTTTGGAGCGCGAAATGAGCGCGGTGATGGCCAGAACCCCTGCCAGCATCACCAGGATGATGTAGTAATACGGCACCTTGCTGATGAACATGAAATTGACGAGCCCCGTTTCGAGCGGCGGAATCTGCAGGCCGCGGGGGCCGTTGAGGATGAAGGGGCCCAGGCGGTCGATATTTTCCACCATCACCCGCAGGCCTTCGGCGAAGGCGATGGTCGCCAGGGCGAAATAGGCCCCGCGCATTTTCAGCGTCGGAAACCCGATGACGATACCCACGATCATCGCCAGCACGCCGCCGATCACCATGCCGATCCAGGGGCTGATGCCGTACTGCAGCCAGAGGATAGTCGAGGTGTAGGCGCCGATGCCGACGAAGGCGGCATGACCCAGGGGCAGCACGCCGGCGAAGCCGCCGACCAGGTTCCAGCTCGTGGTGAGGTAGGCATACAGCCAGAGCAGGACCAGGATGTGAAGATACGTCGCGCTGCGAACCACCAGCGGCAGGCCGAAAGCGAGAAGCGCGACCCCGGCCAGGGCAATGGTGTTGAATTTTTCTCTCGTCATGCCGCACGCCTTTTTTTGGTGAAACAGCGGTTTACCAGTCGTATTTCATGCCGAACAACCCGGACGGCCGCACAAACAGAAACAGCAGAAAGAGGCCGTAGACGATGGCCTCGGTCCAGGTGGCCGTCATGAACTGGGGCGCCACCGACTCGATCAGCCCGATGATGATGCCGCCCAGAATCGCGCCGCCGATGCTGCCCAACCCGCCCAGCACCACGATGATAAACCCCTTGATGTCGAAAAGGACCCCGACCGAGGGAAATATGTTGTAAAACGGCACGAGCGTGACCGCGGCAATTCCGGCCGTGGCCGTGCCGATGCCGAAGGCCAGGTTATAGATCTTGTATTGGTTGATGCCCATCAGGCTGGCCGCTTCCCGGTCCAGGCTGGTGGCCCGGATGGCCCGCCCCGTGCGGGTTTTCTGAAAAAACAGGTAGATGACGACCGCCGTGAGAACGGCGGTTGCAAAGCCCCACAACTTCGGCACCGAAATCAGCACCTGGCCGAACTCCAGCATTTGGCCCTGCAGGGGATTGTCCTGAATGCTGCGGTACTGCGGGCCGAAGACCAGCAGGGCCAGATTGTCCAGAACGTACCACAGCCCGGTGGTGACGATAATGACCGTGATCGGTTCACGGACGTTTTTTTCGGCCTTGAAGATCGGTTTGATGAGGATGTCCTGCAGGTAGTACCCGAACAGAAACATGACCGGAATGACGAATACCAGCGCCAGATACGGGTGCAGGCCGCTCAGCCTGACCGTCCAATAGGCCGCGTACATGCCGACCATCAGCAGCGATCCGTGCGCAAAGTTGATCACCTTGAGCACTCCGAAAATGATGGTCAGGCCCAGGGCGGTCAATCCGTAAATGGACCCCATCAGAATGCCGTTGATGGCATCTTCCAGTATGTAAATCATGACGGTCTCCTGGCCTGACGGACCGCTCGCAGGGCCGGCGAGCCGTTTGACGGTTCGCCGGCCGTGCGAAGGAGAGATGGTGGTTTCGCCCGGGTGCCCCCGTCGAAAACACCGTCGCTTTTTGGGGGTGATCACCGGCGCCCGGCGGCGTTAACGAACCGGAAATACCCTCAACGACCCCGCGGTCGGACGCCGCGCGGCGGCAAGGCGCTTTTTTTTGCCGGCTCCGGGCCTCACGGCATGGGAAAGACCGGTGTGTAGCCGGCGCGCCGGGCCCCTTTGGGCCACACCGTAATGCGCTCCAGTCCGCTGCCCAGGTCGTTGACCTGGATAATCGACAGGGCCGCGTGCTTGTTCTGGCCGCTGGCGTCGAACTCGATCGTATCGTAGGCGGCGATCATGGCCGGTCCGCTGCGCAAATTGGTTTGGGCCAGGGCGGCACGGATTTTTTCCGGGTCGAGCGACCCGGCGCGCTCCAGGGCATCCTTGATGACATACATGGCGAGGTAGGCATCCACCGATTCGCCCGCCAGGTTGTACCCGTAGCGCGCCTTGAACTTGGCGTTGATCTCCTTTACGCCCGGTTTGTTGACGTCCGTCTCCCACTCCACGATATCGAAGAGGTAGCGGGCATTGTCGCCGGTCGCCTTCAGAAAGGACGGGTCGGCATGGCCGCCGCCGCTGGCTATGATGGCCTTGAGCTTGACCTTGTAGTCGGCCAGGGTGTTGGTGAGCAGGATGGCGTCGGCGGCGTTGGATACCAGCATCAGCACATCGGGCCGGGCACGGCGGATCTTCTGCACCACCGGGCTCAGGTCCGTGGTGGTCGACGGATAGGGCTCATCGAGCACGACCTTGTAACCGTTTTTCTCGGCCAACGCACGCCACTGGCCGGCAAAACCCTTGCCCCAGTCCCCGTTCTCGTAAACGAAGGCCAGCGTTTTGATCTCGGTTTTGAACTCCTGCTGGATATCTTTCAGAAAGGCGAACTGGTCCCGCGTCCACCAGCTGTCCTTGGCGGCGATTCGGAAGATGGTCTTGAACCCCTGTTCGGTGATCTTGTCGGCCACCGACACCGGCACCACGAAAGGAATCCCGTAGCGCTCGGCCACGGCGCTGGTCGGATAGGTGACGGCCGAATTCCAGCAGCCGGTCAGAAGGTGAACCTTTTCGGTGTTGATTAGGCGTTCGGCCTCCGCCACCCCTTTTTCCGGTTTGGATTCGGAATCGGCGTACAGCATCTCCAGCTTGGCCCCGCCCAGGGACTTGATGCCGCCGGCCGCATTGATTTCCTCGACCGCCATGTCGCGCGCGTTTTTCCCCTGCTGCCCCACCGATGCCGAGGGACCGGAAAGCGGGATGATATTGCCGATCCGGACCACTGTCTCCGCGGCCTGCAGGCCGGTTCCGCCCCCGAGCAGCAGCACGGCGACGGCGACCACCGTCAACCACAGGCATGCATGGGGTGACACGTATTGATTTCTGTTCATGGGAAAGCCTCCTTTTGTGAATATGAACGCTTATGGCTTATAGCCGGACACGACACAAATTAGGAATCACAGCGACGGGTTGCGGGCTGCGGGAACCGATATTCAATCAGTAATGGACGCCCGTCACTTCCGCCCCGCGCCCTTCGGCCGGCATCTCATGTCGACAGGCCGCCCAGCGCCTCTTCCAGGATGGTGAGACCACGCTCCAGTTGCGCATCGGTGATGACAAGGGGCATCAGCAGTCGAACGACGTTGCCGAACGTGCCGCAGGAGAGCAGCAGCAGTCCTTTCTCGCGGCAGGCGCCTACCAGGGTCTTGGTCTCCTCGGCCGCCGGCTGTTTGGATTCGCGGTCTTTGACCAGTTCCATGGCCAGCATCGGGCCCATGCCCCGAACGTCCCCGATCAGCTCGCAGCCGTCCTTGAGCGCATCCAGTCGGCTGCGGAGTTTACGCCCTAATGCCGTGGCTTTTTCCAGGAGATGGTCGGTTTCGAAGACGTCCAGAACGGCCAGGGCCGCGCTGCAGGAGACGGGGTTGCCGCCGTAGGTGCCCCCGATGCCGCCGGCATGTACCGAGTCCATGATGTCCTTGCGGCCGACAACGGCGCTCAGGGGCATGCCCGCCGCCAGGCTTTTGGCCACCGTGGTGATATCGGCCGTGACGCCCCAGTGTTCCATGGCGAACATGGTTCCAGTGCGGCCGATGCCGGTCTGAATTTCGTCGGCGATAAACAGGATGCCGGCGTCTTCGCAGATTTTTTTCAATTTGGGGAAGTATTCCGGCGGGGGCGTGATAAAGCCGCCTTCGCCCTGGATCGGCTCGACGATAACGGCCGCGGTGGCCTCGGAAGCAACGTGGGAAACGAAAAAATCCTTCAGGTGATCGGCACAGGCGACCCCGCAGCCCGGATACGCCAGGGTGAAGGGGCAGCGGTAGCAATAGGCAAAGGGCATGCGGTAAATCTCGGGCACGAAAGGCCCGAAGCCATACTTGTAGGGCTTGACTTTGCTTGTCAAGCTCATCCCCAGATAGGTGCGCCCGTGAAACGCGTTTTCGAAGGTGATGACGGCCTGCCGCCCGGAATGATAGCGGGCGATCTTGACCGCATTTTCAACAGCCTCGGCACCGCTGTTGCTGAGCATGACCGATTTTTCGAAATTACCGGGAACCAGTTCGCAGAGTCTTTGCGCCAACCGTACCGCCGGTTCATACGGCAGAACCATGAAGCAGGTGTGAGTGAATTTTTCGGCCTGGTCCTTGATGGCCGCCACGACGCGCGGATGCGAGTGCCCGACGTTCATCACGGCGATGCCGCCGGTAAAATCGATGTATTCCCGTCCCGTCACGTCATAGATCGAGGCGCCGCTGGCCCGGGCGACATAGCAATCGGTGGCGCTCGAAAACCCTTTGGCCATAACCTTGCCCCGCAGGGCGGTCAAGGACTCGGCAGTGGGAATCGTCTTCATTGGCCCTCCTACGGCAGGTTCTTATTAAAACAGGTCACAGGGGTCAAGCCTTCGGCGACGGCGCGGCTTCCAATAGCGCTGCGTGACGGGTTATATCCTATCAGCGGCACCGAAAGCAAGCGGCGGCGATGCCAAGTGGCATGATCCGTTGAAGATCGGGGATATTCACCTTCAACCGGCTTCGCCTCAAATGCACCCAAGTGTCAGCAATAGCGGTATTTTGCCCGTTTTACCACCGGAATCACGCCACAGAAGCATCGATGGGGTAATCGATCGCGTCGAAGCCCTGTATCGGTGCGTCGATGCTGAAACAGACCGTTTCGGGAGGGCCACCGGCGTGGCCTGCCCGTCCGGTTGCGACCACTGCTGCCGATCAACCGAGCCCTGCGGCTGGCCATCGATCGCTACGGCCTGGCAGTCAGACTGGCGGCCGACCAAAAACGGTTGACCTTTGGCAGTGTTATTGCATGACTTTGCCCAGCAATTGGTTTAAGAGGATACTCACTTAACGGCATGATCTCGATCCTCTTTACGACCAACGCCAGCTGGCTTAGATTGCCGGTCGCCGGGACCAAGGCGTTTGACCGGTCTGGCTTTTCCGGAGAAATGAAATGGTGGGACGGTGTGGTACGAAATGCACACTCCTGTGGAAATTGGGATAGATTAATTGGGAAACATTTTACCGTCGGCTGCCCAACAACCTGAATAAGTGAAGAATCCGCCCAAGATATTCAACAAGATCAACACGGCCATTCCGCTGCCGTGCCATCCCCAGGTATTAATTAAACTCAACCGCCTGTGTCACAGCGGTACGGCGTCATTTCGGGACATGGCCCGCCTCGCGGCCATGGATCCCGCCCTGACGATCAAACTCATGCGGCTGCCGGGCTCCGGCGATGCCGTGACCTCCAGCCTGAAATCGATCGAGCGGCGTATGGCCCGTCTGGGTCCGGCAACCATCAAAAACGTTGCCCTCATGAGCCTGAGCAATCCGCTCTCGAACCCCTTGTTGTGGAAAACCGACGCCAATTTCAACCAGTTCTGGCTGCACTCGCTGCGCTGTGCGGTTTTGGCCCGCTCGATCAGCGCGCACCTGTTCCCCGAGCTTGCAGACGAGGCCTACATTGCCGGATTGCTCCACGATGTCGGCAAGCTGCTGCTCTGGTCCAACTTTAAAAAGGACTACGAACCGCTTTTCAAGAAGTCGGGAAAAGACGACGGCGCGCTTCCGGCGGAAAACGACCATATCGGCACCAACCACTGCGAAGCCGGATGGAGTGTCATTCGAAATCTCAAAACCCATCCGTTCGTGGCCGATGCGGTGCTGTATCATCACTGCACCCCTGCCGCGGTCGCAGACGCACTGCCGCTGGTCAGGATCGTTTTCGGCGCCAATGTCTTTTGCAACCAGGGGCGCCGCGCAGACCCCGCCCCCCTCCTGCAGGCACTCGGCCTGGACCTGACGGCCGATCGTCTCGATCGAATTTTCGCGGAGGCCCAGAAACAGACCGGGGAGCTGCTGCAAGATGTGGGCTTGAGGGCGGAAGAGCTGGAAAAAAGTTTTTCCCCGGCGGGCGATACCCGCAACGCCGCCGTGCACGGCATCATCGCCGAGTTCCGTGAACTGTGCGTCCGGCACCTCACCTTCGAGCATGCGCCCGGCGGCGGCGGGATGGCCGCCACCCAACAAAACCTGCTGCAGGTATTTGCCATTCTCTTCGATGTCGCCGCCGCACTGCTATTTCTCTACGATCCGGACCGCGATGTTCTGGTGGGCCGGCCCGCCGAAACGGCCGCCGGTAGTCAGCCCGTCGCGCGGGTTGACCTGCCGGTTGCAACCGGCCGGAACCTTCCCGCCCTGGCGCTCGTCCGCCGCCAGACTTACGATTCTTTCGGATATCTGACCAACGACGCGATCACGATCGCTGATGAACAAGTGATTCGCCTGCTGGACGCTGAGGGCATGCTGTGCCTTCCGCTGGTTCATGACGGGCGCTGGATCGGTGTTATCTGCGCCGGAATAGACGAGCCGCGGTTCCCGCTCTTGTGGGAACAGCTGAATCTGCTGAACACTTTTGCCGGTCAGGCCGCAGCGCTGCTCGACAAAGCGCTCTCCGATGACATCCGGCCGTCCGCCGCGCGCAAGACGGGTGCCGCCCCGAATGACGACGCCATCGGTCGCATCCTCCACGAAGTCAACAACCCGCTCGGAATCATCAAAAATTACCTGGCCGTGATCGGGGAGAAAATCGCCGGCCGGACAGAAGTAAAAGAAGAAATCGCGCTGATCCAGCAGGAGATCGAAAGAATCCCCGGTATGATTGCCCAGTTGTCGACGACCCGCGCCAAGGTCGATGCCGGCCATGAGGTCCTGGATGTCAACAGCATCATTGCGGACCTGTCGAGATTACTGGCCGCTTCCATCCTCGAACCCGCGCGTGTCGCATTGACATTCGCCCCCGGACCGAACCTGCCGCCCTGGCCCGGGAAGAAAAGCCAGCTGAGCCAGGTGCTCATCAATCTGCTGATTAATTCCGCGGAAGCCATGCCTTGCGGCGGCACCATCTCCGTGACGACCGCCTGCGAACCGGGCGGAAAGGGCGCGGACGCCGACAAAATCACCATCACCATCCAAGACGATGGCCCCGGCCTGCCGGCGAAAAGCCTGGAGCGGCTCTTCGAACCCGGCGGCAGTTCCAAGGGCGGCGCCCATGCCGGCCTGGGCCTGGCGATCAGCAAAGACCTTATCGACAGCTTCGGTGGCACCATCAGCTGCCGGAGCCGTGCGGGCGAAGGGACGACTTTCCGGATCAGCCTGCCGGGTTCGGTTGGTCACCGCCCGCATCCGGAGGCAAGGAGAATATGAGCGAACGAGCGTCGGTTTTCGTCGTCGATGACGAGCAGAGGATGTGCGAGAGCCTGAAGGCGCTGTTGCAGCCGCGGGGCTACGACGTAACGACCGCCACCTCCGGAGAAGCGGCCTTTCAGATCGTCGGCCGGCAAAACTTCGACCTTTTCCTGCTTGACATCTGCATGCCCGATCATGACGGGTTTAGTTTGATGGAGCACATTCTCAACCGGCTGCCCGACACGCCGGTGATCATGATGACCGGCGAAGCATCGGTTGACTCCGCCGTCAAGGCCTTGCGTGAAGGGGCTTATGACTACCTGAAAAAACCGTTCGAAACCGAAGAACTGGTCAAAACGATCGACAATGCCCTGCGCCAGAAAATGCTCCAGGAGATCAACCAGGAAATGGAAGATCGACTGCGCGCCTCTGAAAAACGCTTTCGATTCATGGTGCAGAATTCTCCGGACATGATCTACACCCTGGATGCGCATGGCCGATTTACCTTTATCAACAGCGCCGCCGAGAAACTCTTCGGCTACCGTGGCGTCGATCTGGTGGGAAAATCATACCAGACGATGCTCTACGAAACCGATATCGACAAAGCCTGCTGGAAATTCAATGAAAGACGCACCGGAAAACGGGCGACCGCCGCCTTCGAACTGCGTCTGAAGCCCGGCCCCCGCAAGGAATCAGGGGCCGGCCGGCTGAGTGACTTCGCCGTCGTCGAGTTGAACGCCACGGGGGTATATCGACGCACC
Source organism: Desulfobacterales bacterium (assembly GCA_049283795.1). GTDB lineage: Bacteria > Desulfobacterota > Desulfobacteria > Desulfobacterales > SG8-13 > JARFQH01. The sequence continues at coordinate 72,070 of JBAPWQ010000049.1, read as the reverse complement.
GGCACCCGCCGGGAACTGATCGGGACGTACGGCGTGGCACGCGACAAAACCTTTCGCAAGATCCTGGAAACCCAGCTGTTGCAGGCCAAGAAAATCGAGGCGCTCGGCAATCTGGCCGGTGGCATCGCCCACGATTTCAACAACCTGCTCATGGGCATTCAGGGTATCGTCTCGTTGATCATGTTTAAAATGGAGGCCGGCAACCCTTTCAAGCACCAGCTCCAAATGGTCGAGCAGTATGTCCAGGACGGCGCCGGTCTGACACGGCAGCTGCTGACCTTCGTCCGCGGTGGGGCGCTCGAGATCCAGCCCACCGATGTCAACGCCCTGCTCCGGAAGCAGAACCAGTTGTTCGGTCGGACCCGCAAAGCCATCCGGATCACCGAGAGCCTGGCCCCCCGGGTCCTCATGATCGAGGCCGACCCTTCGCAAATCGAACAGGTCTTCCTGAATATATACGTCAACGCCGGGCATGCCATGCCCGCCGGCGGAGAGTTGCACGTTCAAACCGAGAACGTCCGCCTGACGGAAAAAAGTCTTCTCGCCCGCTCGACGAACCTGAAGCCGGGGCGCTACGTCAAGATCACAATTTCCGATACCGGAATCGGCATGGACGAATCGATCCAGCAACGGATTTTCGATCCTTTTTTTACGACGAAGAAGCTCGGCAAGGGATCGGGACTCGGTTTGTACAGCGCTTACGGCATCATCAAGAATCATGGCGGCCATATCCAGGTATCCAGCAAGGAAAGAAGCGGCACCACATTTACGATTTATCTTCCCGCCACCGAGAGAAAACTCATGCCCTCGGAGGCCTCTTCGCCCAAGCGGGTCCTGGGCCGCGAAACCGTTCTGCTGGTCGACGATGAAGACAAGATCCGCGAGGTGTGCCGCGAAGGCCTGAAGCTTCTCGGCTATTCGGTCGTGGTGGCCGAAAGCGGCGAACGCGCCGTTGACATCTACAAAAAAATGGCCGGCGACATCGATATCGTCGTCCTGGACATGATCATGCCCGGCCTGAGCGGCAAGGAGACCTACCTGCACCTGAAACAGATAAATCCCAAGGTCCGGGTGTTGATTGCCAGCGGTTATTCGGTTGACAGGGACGGGGCCGAGATCATGGACAGCGAACACCACCCCATGATTCAAAAACCGTTCAAGATCGAAGATCTGTCACTGAAAATTCAGGAAGTCATTTCCAAGAGTTGATCCTGCGGAAGCAAACGGTCAGCACCTCTTGCCCCACAGTCTATTTTCGAACCGACATCCTCTATGTTCCTTGGTGTGGTGTAACTTCTTGCTTCCGCTTGATGCCCGACAGGGCCTGCGCGGTGAACAGCATGCGGGCCGCCGCGCCGGTGTACCAGCTCCACCCGCCCCGGCCCTCATAGCCCGGCCCGAAGTAAACATCGGCCGGCTGCTGATGGGGCGGCAGTCCGTAGACTGCCAGGTTTTCCAGCGACACGTGGCCGAGCGGTGAAATCTTGCGCCACAGGTTCTGCGCCTTGGACCGGTAAGCGGCGGCGAGTTTCTCTTCCCCCGATCCCTTTGCTTCCTCCGCCAGAAAAAGCAGCGCATCCACCAACCAGGACACGCCGTGCGAATACTGGCCGCCGTTTTCGCGGACCCCCGGCGGATAATCGGCCAGCCGGCCGGGATAAATGGCGTCATTTTCCGTGAAAGGCGGCGCAAAGAGCTGAACGAGGGTTTTCTTTTCGAGTTCCTTCAGGACCGTGGCCATGGCCCGCCGCCCCCTTTCCGGACCCGCGACGCCGGATAGGATCGACCAGGCGGCCACCAGGGCGTTGGCGCGGGTTATCTGCCGCCCGTCATCGGTGTAATAGTTGACATACCTGTCCCCCAGCCACGCCGCGTCGAGACGCGTTCTCAGCTCCGCGGCTTTCGTCAGCAAATCCATCTTCCGGTCATGCCCCTCTTTTTCCGCCGCCAGCTCGGCGAAGTGGATCAGTATGTCGTGGAAGAAAAATCCGAGCCAGACGCTCTCGCCCCTGTTTCGGATGCCGGCCGCATCCAGACCGTCGTTCCAGTCTCCGGCCCCCAGCAGCGGCAATCCGTGCGGACCGTTTTTCCGAATGGTAAAGTCGATTGCCCTGACACAATGGTCATAGAGACTTGCCGTGTCGCGCGAAGGCCGCTGGGCGGCCACCCGGGTCACGGACATTTTTTCCAGGGGACCGCCTTCCAGGTAGGGTGTTTTCTCGTCCAGAATTTGCCAGTCGCCCGTAGCGTTGACGTATTGGTAAACCATGTAAGGCAGCCACAGGTGAGGATCCGAAGCCCGTCCATGGGCGCCGAGGCCGGTCTTATCTTCCCAGGACCGATGCCACCACTGCAAGACATCCCCCCTGCGAAACTGCTGGGCGGAGTGAAGCAGAATCTGCCGTCGGGCCAGCTCGGGTTTGAGATGAAGAAACGGCAGGACATCCTGAAGCTGGTCGCGGAAACCGAAGGCCCCGCTGCGCTGGTACGGTCCCAGCCGGCCCCAGAGGCGCGCCACCAGCACCTGGTACGGCAGCCAGCAATTGGCCATCCGGTCGACAGCAACGTCGCCGGAGCGGGCCGGCGGCCCGCCGAGATATTCCCGCCACCACTGTTTGGTTTCAGCCAAAGCCTTTTGCGCGGCGGGGACATTCCGATACTTGCGGATGATCTCCGCACCTTGTTCCCGGCTTTGGCACTGGCCGAGTAGAAAACACACCGTCACCTCGCCGGCCGGGGGAACCTGCACCTCGCCGGCAAAAGCCGCACAGCGAAAGCCATCGTCCGGCTGGGTCGCATCGGAAGCGCCGCTTTGCAACATGAAGGGATTGGTGAGGTCCCGCTCGCCGCCGCCGATGACCCTGGCGCGCACCGTCTCGCAGGCGGTCGCCGGCAGACTCGTGGCGGCAAAAGCCCAGCCGCGCCAGAAGTCGTTGTGAGGATTGGAGAAGAAAAGCGCAGCGAGGCTTGGGTCGTGTTCGGTTGCGATTCGGCCGCGTGTGTCCACCGGCGTCTCCCCCAACACGACCTGCCAATACGGCAGCACGCGATACGGCTGGGGCTCTGCGGTGCGGTTGCGGATCGTGAGCAGCCGGATCTCGGCCGGTTGGTCGGTCAAAACGAAATGGCACAGTTCCAGCTCGACCGCCGCGCTGCGGTTCCTGGAAATCGCATACCCCGGGCCCCAGGTGACATCGAACGACCGGTCTTTTCTTCGCAAGGGAATATAGGTGGGCGTTTCCGCCTGGCCGGTCGTGCGGTTCAGCAGGTAGAAAACCTGGCCGGGCAGCTGCGCGGAAACCGAGTCGGAGTCAAAGGGCGTCAGGCCGTTTTGCTGTGAATTCTTCATGAAAGAATAGCCGGCGCCGTGATTCGTCACCATGCAGCCGTAGCCGAGGGGATTGGCCATCACATGGCTCCAGGGGCGGGGGGTGTCGCAGCCGACGGTCAGTTCCCCGCCATCGGGCGAAAACCGGTAGGGAAGAGCGGCGCGGTCGCCGCCGCCGGTTTTTCCCGCAGCGGTTCGCCGGTTCACACTGCGCGTTCGGGTAAACGCGCGCCACTGGCGGACATCCTCCGGGGTCTGCCTGCCGAGGTGTTTTGCGATGCGCGCCAGGGCCTGGCGCTCATCGACACCATAGCCGTCGACAAAGGTCACCGTGGCCGATCCGTGCGGCGGCAACTCGACTCGCAGGCACAGGCTGGCGATGGGGTCGAAGGTGTAGCAAAGGCCTTCGTCCCCCGGGTCGCGTCTGCCATGCGAAAGCCCCGCGGGAGTTGCCAGCGTTTCGCGGCCGATGAAATGCGCCCGGGAATCCTGGTAACCGATGAGGGAAATCCCGTTCATCGAATCCTCCCGCACCGCGTGGAAGGCCGTCTCTGCGGAAGCCTGCCGCCCGCTCGCGTCCTTTTGCGGCTTTTTGAGCAGGCGGTTGCCGGCCAGCAACGCCGCCATCGGACGTATGAAGCGCGTCCCGATGTGCAGGTGGTTGAAAAAAGGGTGGCGCCGGTAAGCGTCGGTGTTGTTCAGTCCGAACTCCTGATAACTGGTCAGTTCGATGACCCGCGGTCTCGACGCATGGTTTTCCAGCCGCACGTGCCGGATTTCCACCGGTTCCGTCTCATCGAGGCGCAGATGCACGGCGGCGCGGATACCGGCTTGTTCCGTCGCCATCTCCATGGAAAGGGGATCGGCTTGCACGGCCCGGTATTCGCCTTCCGGACTCCGCGCGGGAGAGAAGCCAATGGACCAGGGCCGGTCGGGTTCATCCGGCGAACTGCTGCGATCCCGTAAATAAAAAAACTTGCCCCGCATCTGAAGCGGGTCATCCGGCCGGCGGGTGAGGTCAATCTCGAAACCCTTTATTGCGCTGCTGAAAACCCGGCTGTACCCCCTTCCGTCGCCGGTGATCTCGGTGGTGTACGTGCCGTTGGACAAGACGAATTTTTCGTGCCCGCACGGCGGTGAAAGACTACCGTGGGGTGCTTCCGATATTGGCCGGATGAACGCCCGCGGAAACCGGCGTTTTTGACTGGCGAAAAAAAGTCCCAGCCCGCCGGCAACAATCAGAAATCCGCCCATGACATAATAGACCGGCGGCCAGGAGGTTGCCGCCAGCCGCGCGGCGCGTTCCGCCGACGTTTGCCAGACATAATTCCATTCCGTGCCGCGCGGCAGGTAGAAAGGGATCAGCAAGGGCGCCCAGGTGGCAAACCGCCTCAAGCCCAGGGGCATGCAGCGGGTCCGGGCTGAAAAGCCAATGGCCCGGGCCGCCTTCTCGTCCAGAATGTCGGCGCCGACGAAAGACAGATTGACAAGCGTCGCCACCCGCAGGCCCATGTGGTCGACCCAGATCAGAATGCGGAACCAGTCGTAGACCAGCAGGTTGAGAAATACATTCAGGCTCCAGGCGCGAAAACTTTCAGGGTCAAGGGTCCAGCTCTTGACTGTGGCCACAAGCGTCCGGATGGCGCCGTCCTGGTTGTACCATGTCGGGTCCGGGGACATGCGCAGGAAGGAGTAGATGACCGGTGCCATCCACAACCCCCACCGCAGAACGCGCACGGCCTGCTCGACCAGCCCCACCACCCCTTGGCGCGTAAACAACTCTTTCAGTGGCGCGGTGCTGCGCTGGAGCATGGCATTGAGGACAACGAGGTTGATGCTGAAAAGCGGTGCCGCCAGCGACCAGTTGATCACGCCCGAAAGCGCTTCGTTGTAAAGCAGCCGGACACCGCCGGGGGTGTGGCCCAGGTTCAGGGCGCCCCACTTGCTGAAAAGCGGGTAAATGACGTAATCGGCTACGGCCTTATCGGCCGCGGGATAGTAAAGCGCCGCGTATTTGTGGAACTTGCTGGCCAGCACCCGCAACTGCAACGTATCGGCATACCAGGCCAGGCCGCCGCCGGCAACGCCGCCCAAAATAATGCCCAGCGCATAGACGCGCCAGGGTTGCAGGCGCTGCCTTCTGCCGGTCAGCACCTCGAAGGCATTCTTTAGAAAATCAAGGCCGCCGTAGCCGGTCGCACCGGCCAGAAGACCGAAAAAAAACCGTTCGTAGCCACCGACCATCGGCAGGCCGTTGGCGAAGGCATCCCCGCAAAAGCCGCCCAGGACGGCCCCGCGCAGAAATCCGATTCCCTGGCGGTAATTGTGGCCGGCGCGCTGGAAAAACCTGTCGCTGCCGTCGAAGGTTTCGATGATGGTCTTCAGAAACGGAAAGGCCAGGGCTCCCGCAACGGCAGAGAATATCACCGGAGCGGCCCTGGCCATCGAAACGACGGCGTCCATGCGCATCAGCCCGGCCATAATCTGGACAATCGCAATGAAAACCAGGCTGTAGACCGACCCTTTGGTAAAACCGGCCCGGAAGTGGTCGGAGCCCCAGTACCAGGTCGGCTGCTTGCCGTGGAAGGCATCCATGATCAGGCCGGTAATCAGGAAGGTCTGGCTCCAGAGCCCCGCCTGGGAGAGCATGGCAAAAAAAAGTGCCGCCGGTACGGCGGCAATCCAGGGCAGGCCGGCCAGGTAGGCGGCCGATCCCCAGTCGGCCAATTCCGGCGTGACAGCGGCCATCACCGCGCTGGCGAGCAGCAGGGCATGCACCCTCGCATCCGTGACCAGGCGCCGGACCACCAGCAGGCCGATCAGGTTGGCGACCGCCTCGTTGAACAGCCCCAATATGACGCTGCGCCCCAGGAATACCGGCCGGAGGAAACCTGCGGTTTCACCGGGCAGGACCATGCGTCCGATCCATCGCACGAGATCCGTGGATCCGATGAGAAGCAAACCGTTGAAAAGAAGGGGAATCGCCAGAATCGTGGCGGCCAGCGGCGGCTGCGGATGCCGGCCGGCAACCGCCAGATGTTGCATAACGGCCAGAATGTAGATCACTGCGAACAGGCTCGCGGCCAGGCCTGTCATAACGAATGGGTCGTTTAACGTCCTGGGCACCTGCCATATGTCGAGGCCGGCCCGAACGCAGAGCGCAAAAAAGGCCGGCACGCAAAAGTCCTGAAATCCTTCGAGCAGCGTGAGCCGTTTACCGGTGAAGTGCAACTTGAAGAACCCGGCGGCCAGCAGTCCGAGAACACCCGCCGGCAGGGCGCTCATCCACCCCTGTCCCCGCGCGGTGGCATAAACGGCGGCCGCCGCGGCCAGAATGCCACACAGGAAAAGGGACACGCTGCGCATCAGGCCGTCTTTTGCAACAGCGCCGTTTTGGTGCTCCTTCTCTGGCATGTCCGTTCCCGGTTCCGTCGCAAAGTGTTGATGAGACAGGAACTGAAGGTCTTAAGACCGGCAGGCGGGCAATCGCCGGACAAAGCGGCTTCCGAACAGGAAGCGGTGCTTCGTCCGGTGATCGGTGGTCGCATCAGGGTAGATAGACATAGCTCCAGGTTTCACTGAGGACATCGGCCCCTTTTTTCAAAAAGGCCCGGATTTCGATCGGATCCGCTCGTCCGGGGTCCGACTTCTTTTCAGGGTCGATCTGAAAGACCAGGCGCCAGTGACCGGTTTGCGGCACTTTGGCGAGCTGTTGTTCGACCAGGGTGGCATTGGGACTGACATGGACGATCGCTTCGAGCGGCTGATCGGCGGCAAGTGCGGCCAGGTCGCCGCCGGTGAAATCGACCACGAACTTCCGCAGCCCGGGCGCCTTGCCTTCGGCCGTGCGGGAAGCATCCACATAGGCGCCCGGCGGGCGATGCCCGTCGGCGAAATAGTGCCAGCTCATGCGGTAGTCGAAGCTGACGGGCCGTCCGACCGCGGGCGGCGTCGCGGGAACCCAGAAGGCCACGATATTGTCGTGGATCTCTTCGTCGGTCGGGATCATGATCAGCTGCACCCGCCCCTCGCCCCAGTTGCCAACCGGCGCCACCCAGAGACTGGGCCGATTGTCGTAGTTGCTCTCGATGTCCTGGTAGTGATCATACGCCTGGTCCCGCTGAAGGAGGCCGAAGCCTTTGGGCTCGGTCATCTGAAAGGCGGTCACCAGAAGCCGGGGCGGGTTGACCAGCGGTCGCCAGATCCATTCACCAGACCCGGTCTCCATCATCAAGCCGTCGGTGTCGTGAATTTCGGGCCGAAAATCGTCTACCGGCCGCGGATACGTGTTTTCACCGTAAAAGAACATGCTCGTCATCGGCGCGATGCCGAGCTGCTCGATTTTTCGCCTTGGGAAAAGAGTGCTTCTGACGTCCATCACCGTCTCTTTTCCGGGATGGATGACAAACTGGTAGGCACCGGCAATACTGGGACCGTCCAGAATGGCATAGAGGGTGAGCGTCGTCGCGTCGGGCGCCGGTTTCTGGATCCAGAACTTGCGGAAATACGGAAATTCCTCGCCGCCCGGCAGATAGGTGTCGACCGCCAACCCGCGGGCCGAAAGACCGTAATTCATGTTGCGACCGACCGCCCGGAAATAGCTGGCGCCCAAAAACACGGCCACCTCGTCCTGATATTCCGGCTTGTTGATGGGATAGTGGATGCGAAAGCCCGCAAAGCCCAGATCATTGGGCACGAGGTCCGCAACCCTTTTTTTCTTGTAGTCGAAGAGGTCTTTCGAAAAACGCACCGGATGGATGGTGCCCGACGGTTCGATCACGTTGATCTTCACCGTCCGATCGAAGTAAAGGCCCGGGTGAAAGAACTGCAGCGTGAAGGGCAGATTTTCATCGCGCCACAGGGCCTTGGGCGGCTTGAAGCGAATGTCACGCCAGTCGTCATAGTCGATCTTCAAGAGCCGTTCGGGCACCTCACCCGTGGGGTCTTTATAGGGGGCGAGAGAAAGTTGGTGGGCTTCATCGACCGCCGTTTCGAAAGTAAAGGGAGCATTGGCCGCGGCCTCGGAGGGATCGAGCTGGGCACAGCCGCCAAAAACGGCCAGAAGAATAAAAAGAAGGAAAATTTGACGGTGCCGGAGCCAGGTAAAAAATTTCAAAAACATCATGAGCCTCCATGGGTCGGTCTATGTCCAGTCATGTGTCGCCGATTTTTTTCGATGCTACCGGAACTGCTTGCGCAGGGCCCTTTTGTTGAGTTTGCCGACGCTTGTTTTGGCGATGCTCTCGACCAGCAGCACCTGGCCCGGCACGCCGAACTTGGGGATGGTCCCGTTCTGCACGTACTTCATGAAAAAGTTCAGCAGGTCTTCTTCCTTTACTTTACCGGCAAACTCTTTTTTCAAAACCACCAGGGCCAGCGGCCGTTCCCCCCATTTTTCGTCGGGCACGGCGATGACCGCCGCCTCGCTGACGGCCTCGTGCTGGCTGATGATATCCTCCAGGGTCAGCGAGGACACCCATTCGCCGCCGGACTTGATGACATCCTTGATCCGGTCGGTGATCTTCAGGTAGCCGTCACGGTCGATGAATCCCACGTCGCCGGTGTGCAACCAGCCGCCGCGCCACAGCTCTTCGCTGCGCCCGGGTTCCTTCAGATAGCCCTGGGTCAGCCAGGGCGAGCGGGCCACCACCTCCCCGGTTGCCTGACCGTCGCGCGGCAGCGATTTTCCTTCCGGATCGACGATGTCGAGCAGGACGTTTGGGATCGGCAACCCGGTCCGGCAGCGGAGGTCGACCTGCCGGTCGCGGTCCCATTCGAGCATGTGCGGCTTGAGGTTCGCCAGGGTCAGGATCGGGCAGGTCTCGGACATGCCGTAGCCGGTGAAAACGTTGATCCCCAGATCGAGCGCCGCCCGGCAGAGGCCCTTCGGCAGTGCGGAGCCGCCGATAACGACCTTCCAGCGCGACAGGTCGACCTTTTTCACGGCCGGGCTGGTCACCAGCATGTGCAGGATGGTCGGCACGCAGTGGGAAAAGGTGACATTTTCCGCGGCGACCAGTTTCAGCAGCATTTCCGGTTCGTAGCGGCCCGGATAGACCTGCTTGCTCCCCAGCAGCGTCATCAGGTAAGGGATGCCCCAGGCGTGGACGTGGAACATCGGCGTCATGGGCATATAGACGTCGCCCGAATCGATTTTGGCCTGGGCTTTGTAGGCGCACAGTCCGGCCATGACGCCGTAGGTGTGCAGCACCAGCTGGCGATGGCTGAAGTAAACCCCCTTGGGCAGGCCGGTGGTGCCGGTGGTGTAGAAGGTGGTCGCCATCGTGTTTTCATCGAAATCGGGAAACTCGAAGCCCCCGTCGTTCTCACCCAGAAGGGCCTCGTATTCCCCCACGACGGCCAGGGAGGTATTCGGCGCATCGTCGCCATCGTTGATGAGGATAATCTTTTTGACCGTTTCGAACTGTTCTTTTATGCCCTCGAGCAGCGGTAAAAATTCGGCGTTGACCAGGATGATGTCGTCCTCGGCGTGGTTGATGGTGTAAATAAGCTGCTCGGCCGACAGGCGCACATTGATGGTATGCAGCACGGCGCCCATCATCGGCACCGCAAAAAAACACTCCAGGTAGCGGTGGCTGTCCCAGTCCATCATCGCCACGGTGTCACCCGGCTGCACGCCCTGCCGCTGCAGCATGCCGGCCAACCGCGTCACGCGCTTGAAAAACGTTTCATAGTCATAGCGCATGCGGTCGCGGTAGACGATTTCCTGTTTCGGGGCGTAAACCAGGGGCGTGGACAGCATGTTCTTGATCAAGAGCTGATACGAATGGGCTGACGGAGTTCGGTGGATCTGTTTGGCCGGCATGGCGGACTCCTTTCTGCAATCGGTGGATTCACGCGAAAGCCCTTGTCATCCGGGCTGTTTTATCTCAAATTTCGGCCAAGTCATCAAGAGCGTATTCTCTTCGAGGCTCGCCATCTAAAAGAAATCGGTTGCGGTCTCACTATCCCGAAATCGTTATGTTTATTTTTTTTTAAGGGCGCTGCGACCAGTCCGGCACCAACCGCCCGCCGGTCTGCCGGCGGTAGGGCAGCCACAACAGACCGAAAATATCGAGCGCGATGTCGGTGCTGCGGGTGGTGACGCGCACCTCGTCCAGCGGCTCGCTCAACGGATCGTAGTCAGCCGCCAGCGCGTCGATATCCATTTGCAGGCGCTCTTCGAGTCCGGAAATTTTCCCGTCCACGGCGGCGATCGTTTCCCGGGCGCGGGCAACATCCATCTGCTCCTTGCCCAGCCGCCCGGCCGACTTCATGGCCGCGCCCACCCGCGTCACGTTGCGCGAGCTGACGGCCTTGCGGCCCAGAAACGACCCCAGGATGGCGGTGCCAAAGGAGATCACGCTCTCTATTTTTCTGGTCTGGACCTGCTCCTGCTCGCGCGCCAGAACTTGTTCGGCCCGCAGGCGGCGGTCCTGGAGAGCGGCGAACTTTTCCGCATAGTTGCGGCGCAGGTTTTCGACCGCAAGGTCCCGCTGCTCGCGGGCTGTCTGAGTGAGCCGCGCCCGAAAAGCGCCTTCGGTCTCGCCGGGGGAACTGGTCATTTTAAACTTTTTGGACTGGTAGAGAAGCAGGGGACGGTTCTGCCGCACCCAGCGCAGCATGTCCTTGCACCATTTTTTGTAATCCCCGGCCCGGTTGGCGGCAGCGGGCAGGTCCGCGAACGCGGCCCCGGCCAGCGGAGACCCGGCCAGGTCCCCGGCAGCGCCCGCCAGCTCCAGGGCCTGGTCCCAGTCGACCGGCAGGGGCCTGTCTTCGATGGGTGCAGCCAGGGCCATGGTCTTGCTGACGTCGACGCCGTAACCGCGATGGCTGTAATGGACAGTCAGCCAGCCGCCGGCGGCCGGGACATACAAAAGGCCCTGGCCCGCGCCCGATGCCGGCAGATAATACACCGCGACATCCGTCGGCGGTAGCGGCGGCAATCCGCTGCCGGCAAGTGGCGCCGTCGCCAACGGCGCGCCGGACGACGGCGCCGCCGGTGGCGCGGGATGACCCGTGACCGCGCCAAGCGCCTTGATCTGCTCCCGGGTCATCGGCCCCGCCAGAAAGGACATCGTCCAGCGGGTCTCGAAAACCACCGGTTCACTGTCGTGCACGTTGTTCATCAGAAACACCCGCTGACCCAGACCGGCCAGGATTTCACCCATCTTCTGCCGGTTGAACCGCGCCCCGGCCGCGGCGCCTTCAAGTCCGGCCATCACGCGCTCCTTGTCGTTCTCGGTCTGCAGCCGCCCGATAAACCAGGTCCCGGTGTTGGCCAGGCCCTTGTAGTCCAGGTCGACCGGGTTCTGGGTCGACAGCACCACCCCCAGACCGAAAGCCCGGGCCTGCTTCAACAGCGTCAGCAGCGGCGGCTTGGACGGCGGGTTTTTCACCGGCGGGAAAAACCCGAAGATTTCGTCCATGTACAGAATCGCCCGAAGGCTGGCGGTCCCCGGCTGGGTCCGCACCCAGCCGAGAATTTCATTGAGCAGCAGGGCGGTAAAGAACATGCGCTCGGCATCGGACAGGTGGCTGATGGAAAAGATCGCGGCCCGGGGCTTGCCGGCAGGGGTGTACAGCATGCGGCCGATGTCCAGCGGATCTCCGGAAAGCCAGGAATCGAAGCCGGGGGCCGCCAGCAGGTTGTTCAAGCGCAGGGCCAGCTGAAACCGCTCCTTGGCGGGATAGAACGACTCCAGATCAATCACCCCGACACGCTCCAGCGGCGGTTGCTGAATGAGCCGGATGAGTCCGGCCAGGTCCAGGCCGCGGCCGGCGCTCCAGGCCTGCTCGAAAATGGTGGAGACCAGGATGTGCTCGCGGCTGTGGATGGCTTCGGCGTCGATGCCCATCAGGGTCAACAGGGCGGTGACCGTCGTCTGGATCCGCTCCCGGAACAGGTCGCCGTCCGCGCGAATTTCCGGCGGCGGCGGGGCGAAGCTGCGCAGAACGTTGACCGGCAAACCGGCACTGCTGCCCGGCGTGTAGACGGCGAAATCGGCGGCGGCGCGCAGCCGGGCAATTCGCGCCGGATCCTGGTCCCAAGCCGCCAGGCCGTCGCGCCACAGGGCGGCGGTTTTTTCGGCAAACTGCTCCGGGTCCATTCCCTGACGCGCCGCGTCGCCGGGTTGGATCCAGGGCCGGAAATCCTGCGGCTGCAGATCGGGAAAGCCGAGAAGCAGGTTGGCGAGATCGCCTTTGGGGTCGATGGCGATCACCGGGACGTTGTCGATCAGCGCTTCCTCCAGCATGCCGATCCCCAAGCCGGTCTTGCCGCTGCCGGTCATGCCGATGATGACGGCGTGCGTGAGAAGGTCCCTGGAATCATAGAGGAGCGGTTCATCCCGCCTTTCGCGGGTGGCCGGGTCGAAAACTTTCCCCAGATAAAATACCCCCAGTTTTTCGTAAGCCTTCATCGCAAGCCTCCTTAATACGATGGCGTCTTTATCTAAATGACAGGACCCAGAAGATCCTTATATTTCGCCATGCCGGCGGTAACACCGGTGACGCACCATACCATAAGTGCACCGGCAGGCGGAGCTAAAATAGAGACTTGATACTGGAAACTCGAACCTCGCAATAAGGAACGCTAATCGCTCCAGGTCACACCGCTTGAAGGAATAGATGCCGTGTTTCGTTCATTTCCCACCCGAAACACCAAATACCAAACACCGAACACACGATAAAACCCGCAACCCGCAACCCCGCACCCCATCATCCGGTGGCGGCAACTTCAGAAGGGAGCATGAGACCCATGCAAAAGAGGATACTGGCGGCTCTGTTTGGAGCGATCTTTCTGGTTTGGGCCGCTTCGGCGGCGGCGGCACCCGCAGCGGACCTCTGGGAGCGCTGGACGGCAAACGACCCCGGTTCCGTCGTGCGGGTGGACCACACGGCCTGGGACCGGTTTTTAAAAATCTACCTGACAAACGGTCCCGAGGGGGCGACGCTGGTGCGGTACGGCCAGGTTTCGGCGGCCGACCGCACGGCCCTGGATGACTACCTGCGGCAGTTGGCGCAGACACCGGTAAGCCGGCTCGACCGTAAGGAGCAGAAAGCCTTCTGGCTCAATCTTTACAACGCCGCCACGGTCAAGGTCATCCTCGATCACTATCCGGTCAGGAGCATCCGAGCGATCGACATCTCGCCCGGGCTTTTTTCCAACGGCCCGTGGGGCAAGAAACTGGTGCGGGTGGAAGGAGAAGAGGTCGGCCTGGACGACATCGAACACCGCATTCTGCGCCCGATCTGGCAGGACGCCCGGATCCATTACGGCGTCAATTGCGCTTCCATCGGGTGCCCGAACCTGCCCCCCGCAGCGTTTACGGCCGATAACACCGACGAGTTGCTGGAAAAGGGCGCCCGGCAATTCGTCAACAGCCCGCGCGGGGTCCAGGTAGAAAATGGCAAACTGACGGTTTCGAGCCTCTACGTCTGGTTCCAGTCCGATTTCGGCGGCACGGATGCCGGGGTCATTGATCACCTGAAGAAATACGCGCGCGCCGATTTGCGGACCCGGCTCGACCGGATCACCCGCATCTCGGACCACCGCTACGATTGGGCCTTGAATGAAGCCGCCGGTCCATGACCGGCGTACCTTATGGACGCCGCAGCCGGAAACCCGCTGCGACCGGCCGCCCGGCGGAAAAAAGACCCTTTATGGATGGACACCGGCTCAGGCCCAGGCGATCAACCCCGGAAGGTTTTTCATGGCCGCATCGCCACTGGGCCGCACCCGAACCGTGAAACCGTATCGGCCGGAAACCTGGCAGGGAACCCGGCCCGCAAAAAGGTAGCGCCCGTTGCCCAGATACTCCGCGGCCGCCATCGGCGCTGTCCAGACGCCTTCCAGCGCATCCACCGACTTCATGTGGCCGCTGTAAAGCTCCACGTCCACGTCTTCGGGCTTCAACTCGCCGAGGCAGACTTCCACCGTGACGTCGAACTGCTCGCCGACTCGAAAAGGGCCCTTGCCGCTTTGCACCGGCAGCCCGATCGCAATGTCCTTCCAGGAGCCGACCAGCCTTTTTTCCTGGATCGCCAGATTGCGGGCTTCCAACCCGCCTTTCTCGAGCAGGGCCTCGAGGCGCCGAACGATCGGCTGGTAGTAGCGCTCCTCGTATTCGCCCACCATCCGCAGGCTGCAAAAGTCCCGCATGGCCATCTTCATCGAGGCCTTCATCATTTTGACCCAGCGCGCCGGCAGTTCGCCGTTGCGCTCTTCGTAGAAACAGGGCACCACTTCGTTTTCGAGCACATTGTAAAGCGCCTGGCTCTCGACCGCGTCCTGGTAGGCCGGGTCCTGGTATTCCTCGCCGCCGCCGATGCACCAGCCGCGGTCCTCGGCGTAGCCTTCACACCACCAGCCATCCAGGATGCTCAGGTTCAGAACGCCGTTGATCGCCGCTTTCATGCCCGAGGTCCCGCAGGCCTCGTTGGGTCTGCGGGGGGTGTTCAACCACACGTCCGCCCCCTGCACGAGGCAGCGTGCCAGGCTCATGTCATAGCCCTCGATAAAGACCACCCGCTGGCGAATTTCCGGTCTTCTCACGAACTCGAGCAGCCGCTTGATCATCTCCTTGCCCTGGGTGTCCCGCGGGTGCGCCTTGCCCGCGAAAATCAATTGCGCGGGCCGCGTGCCCGAGTGCAGAATGGCGGCGAGGCGTTCGGGGTCCTGGAGGATCAGATCGGCCCTCTTGTATCCGGCAAAGCGCCGGGCGAAGGCGATGGTCAGAATCTCGGGATCCAGGATCGTTTCCAGCCGGGCCAGCGCACTGCGGGGGGCATTGCGCCTTTCGTACTGTTTTTTCAACATTTCGCGGCAGGTGCGGATCAGCCGGGTGCGGTTCATTTCGTGCGCCTGCCACAGCTCTTCATCGTAGATCTCATCGATGCGCGGGATGTTTTCAGGCCGACGCGAACTCATGTACCAATCGGGGCCGAGGTGCCGCTCGAAAAGCCGGCTGAACTCCATGGACACGAAGGTCGACACGTGAATCCCGTTGGTGATGTGCGCGATGGGAACCTCGTCTTCGGGCAGCTCCGGCCACAGGCCGGCCCACATCTTGCGGGCGGTCATGCCGTGCAGCCGGCTGACGCCGTTGCGGTACTGCGACATACGCGAGCCCAGAATGAACATCGACAGGGGCGCATTCGGTCCGGCCCCGGGCGGTTGGCCCCAGGACAGAATTTCGCTTTCCTCGACGCCCAGCCTTTCACACAGCGGGCGAAGGCACGGCCGGACGGAATCCGCCGCGAAGACGTCATGCCCGGCGGCCACCGGGGTGTGGGTCGTAAACACCGTGCAGCGCCGCACGATCTGCAGCGCGGTCTGAAGGTCGATGTGACAGCGGTCCATGACGACCGCCAGTCTTTCGAGGGTCGAAAACGCCGAGTGCCCTTCGTTCATGTGGCACACCGACGGGAAAATACCCAGGGCCGACAGCGCCCGCATTCCGCCGATTCCCAGCAGCACTTCCTGCGCCAGGCGGATTTTGGGCTCGGCGGCATAGAGGCGGGCGGTGATTTCGCGGGCCTCGGGCGGGTTATCGGGCAAATTGGTGTCGAGCAGGAACAAATGGGTGCGTCCCACCTTGATCCGCCAGACAAAGGCCTTGATGCCGCCGTCGGGCCCGGTCAGCTCGATGGTGATTTCATTGCCGGCCGCGTCCCGGGCCCTTTCGACCGGAAGGTAATACAGCTCGACCTCCGGATAGGCCTCCTGCTGCATTCCTTCCTGATCGAGATACTGCCGAAAATACCCCTTTCGGTACATCAGGCCGATCCCCACCAGAGGCAAGGCCATGTTGGACGCCGCTTTCAGGTGATCCCCGGCCAGCACACCCAGACCGCCGGCAAAAAGAGGCATGCTTTCGTGAATGCCGAATTCCATCGAGAAATAGGCGATCGGCCCGACGCGGGAGAAAATCGTCCGCTCCTGATCCAAATTGTTGGTCACCCGTTCGTGGAACCGTTCGGCGACATGATTCAGGTGCGCCAGGAAACTGTCGTCGGCCGCCAGTTGCTCCAGCCGGGACTGCTTGACATGCGCAAGAAGAAATATCGGATTGTTGTTCGATTCCTTCCAGAGCGTGGGCTCGATGCGCCTGAACAGGTCCACCGCATCGGGCTTCCAGCACCACCAGAGGTTTCTTGACAGCACCTCGAGAAAGGACAGGGATTCCGGGATGGTCGGATGGACCTGGTAGGTCAGGATCCGTTTCATGGCACCCTCCTCTGATTCAGTGGCCGTTGGCCGCCGCCGGCCGCACCCTTTGGGTCAAAAATTAGCCGTCGATGAGGCCCTTTGCCGAAAAAAGCAAGAGATATGCCACGCCGTCCGCCAGAGGCCTTCGGTGATAACTGGTTGGATTTAAATGGTGTATTTATTCAGTCCGCCGACCGGTGCGATCTTTTTGCGTCCATTTTTTTTACACCTCGTAAAACAGAGGAAGCCCCTTGCGACGGTTTAGGTTGCGATTGGGCCGTCGCTGACCTATATTGGCCGAGAAAAGCCGCCGTCGCAGCCGATCAACAGGCTCCGGCACGCACTCAAGCATAATCCGGCTGATGCGCCACTTGGCCCGCCTTGCCGCACATCTCCGGCGCAGGACGTCACTACACCACCGGCCGCCTCCAACCGGGGGCCGGCAATTCACTGCAACGAAGCGAGGAGGTCTATCTTGGCAGGTTCTCAATACTGGGCCGATGGTTACATTGAAAAAAAGAAAAGCCTCACCGATGCCATCGGCCTGATCCGGCCGGGACGGCGCGTTTTCATCGGCTCGGCCTGCGGGGAGCCGCAGGCGTTGGTCCGCACGCTTTCCGAACTGGCGCCCCGTTCGTCGGGCCTGGAGATCGTGCGCCTGATGAGCATGGAAACCTCGTCGCTCACGGCCATCGCCAACCGGACCCAGGATCACAGCCTTAGTGTTCGCACCATCTATCTCGGCTCGGCCCACGAGGACGAGGTCATCACGCGCAACAAGCGCTTTATAACCCCCATGAACATGTCGGATGTCCCCGGGATGTTCAAAGCTCACAAACTGCCGATCAACGTCGCCCTGGTCCAGGTGTCTCCCCCGGATGATTTCGGCTGGATGAGCCTGGGCATTTCGGTGGATGTCACCCTGGCGGCGGCCGTTTCGGCGGACCTGGTCATCGCGCAGGTCAATTCGAAAATGCCGCGCGTGCTGGGTCAGAGCTTCATCCATGTCAATGACGTGGATGTCATCGTGGAGCACGATGAGGATCTGCTGGCCGTCGGTCCCCGGCCGTCATCGCCGGCGGCCGCCCGCATCGGACAGCATATCGCGCGGCTCATCGAAGACGGCTCCACCCTGCAGATCGGTCTGGATGCCGCCTCCCAGGCGACCCTGCAAGCCCTGTCCCATAAAAACGACCTGGGGATCCATTCCCAGTACCTGATCGACGACATCATGCACCTTTACGCCAAAGGCGTCATCACCAACCGTAAGAAGGGGTTCAACGACGGCAAACTGGTCGCGTCGGCCGCGATCGGCTCCCGCGGCCTCTACGATTTCATCGATGACAATCCGGCGGTCGATTTTCGTCCATCGGACTATGTCAACGATCCGTTCGTCATCTCGCGCCACAACCGGATGGTGTCGATCAATGTCGCCAAGGCCATCGACCTCACCGGCCAGGTGGCGGCCGAGGCCTCGGCCCAGACGTTTTACGCCGGCGTCTCCGGCATCCCCGATTTCGTCCGCGGGGCGCGGCGGGCACCGGGCGGCAAATCGATCCTGATGCTGTTTGCCACCTCGGAGGATGGGAAGTCCAGCAACATCGTTCCGACGCTCGGCGAAACGGCGGTCGTGGTCCCGCGCGGCGATGTCCACTATGTGGTCACGGAATACGGCGTGGTCAACCTGTTCGGCAAGAGCTACCAGGAACGGGTGATCGCCATGATCGGAATTGCCCACCCGGACTTCAGGAAGGAACTCTTCGAGCGGGCCAAGCATGCCGGCATGATCGGACCAGAAAGGTCCCTGGGAGAGGCCGTGCGGGGGATCTACCCCGTCCGCCTCGAGGAAACCCTCGACATCGACGGTGAAGAAGTCACCATCCGACCCGCCAAACCGGTGGACGAGCGCCGCATCCAGGAACATTATTACAATCTCGACAAGGACGACATTTTTTCGCGCTTCTTCCACGAAAAAACCAGTTTCGACCGCAAGGATATAGAGAGCAAATCGCAGATCGACTACGTCAAAGACCTGACGCTCCTCGGGGTGGTGGGGGAGTTCGGCTTCGGCCGGGTGGTGGCCGTGGGCGAGAGCATGCTGCTGGCGGACAGCAACATGGCCGAGGTGGCGTTTTCGGTGAACGCAAAATACCAGAACAAAGGGCTCAGCCGCCGCATCATGCGCAAACTGGCGGATGCCGCGCGCGAAAATGGGGTCGCGGGCCTGATCGCCTACACCGCCCCGCACAACCAGGCGATGATCCGGCTGTTTAAGACCCTGCCCTACAAAGTCAAAACATCATATGACGGCGAGGGCGTCTATCTGAAATGCCGCTTCGACGAACTGGAGTGAGCCTAAAAAACCGAGTGATCCGGGAAACGGCGCCGTACAAGACGGACAGCGACCGGGCCACCCGTGAACGCCGGTCACGTGGCCGAGGCGACCACTTGGCCGCGTCGTTTTGTCCCGGCGCCGCTGCTGGATCGCAAGCCGTTTACCGGCGATGTTTAGGAAATTTCCTTTAGGATATCAAGCGGTAAAGATCGAAGAACTACCGAAGAGGCCTGAAGGTGGCAGGTAAAATGGCAAGCGCGTCAATCCGGCTTTGTCTGTTCTTCGTGCAAATCCTTGAACAGCTTTTTGAGAGTTTCGTAATCGACGGTAAAGGTGTCCATCGGGTTGATGTCGAGTTCATCATCTAAATCGATCCGGCCGTTTTTGAGGTAATCATCGCAGCGGCCGTCAGCGGTAGGCTTCCGTTTACAGTCTTTTTGGTGGTAGCAGTGTCCACAGATCACCGGGAATCCCCCTTCGTTTGTCGATTGACTCGATGCTATGGCTTTAAGAAAAAGATTTTGGCACCGCAACGGAATTTGAGTATGACGTCGTTGCGAGAATTTAAGCAAGAAATATGCCTAACTTATAATAATAACCGATTCTCTTTTATTTTAATATGTTAGGCAATGCCCGCTTTTCTTGCCCCGCACGACTGCCAAAAAATGGGCCGCTGCGGGCCGATTTTCGGCAGGTTTTTTTCCGCTTGCCATCGGTTTATGACCTTATCGCTCTCGCGATCGGTCTAATCCGGGTTTGCCGGCCGGCCGCTATCTTCGTTTTCATCCGGCAGCACCGAAGGCTGCAGAAGATGGTGCGCCACTCCGAGCCGGCGCACCAGGTCCATGAACGTCCTGGGCAGCGGCACCTCACGGTTAACCATGAGAATACCGAGATCCTTGGCGCGTTTCAGCACGGGATCACTGTCGATTCCCTCAAGGGTGTCGCACAAAAACTGCACCCGCAACGCGTCGGTCAACGGGACCCGCAGGTCATTTAACGCCGGGGCTGCGGCATTCAGCTCGGCCTGGATGCAGTCGCGGTTGCGGGCGTTAAAGTCCACAAATACCGCCTCGCTGTTGGGAGTCCCGAAAAGTTCGTTGACCACGGCCCCGGCCAGCCGGTTGTGGTACACGGAATCCTGTTCGGGGTATTTTTCCGGCAGGCCGGCCCTGAGACGCTTGAACGCCACGGCCTTCACGATTCCAACGGCCTCTCTTAAAACCGGAACCAATTTGCTTTCAAATTTCATGGCCTCCCCAATTAAACGGATGTGAAATTATGCCGTCTGTGGATCTTATATGCAAAGCCTGCGATCACACGTTCAGCCGAGTGGTATTCAAGGGCGACGAAACCCCGGAGATGGTCTGTCCTCACTGTGGCAGCGGACTCATCGAAACTGCGCTAACCTCCGAGAGCCTGTTTGACGGGATTGCTTCCTTCAGCCGCCTTTCGACGGATGTAAACTGAACGCGCTGAACTTGCCGCGGCGGTCGCCGCGGGCAGCAGGCGTTATCGGACAATCGGCTTCGCGTTACCTTGAAAAACCCACCCCCGTTCGTAAGGTTTCGGCAATTAAAGAAAAATGACACGGACGCCCGTTCGTCGGCATCCCTGTTGCAAGGGGAGTGTTGCCAAGGCGTCAACATGCCAGTGTCCCACTCGATAACGGGAATATTTTTTTTTGTGCCGGAATGTTAAAAAAACAACAACAGAAAGGAGGAAAGATGAAAAAACTTTTCATTATCGGTATGGTGGTGATGTTTCTGACGGGGTGTGGGCACATGGCGCGGGAATCTGAATTTTAGGAACACAGCACCCTGTACCGCAACTGGGACCACGCCGCCTTCGGCATGGGGGGTACAAGAATCCATCGGCGGTCGATGTTGAGCAATCAACCACTCAGGAGTGGTGGGGCATCCCTATCCCCTATATACCGGCCAAGTAGCGCCCCCTGGATAGGTCAAAGCTTACGGTTCGCGAAAGAAGACGTTGGTGTTTCGGGGTGATGAGGCGCCGGTCAACGGACCGTGTTCGCCTTGCCGCAACAGCTACCGGGACCGGCGCAACCGGCATGCGAAGGCGTGGAACCGCAGCAGGACGTGTCGCCGCGGCCGGGAAGGCTGCGGGCCTGGACGCCGGAGAGAGGTGATGAGGCCGACAGCATCTTTTTAAGCCGGGTGCTCGCGCAGCTTTTGCACTGCGGAGTTTCCGCCTGGTTCGATGAAAAAATTTCACTCACCTGGCCGCAGTCGAGGCAAAGGTAGTCAAAAAGCGGCATGGCACGCTCCTTTCGTCGTTTTCATTTCATCCGCTGAGTTCGAAAAAAACAGTTTGCGTCCGGTCTGCCGTTCGTTCGGCCTTTCAGAAAATCGTCAGCGCAACGGTCACCGGTCAATGTGCACAGCCGCCGTGAGCCCCGTGACCGGCACAGGTCATGTTGAACGAAAATTCCGGCAGCCGGTTGTCCCGAATAAGACCCAGGTTCTGGCTTAGCGTCCCCTCGACCGCGCGGTAAACCTTTATGCCGGAAGACAAAAGTTTCTGTAATGCGCCGCCGCCGATGCCGCCGACCACCACAGCATCCACTTTGACACCCCCCAGGGCCGCCAGCGGCTGGCAGTGGCCGTGAAGATGATCGCGATCGGCATTGACGATGGTTTCAACCGAGCCCGCGGCATCGTCGACGACCAGAAAGTAGTCGGCCGAGCCGAAATGGGCAAAAACCGGGCTCTCCAGCCCTTGATCGACTTGAGTCGGAAAAGCGATTTTCATTGGGTTTACTCTCCTGGTTGAGGATTCCACCGCTGGCTGCGGTGGAAAAACAAAATATGGCTGCGAAACACCATCGACAGTTTTAGCGGCACTGGTTTTATGCCGCCTGAATGGAATGATGGAATATATTGGAATATGAGAAAATGGAACACCAATGGTTTCAATCTTCCATCATTCCATTGTTCCATTATTCCAATTGTGAGCGAAGCAAAATAAGTTCGGTTTTTAAGCGCTCCCCTGTTTAAATTGAAGATTATCCCCATTCACCGGGCAAACCGACTAACCGGCTCAACCGGCCAACGGGCAAACCGGCTCAACCCATTCCTCAAAGCCCGCCAATACTAAACCGGCCTTATGGCGGTGTCAAGGCACGCTGAAAATCGTCCATATTGCAATTGTGCAATATGTGCTTAGGATACGGTGACATGGTAATCAATTTTCAGGCTTACTTGGGTTGACCTGATGTTCCGCGGAGCTTCCTTCCTCAAGCAAGCTGTATTTGCCCCGTTGCATTAAAATAGGTGTAGTGCGTCCGTTTCGAAACCGATATCGACCCGTCGAGCCGGCCACTCGTCCCGTTTTCATGTTACCTTTTGATAGGCAAGTATGGTGATCTAAAATGCTTAAACGAACCTGCCGGGTTTGCGGAAAAGAGTTTCACGTTCCCCCCAAACAGGCCACGCGCGCCTATTGCGAGCGCAAGGCCTGCCAGGAGGAAAGACGCCGCAAGCAGCTGGCTCAGGAAAGGCGGAAATACCGATTAATTCAAAATGGAGTGAAGAAAATCAAGGCCAGGCAAAAACCTGACGAGGGGCGAAAATGCCGGCGGTGCGGGGAAAACTGCTTCCCGAACTATTTTTATTGCCCGGAGTGCCATCACTACGTGTCCTGCAACGACTGGCGATCGGAAAGCGACGAGGAAAACTATGCCTGCAGTTGACGGGCTTATCGCGCCGGCGTTACACCGTGGCCCCTACGACCTGAAATTGAAATCGATTATCGCGCGGGCCATTTCGGTGGCGCGAATGCCGAGCTTTTCGCCGTGGACCGCCAGAACGCCGACGCAGATGCCGTCGGTTCCATTCGGCGCCAGCGCAAAGGCCGTGGCCCAGTCATACTTGAATTGGTCGGTGACATCGTTGATGGTGCCGGTTTTGATGCCGAGATCGAAATCCTTGAACACTTTGCCGCGGCGCAACTTGTAAAAGGTTCTGCGCCCGGTGCCGTAAGCGACGGCATCCTCCATCATCAATTTCAGGTCGGCGGCCGTTTGCTTGCTGACCGGCGCTTCGAGCACCTGGCGCTTTGCCTGGTAGCGGACATTGTGCCCGGCATCGGTAACGGTCTCGATCAGCCAGGGCGCCGCCATCTGGCCCTGGTTGACAACCGTGCAGGCCAGCAAGGCGGCGTGCAGCGGGGAAACGCGGGTGCGCTTGTTGAAGCCGGAGGCAATTTCGGCCAGGCCGAATTCATCCTGCGGCACTTCGGCCGCGCTGACTTCCACCGGCAGGTCGAACGGTATGGGCCGGTTGAAGTAGAACTTCTGCGCATATTCGGCCATGACCTGCGGACCGAGGGCGTATATGCCGAGTTTGCCGAAGATCGAATTGTTGGACACCGCGAAAGCCTTCCGGAGCTGGGTTTCGGAAGTGTAGCGCCCCCGCTGCTGTTTCAGCTGATTCTTATAGAGGGTGTGGCGGTTGCCGTCAAAGTAGAGCGTTTTCTCGGGCGTGTAGCCCGCCGCCTCCAGGGCGGCCGCGGCCGACACGATTTTAAACAGGCTTGCGGCCGGGTAGTCGGCCTTGAGGCATATGCCGGGGTCGGCACCGTTCTTGTCATGACCGGCTATGACAAGGACGCGTCCGTCGCGGGGGTCCAGCACCACCACGGCCGCCTGCAGCGTGTGCGACCGTTCGAGCAACTTGGCGACGTAAGACTGCAGTTTGGGATTTACGGTGGTCTTAAACGTATAGCGGACGCCCTTGTTTTCAAAGGCCATCTCATCGGTCAGCTGGATGCTGTCGCTCGAAAGGGGATTGAACAAGGCGGCGAGCATCGGCCGTGAAAAACTGCCCGGGGCGGTTTCCGCGGTCGGAATCGGGGGCGGGGCCTGGGCCGGCTGCTTTTTTGAAGGCGGCGGCGCCGCAACGGGTCCGCTTAACCGGCTGCTCATCCAGGCTCCGGAAAAAACAAGGGCCAGCACGCAGCCGATCACTCCGCCGATGAGGACCAGTTTTTTCTTCCAGAGCCTGGAGCGCGTCTCGCGCTGAAGGTTGGTCTGATAGGTCCGCCAGCCGGATCCCCTGAACTCATTTTTCCGCATGGTCGATGTCACTCTCGGGTTTACAGCCAGATCGGATAGCACGAAAGGTTATTTTTAACATTCTTTGCGCCGTTTTTCAAGGCGGCGTCACGAGCCGGCCGAAATGAAAAGAGGGATCGCCCGGCGACCGGTCCCCAAATCCCGGAGGCCGGGCCCGGGTCCCTGTCATCGTGGGGCTCGTTTAATTACCGCCCCTCTGTGCATCGGCCGGACCCCGCCCGGCCAAACCACCTTTTGAAAACCGCCGCGGCTTGTGCTATAAATTGCTGCTCACAACCGGAACGACGGTCAAACCGCCCGGGTGCTTTTCTGTTCTAAACCAAACGAGATGGAGGTAGCGTCCATGCGAAAATTTCATGTTGTCATGATTGCCGCAAGTGTCGGGGTGATGTTGCTGTTCGCCTGTTCCAAACCGATTGTCAGGTCGGGACCGTCGGGTTCCGATGCCCAGTCGATCGGGGCTGGCGGCGCGGGGCAGTCGGGCGCGATTACCGAAGAAAGCCTCGGCGCGGGCGGGACGGCCGGAGCGACCCTCGCGTCCGGGCAGGCCGCCGAAGCCCGCAAGGCGTTCGAAAACCAGGACATCCATTTCGAGTACGACAGCGCCCTGCTCACCCCTCAGGCCCAGGAAATACTGCGTGAAAAAGCGCGCTTCATGCAGGAAAGCCCCGCGACCAAGGTCATCATCGAGGGCCACTGCGACGAACGCGGCACCAACGAGTACAACCTGGCCCTCGGAGAGCAACGGGCGAAGATGACCGCCGAGTTTCTGACCGCCCTGGGCGTTTCCGCCACGCGGATCAAAACGGTCAGCTACGGAGAAGAACGTCCTCTGGTCCGCTCAAACAGCGAAGAAGCCTGGGCCGCGAACCGGCGTGCCCACTTCGTCGTTACAAACTGACAACAGGCGGGGTCTGTCACCCAGCCGACGCAACCGCCGCGCGAGGTGCTCTTAACCCTTCACCCGGCAGGGTTTCGGGCACCTCGCCATAGGTGCCGAGAATTTTCAGGAAGTCGGTCTTTTGCTCCAGCTGCTCGCGCACGGGTTTCAAAGCATCGGCGCCGAGGTCGGCCTCGATGTCCATGTAAAACATGCAGCGCCAGGGTTCTCCCGGCAGCGGTCGAGACTCGAGCTTGATCAGGTTGATGCGGTTTTCGGCAAAAATCTTCAACGTCTCGTAGAGGGCGCCGGGCTCGTTGCTGGTCGAACAGATGAGCGAGGTCTTGTCGGCGAAGCCCTTGTGAAGAGGGCTCTTGCCGATAATGACAAAACGGGTGTAATTGCGCGGATTGGCTTCGATATTTTCCGCCAGTACTTCTAGATGGTATTCCTGGGCGGCCACCAGGCCAGCGATGGCGGCATCGCCGGTCGCGTCGCTGTCGGCCACCCGCTGGGCCGCCGCCGCGGTATCGCCGACCGCTACCAGTTCCCAGTCGTGCTGTTCGAGAAACTGGCGGCATTGGCCGAACACCTGCGGATGCGACAGGACGCGCCGGATGCCGCCGATGGACGCGCCGGGCGCCGCCATCAGATGATGCATGATGCGCAGCTCGATCTCTCCGATGATTTTCACATCGTACTCCCTTAAAAAATCGTAGTTTTCATGAATACTGCCGCTGAGTGAATTCTCCAGCGGTATGACGCCGAAATCGGCCGCATCGGTTTTGACGGCCTCGAAGACGCCTCTGAAGGAAGGCACTGGCACGGCCGCGACTTCCCCGCCGAAATACTGCCGGCAGGCCTTGTGGCTGAAGGTGCCGACACGCCCCATGAAAGCCGCCCGCTGCCGGCCGCCGTTGGCATGGCGGCTGCGCGTCTCGACGGCCCGGGCCTTTTCAATATAGCCGAAGTCGAGCTGCTTGCCGACCACCGGGGCGATGACGTAAAGGTCTCGCATCAGTTGGCCGAACTGCAGGGGATACAAACTCTGCGGGCCATCCGAAAGCGCCTGGTCGGGGTCGTGATGAACCTCGATCATCAGACCGTCGGCACCGGCGGCAATGGCGGCCCGCGCCATGGGGCTGACTTTTTCGCGGCTGCCGGTGGCGTGACTCGGATCGATGATGATTGGCAGGTGGGTTATGTTTCTCAGGACCGGGATGGCGGTCAAATCGAGGGTGTTGCGCGTGTAGGGCTCGAAGGTGCGGATGCCGCGCTCGCACAGCATGACGTGCGGATTGCCCTCGGAGAGGATGTACTCCGCCGACATGAGCCATTCTTCGATCGTGCCGGACAGGCCGCGCTTCAGGAGAACCGGCAGGCCCATGCGGCCGACCGCCTTGAGCAGCTCGAAGTTCTGCATGTTGCGGGCGCCGACCTGAACCACGTCCACGTATTTCAGCATGATTTCGGCCTGGGACGGAGCGGTCATCTCGGTGACGACGCCCAGACCGCAGGTGTCACGGACTTCGGCCAGGATCTTCAAGCCCTCTTCTTCCAACCCCTGAAATGAATAGGGCGAGGTCCGCGGTTTGAAAGCCCCGCCGCGGAACAAGACCGCACCGGCCTTCTTGACCCAGCGGGCGATCGTGAGCGCCTGCGCGCGGCTTTCGACGGCGCACGGGCCGGCAATGACCGTCAGGCGGTCGCCACCGACCAGCGCGTCACCAACGCGAACCAGCGTATCCTGCGGGTGCATCTGACGGCCGACGAGTTTGTAGGGCGTGCCGACGGCAACCGTTCGGGCCACCCCGGGCAGGTTCCTGAAAAACTCCGCGGGGTGTCGTTTCGGGTTCATGACACCGATGCGCTGGACATCGGTGTCCGGCAACTCTCGCACATCGCAGTGCCGTTCCTGTAGAATCGCTGCCAGCGCGGTTTTTTCAGCGGTGGTGATGTGGGGCGTCAGTTCGAGTATCATCGCTCTTTTTCCTTTCACGGGTCATTTAAACTGATGGTCGTCCCGGCCGGGCCCTTTTATCCCATCCATTGTGCGGGTAGGCCGCCAAGTATGAGGGCCCTGCTGCGGGCACACAAAAAAGGCCCCGGAAACAATTCCGGGGCCCTAAAAAAATCCCCCGGATAGACCGGTTCACGATCCATCCGGGGGCGCTTTCAGCTGTTTACGTCATTTAACCGGATGGACGCTTCTAAAGCATAAAAAGAAGCGCCCGAAGCCGTTAAAGTTCACCTTGGTTGGTGTTATGTCCACGATGATCATCTCTTTTTTTAAGTCCTGATGATCGGCCAATCGTCAGCGCCTGTCAAGCATTATATCAGGCTGACCCGCGTTTCGGTCCTTCTTCTTCTTCATCAGGATACTTTCTCGGCCACCCGCCGAAATACCTCCAGGCCGAGGCGGTCGATCATCTTTCCCAGGCGCTCCCCTTTTTTTGCATTCTCCTGATAGTAACCGACCACCTTGTCTATCACGGCCAGCGCCCGGTCGTCATCCAGGCCATGGGCGCACTCCTGTGCGATCCGCGGATCTGCGCCGACGTTTCCGCCGATGACCAGTGTCCAGCCGTCTTTTTTGCCGATAAGGCCGATATCGCGCACCCAGGACTCGGAACAGCTCAAATGGCACCCGGAGACGGCCATCTTGAATTTACCCGGCAAAGTCTTGCCGTGATAGCCCTCGTCCAATTTCAACCCCAATTTAATGGCATCCTGCTGGCCCAGCTTGCAGTAGGTATTGCCGGGGCAGGTTCTGACGCTGCGGACGCACAAGCCCACGGCGGCTCCCTTACCGAGGCGCAGCGTCTCCCAGGCCCCGTCGATATCCTCTTCCTTCAGGCCGACTATCGCGATGCGGGTCGCCCCGGTGATCTTGATGGCCTGCGCATTGTATTTCTCGGCCGTTTCCGCGATTCGTCGCAGCAGTTCCGGCGTTACCAGCCCGCAGGGAATGTGCGGCGCAATGGCGTAGGTTTCGTTGTCGCGTTGGGGAATGGCGCCTTTTTCTCCCAATTTCAGCATCCTTGTCCTCCTTCTCGCCGATCGCCCCACAGCCTGACGTCCCCCGCCGGTGCGAAAACATCGGCACATCCCGAAAATTAAAGATATATCCGGCCTTGCAGGCCGTATGCCCCGATGCCCGAAAGGGCGACCTCGTCTTCCCTTGGCCATCGAAAGCGTCCCCGATTTCGTCGGCACTATAGGAAAAGAGGGCCGGTTAGTCAAGAAGAGCGAGCGCGGGTCGATGTGCGGTGTAACGTTGAGGCCCTGACGGCTTCGGTCACGACCGATGACACCCTGTTGCCGGTGCCCGCGGCTGGCACCCGGCGGAGAAAAAGGAATTTCGAATTCCGATACCCCCTAATTGAGTCCCGGGAGTTCTGGTCACGGCCCTGTTGATTTTATCCTGCCAGGTCAGTCTGTTAGCGGGGCGCAGGCCCGATCGCCCGCAGATTCAGGGCTCAAATATTAGAATGGAGCGTTCGGCGAGCAGGTCAACGAAATCAGTATATCATTTCATCTCAGGTGGTTATCCTGTTGGCACCGGTCTTGCTAAGCTTATGACTCACATAGGAACTTCGGAAGAAGGCCGTGAGGTTTGTTGGGAAGGAGTGTTTTTTGCGCTTGCCGTCCGGAGAAAACCGACCCAATCGAGTTCATTGTGACTTCCGGAGAAATCAAATCAAACGAACAGATCAGGAGGCGACGATGAAATTTTTCAAGGTAGCGGTTTGCACGGCGGTGATGATGGCGCTATTGCTGTTTGCCGGCACGGCGTTCCAGGCCAACCAGTCGATGGCCAGTGGCAAGGAAGCAAAACAGGTCGAAATTTTCGGTACGGTTCAGAATTCCCCCGGCGGGTTTGTCATCATGTCCGAAGGCAAGCAGTATCTACTTGAAGGGCAGGACCTTTCCGGCATGAAGGGCAAAATGGTCACTATCAAGGGCACCGTCACCGAGGAAGGCGGCAAAAAAGTCCTGCATGTCACCTCGGCCGCCAAAAAGGAATAGTTGGCGATGATTTTTTTAAAAGCTGAATGAGATGAGCGCTCGAAGAAGGCCGGCCCGCCAGTCGGCCTTCTTCGGTTTGCATGACCGACCGCCGCCCGATACCCCGCAGACGTGGCATTTTTTGTTAAAGGCTTCTGTTTCGAACTAAATCAAAGATTTGCAGTAAACCACCTTGCCGTCACCCGGTGCATAGAAATCCGTTAGCACGCTCTCCAGGCGATAGCCGCCGCTTTCGTAAAACGCCCGCGTACTGGCGTACTGCACTCGCTGGGAGGTTTCGACGTAAATGCGCGTCCCGCCGCCCTGCCGTATCAGCCGTTCGACCTCCCTTAAAATCCTGCGTCCGAGCCCCTTGCCCTGATAATCCGGATGGACCGCTATCCAGTAGACATCGTAGCTCGACACCGTGCAGGCGATCGGCCCGTAGCAGGCGTAGCCGGCCAGGCGCCCGTAGTGCTCGGCCATGACATAGTGGTATCCGCTGGCCTCCCCCTTGGCCAGGCGTTCGTTGACAAGCTCGACCGCCACCTGCACTTCGGCGGCGGTGAAAAAACCGGTGATGTCGGTTAACCGCGAGATCCTTTCGGGGTCCTGCGGCTGCAGCTCATACCGAAAGACGATGCCGTGCAGCCGGGCCTTGGGCTCCTGGCGCCGGCCGACCGCCTTCATGTGCGCCTCGGCCAGGCCCTTGAAGAAGTTGCGGGCGTTCTGGCCAAGGGTCCGGGTGCGGTAGCCGCCTTCCTGAACGACTACCGTCGGCACCGCCATCGCGCCGATCAGGCGCCCGTTTTCCTCGAAGTCTTTGGCCATCAGCGACCAGGAGCCGGTCGGATCGCCCTTGGCGGTGTCCAGGCCCAGGGCCACCACCAGAAATTGGGGGCCGTATTCTTCTATCCTCTGCAGCGCCTTGACCAGCGCCCGGCGGTATTTTTCACCGTCCAGGTGCTCGGGCAGGGGAAAGTTCAGGTTGAACCCCTCGCCTTCACCGTCGCCGCGTTCGTCCTCGAAGCCGGTGAAATAGGGGTAGGCGAACCGGGGGCTGCCGTGGATCGAAACGGTCAGCACATCGGAGCGGCGGTAGAAAATGTCCTGTTGGCCGTTGCCGTGGTGATAGTCGATGTCGAGGATGGCGACTTTTCCGTAGGCGCACAGGTACTGGGCCGCAATGGCGTTGTTGTTGAAATAACAGAAACCGCCAAAGACCCGGCGTTCGGCGTGATGGCCCGGCGGCCGCACCAGGGCGTAAGCCATGCGCCGGCCGTCCAGGATTTCACGGGCGGCGGTCAGCGCGCAGTCCACCCCGCGCCGCGCCGCCGGATAGGCGTTGCGGTTGATGGGGGTGAAGGTGTCGATGCAGTAGTAGCCCGACAGGACCGAGGGCTCTTTCGGGGGGCGGGTCTTGTTGCGCACCGGAAAAACGTAAGGATAGAGGGATTTGCCCTCGGGCACGTCTTCGGATGCGTGCCGCAGATAGCTGACGAAATCGGCATCGTGAACGGCGTGGATGGTCTTGTCCGGAAAAGCCCGCGGTTTGAGCCGGGCAAACAGGCCGCTCTTGTCGAGTTCCGCCAGGATGCTGCGCACCCTGACGGGCGACTCCACGTATCCGCGCTCGTGCACGTGATGGATATGGTGACGGTCATTGACGATCAGGGCTATCTGCTCGATGGAGCGGTCATCGACCGCCGTCTTCACGGCCTGCGGTTTGACATACCGGAACTCGCGCAGCGCCACCGGGTCTTCCCGAAAGGAGGCCACCACCTTCTCGACGTACTCGGCTGGGCAGTACCCGCTGTATTTTCTTTCCAGGATGGCCCGCACCACTTTGCGCACAAAGGCGCGGCGCAGCGGGGTGACGGCATCCAGGGCATCGTAGACCAGATGGGGCATGCAGCTGTCCCCCGGATTGACGGGCAGCTCGTAGCCGGTGTGGACGATCGGCCGGGCACCGTAGCGCTCGTAAAATCGCAGGCGCGCCCGGTTTTCCTTCAGCAGGGCTTCATCGGGACAGTCTTCGGCATCGTCCGGCAGGCACTCGAAGAACAGTCCGCCGGCACCCAGGGCGACCGATTCCCTGCGCACCCGGTCATACAGGGCGCCGCCCAATCCGCCGCCGGTTCTGCCGCTGGCCGTTGCGATCCAGTCCAGAAAACAGAAGCCGATTTCGGGCTCGTGCAGCAGCATGGCGAAGCCCTTGACACGGCTGCGGAGGGTCTTGGCCACGAACAGGATGGGGCGGAACCGCTGTTTGAACGGGTTGCGCAGCTTGGCGCCGATTTGGTCGATTTCTTCTTCCGGGACCTGGCTGAAGCGGTCGCGCAGGATGGCCTTGACCTGTTCCAGGGTCTCCTTGTTGACCGGCAGAACGTCATCGAAAATACGGCGGATGCGCAGCATTGTGGTCAAGCTCCTCGGTCGCGGTTGCCCTTTGCCAATCGCCGTCGGCCGCACCTATGCGCGTCTTCCAGGATTCCTTGAACGGCATCTGGAAACGACACGCCGCCTTGGGCCAGTGCGGCGGCGAAACCGGCATCGGGCGACAGGCACGGGTTGGCATTGACTTCGAGGATCCAGGGGGTGCCGTGCGGATCTATTCGAAAATCGACGCGCGCGTAGCCGCCCAGCCCGAAGATGCGCCAGCAGGCGAGGGCATCGACCTTGAGGCGGTCCAGCAGCCCTTCGTCGGCGGACGGAAAATCAAATCGTCGCGGGGTGTGATGGTATTCGAAGGAATCCGGCTCCCATTTGGCACGGTAGCCGACAATCCGCGGTTTGTGGTCGTCATAGCCGTCAAAGACAATCTCGGCCGGCGGCAGGACACGGGGCCCGGTCTCACCGGCCAGCACCGCCAGGTTGAACTCGCGGCCGTCCACATAGCCCTCCGCGAAACAGGACCCGCCGAGGTGCGGGGCGCGGTCGCGCAAAACCCTCTCGATCTCCTTTTCGGTGAGATCGGACACCAACGCATCTTCTTCCATGCCGAAAGAGGCGTGCTCCCAGACGGATTTGACGATCCAGCGATCGCCGGGGGTGTTTGCGGAGCGCACGGCTGCGGCGGGCAGCAGTGACAGCGGCTCGGCCGGAAACGGCCCCCTCCAGGCCGGCGTGCGCAGGCCGGAGGCCAGCAACAGCTCCTTGGCCATGATCTTGTGGGTGGTCAGCTGCAGCGTCACCGCCGGCGAGCCGGTGTAGTGCAGCGCCATCGCCTCCAGCAGCGCGGGAAACAGGTGCGCCAGGCACCCGTGTTCATCGAGCGACTCCACCAGGTTGAAGACGATTTCCGGCCGCATCTGGTTGAGCCGATCCCTGGCGCCGGCCAGATCGAGGGAGCAGGGGAAGGTCAGCGCCTCGTGGCCGAGCGCGGCCAGCGCTTTTTCGACGGCTGCCGCCTGGGCCAGCACGTCTATCGCATCGGGGGCGCTGTCCCGGGTCACGTCGTTGTGCACGACCGCCACACGCATATCAGGTCACGGCTCCTTTGAGGTCGGCCGCGGGGCCGATCCGCCGGGAGGCGGAAGCCACGATGTCCCGGATCAGGTCCTCATAAGGCATCCCGATGTGGCTGCAGATGATCGGCAAGTCCGAATGGAAGGGGTGCAAGCCGGCCAGGGGATTGACCTCCATGAAATTCGGCCGGCCGTTTTCATCGCAGCGCACATCGATCCGGCCGGCATCCCGGCATTCGAGCACCCGCCAGGCCCGCAGTGCAACGTCTTCGGCCTCCTTCACCGCCAGATCGTCATCCGGGCGGCCGAGCCGGTATTCGACCAGCTCCTCGCAGCGTTCCTTGTTGACATAGGAGTAGACCTCGGGTTCGGCCGCCGCCAGAAGGTGCACTTCGATGGTGCCGAGCACCCGAGCCCGGGCGCCGGTTCCCACGATGCCGACCGTGAACTCCCGGCCCGGCAGAAAGCGCTCGACCAGGACGGGCTGGTGGAAGGCGGCGATCAAAGAGTCGCTGGCAGCGGACAGATCTTCGGGCCGCCGCACGATCGATTGCGGCGTAATCCCTTTGCCGGTGCCTTCCGCCACCGGCTTGACGAAGTACGGCGGAGGAAAGGGCAACGGTCCGGCGCCATCGCCCGGCCGGACCACTGCAAAATCCGGCGTGGGGACGCCGGCATCGCGCACCACCCGCTTGGTCACCGCCTTGTGCAGGGTCAGCGCCATGACCAGGGGATCCGAAAAGGTGTAGGGAATGCCGTAGACATCCAGCGCCGAGGGCACCTGGGCCTCGCGGCCGATGCCCTTGAGCCCCTCGGCGATATTGAAAACGAGGTCCCAGCGGTCGCCGGCGGTCAGGCGCCCGAACAGGCTGCGAACATTGCCGATGCGATCGGTGGCATGTCCCAGGCCCAGCAGCGCATTCTCGATAGCCATCACGGTATCGTCACGGTCGAATTCAGCGGTTTCCTCTTCTCCGAATCCGGCCGCCAGGTATTCCGAACGCAGGTCGTATGTCAGGCCGATTTTCATGGCGTAAGTCCTTTAACAAGTTCTGCTGCGAATGCCACCTCTACATCACCGGCGAAAACCGGGCAAGCGAAAACCCCGGCCGGGTTTCGAAAACCGTTTCCGGTTCTTAAAACCCGGCCGATTCAGCGGGCAAAGGAATATGATCTATGGAATGGTTTCCGGCCGTCAGACTGAAGCGCCAGGGTCGATATCCGCGGCCCGGCAATCGGGATAGCGGTACAGCCGATTTTCGTAGTTGCGCAGCAGCAGATCGGCTCCCTCCCGGCCGGCCATGTAATCGGGCATCAGCGGGACCTTGCCGCCGCCGCCGGGCGCATCCACGACATAGGTCGGCACGGCGTAGCCGCTGGTGAACCCCCTCATCCCCCGGATGATCTCCAGGCCCCGGGCGATCGAGGTCCGGAAGTGGCCCGAACCGGTTATCGGGTCGCACTGATAGAGGTAGTACGGCCGCACGCGCATCCGCAGCAGGCCGTGACACAGCGCGGTCATCGTCGCCGCCGAATCATTTACGCCTTTGAGCAGGACCGTCTGCGAGCCCAACGGTATGCCGGCATCGGCCAGCATGCCACAGGCGCGCGTGGTCTCCGGCGTGCACTCGTCGGGGTGGGTGAAATGCAGGCTCATCCAGAGCGGATGGTACTTGCGCAGCATCCGCACCAAGCGCCCGGTGACCCGCTGCGGCAGGACGGCCGGGATCTTGGTCCCGATCCGCACGACCTCCACATGCGGTATCCGCCGCAGGCGCGCCAGGATCCACTCCAGCCGGTCGTCGTTGAGGGTCAACGGATCGCCGCCGGACACCAGCACGTCGCGCACCGCGGGCGTCGCACGAATGTAGTCGATCGCCTGCTCGAGACGCGACCGGCTCGGCAGAATGGCGCCGTGACCCACCACCCGCGACCGTGTGCAGTAACGGCAGTATGTGGAACAGAAATCATGCACCAGCAGAAGGACCCGGTCGGGGTAGCGGTGAACGAGGCCCGGCACCGGGCTCTGGTTCTCTTCTCCGAGCGGATCGTCCGCTTCTCCCGCCGAACTGACGAACTCGTTAATCGTCGGCACGACCGTGCGCCGCAAAGGTTGGTCGGCATCATCGGCGGAGAGCAGGCTCATGTAATACGGCGTTATGCCCATAGGCAGCTTGGGGCCGGTGTGGTCGCCGGCGGCTTTTTCCAAATCCGAGAGATTCAGCATCGACTGGAGCTGCCCGTAGTGCCGGATCCGGTTGCGGATCTGCCATTGCCAATCATTCCAGGATTTGTCGGGTACGCCGGGGAAAAATTTGCGCCGGAAGGCGCGCGTGGTTACGGAAGTGCGGGCAACACGCTCGGGGGGGAATCTAAGGACGACGGCCGCGTCATTGCAGCGAGAGGATCGCCGAAGACCGCAGCTGGCAGTCGGCTCGGAAGCCGCTGCCTGTCTACCCGGAGGCTCTTCGTCTTCCCTCCCCTGCAAGGCGTCCTGGGGGCCGTTGGCAACGGTCGGTTGAAAAATGGACGGGTTAGGATGCATGAACGGTTCTCCTTTTCTGTTGGGGTCGAACTCGACCCTGGTCGTGATGACCATCAGGCGCCCCGCACCGCCCAGGCCAAGGGGCGCCAGCGGCACCGCCCGGCAAATCGACGGCGGGCCATTTTCTCGTTTTTTACCCGTAACGGTAAAATCGCCGGACCGCGGGGAAGTCGACCTGACTCCTGAACGCCATACGATCCGTCCGGCTTTTGACCATCGCATAGCAAAACAGGTGCCAAAAACTCATAATGCCACAAAGAAATCGCCGTCACCGGCTACGCGCCGGCCAAAGACGCCAGCCCTTTATTTCAGACGGTTTGGCGGCCTCATTCAACCGGTTGCGCGTTGGCGCACCCGTTGACACGCCGCCGGCAAGGTGACAGTGAAGAACTCACGGTTCCTTTTTTGGCCTCCAGGGGAATTATGTGTTCGCGTAGGGTGGCGACGGGGCTCGATACCGGACGTCAAAATTTCCGCCCCGGACACGGCAGGGCGCTGAATTTATTTTTATCTTTTTTTTCAGCAGGTTGTATTGCCAGGTTCCGGAAGCTGCAGCGTGGTCCGCGGCCGGCCGGCCCACAGACCGGAACAGTCAGTTCCCCCGTCTGCCGGCCGGCGTGATGTAACCGGGAAGATAACCGGGTGTTACGCGCACGGCATGGGATTTGCTCTTTGAAATCGTGTTTCAGCGCACCCGGCGCCCAGCGCTTGGCGCCATCATCAACTTCATCAACAAGAGGATTACGGCAGATGAAACACCATAAAGATTCCAGGGCGGAGGTCACACTCATCGGTTTCGTCGATCCGCTGGACGACGATGATGACAACACCGGTGTCAAGATCTCGACCGATGAGGATGAATATATTGTCGAAATGAACCGGACGGGGAAAAAGCTGTTGAACATGATAGACGAAGAGATCGAGGCGACCGGCAGTGTGTCGCTCGATTCAACTGGAGCGAAAATATTCAGCGTTACTTCTTATGACTATGCCCCGTATGACGAAAACGAAGAAGATGTCACCGACTGAACAAAACCGGTCGCGGCCAGATCGGGCCCCGGAACCTGATGGGTGGCAGGTACGAGCAGCGGCACCTTAACAGGGGCCGCGTTCGTTCGCATATCGACCCGCGGCAGCATCAGAGCAGTGACGGGCGCCGCCGCTGGCGCTTGAGACTGAATCCGACAATAAAGCCGAATAGGAGAACTCCCGAACCGGCCAGAAACCATTTGATGGCATAACTGCGCTCGAGTTTCGCCACCTGCTCTTCGAGCTGGGTGGCCTTGCGGGCCTCGGCATCGAGATGCGTCGCCGTTTTCTCGTATTTGGATTTCAATGCGAGGAAGTCACCCGATTCCGATTTGAGCGTTTCAAATTCGTTGCGGACCTGGTTCAGGCCTTTATCCGTCGCCGAGAGCGCGGTTGACAGTTTCTTGTTCTCGGCTTTGAGTTGCTGGTTTTCCTGGAGCAGGGTGGCATTTTGCTCCATCACGCTTTTTTGTTTCTCCTCCAACATTTCCAGTTTGATCTTGCTCGTCGGCTCGGGCGTCAGGTAACGGGTCAAGACCCACCCGTCTTTGCCATTGGCCGTGCGCACGTGCGCCCACTGGTCATTCATCTGGAGAACCTCGAGCCGTTGACCGGACTGGAGGAAACTCAGTATCTTATGATCGAGGCTCTGGCCGGTCCGCAGGGTTATTTCCACCACGTCGTTCACATACATCGTGGTCGCGTGAACCGGAACGGCAAACGACACCAGGCAAATTCCGAAAAAAACCAGACGTTTCATCAGCATCATCATGATCAATACTTTCCTCATTTGGTTACAGGCGATCTGAATTTTGAAGTCACACGGCGCGTGCCGGCCATCACGTACCATTTATATCGACTTTCGAACACTTTAGCAATACCTGTGACCGCCCCGCTGCATGAATTTAATGCACCGGCACCCGGATGATCGGTGGCGCACCACGGCGGTTCCGCATTGAATGTTGGGGGGATTTTTGCCTATAATGGCCCGGCATGAGTTCCCCCTTCCCCCAACCCCGAGGAGATTCGATGGACCAGCAGATTTATCGATATATATCGGGCATGCCCCATTTTTCTTTCCTGCCCAGGGAAGAGCGCCAAAAAATTGCGGCCTCCGCCGTCGAGGAAAGCCATGCCAAGGGCACATCGTACGCCGTGCAGGGAAAAACGAAGGTCGACAGCATTTTCATCGTGAGAAAAGGCGCCCTGGCGCTTTACGACGAGAAAAAAAACGATCAAAAACCGACCGGCTTCATCAAACAGGGTGAAGTTTTCGGCGGGATCACGATCCTGCTCAACGCCGGGATTTCCCTGCGGACCGCCATCGTCGAGGAGGAGTGCACCGGATACAGGGTCCCGGAGGAAAATTTTCTGGACCTCTGCACGCGCTACAAGGCCTTTTACGAATATTTTCTGGAAAATTTCAGCCGAAACATCTTCGACACCTCCCTGGCCTCGATCATCGAATCCGGGCAGGCCAAGCACTTTTTGTCCCGCCTGCCGCCTTTTTCAGTATTACCGGCCACGGAACTCGACAGCATCGTAACAGAACTGACGATGGTCCACTATCCCAAGAACACCGTTTTGTTCGTGCAGGGCCGCACGCGCATCGGGTACCTCTACATTCTTCAGAAGGGGTCCGCGGAACGCTACTATGAGGAGCAAAACAAAAAAAAGATGGTCGAGCAGCTGGGCGCAGGCGACATCTACGGCGGCATTTCGATTCTGCTGAACGACGGCATTTCGGTGCGCACGATGCGGGTGATCGAAAAGTCCTTTTTCTACCTGCTGCCCAAGCAAACGTTTCTGGAGATCTGCAAGCGCTTCGAAGCCTTCACCGAGCACTTCACGGACATTTTCGGCCGGCGCATGCTCGAAAAATCGTATGCGAGCATCATCGCCAAGGCCCTGCAGCCCCAGCAGGAGGGCCTGCAGTTTTTTAATCAACCGGTGGCCAGCATCTACACCCGCCAGCCGGTCTTCGGCAGCGTCGACATGACAATTCAAGACGCCGCGCAAGTGATGAACCAGAAAAAAATCAGCTCGATCTTTCTCAAAGCACCCTCCGGCCGGTGCGTGGGTGTCATAACGGAAAAAGACCTGGCCCTGAAGGTAATCGCCCCGGGGCTGGACATCCAGCAGCCGGTGAAAGACATCATGTCCTCGCCGGTCCGCACGATTGCGGACCAGGCGCTGATTTTTGAAGCCCTGATGCTGATGATGAAGGATGACATCCGCCATCTGGCCGTCATGGACGCCGCCGATGAGGTGGTGGGTATTCTGTCGAGCCGTGACCTCCTGTCGGCTCAAGGGCAGTCGCCATTGTTTATGCTGCGGGAAATCACCGAGGCGGAGAGCATAACCCAGATTATCGAGCGCAACCGCCGGATGCCGCAACTGCTCCGCAGCCTGATCACCAGCGGCGCTCGAGCCCAGAACCTGACACGGTTCATTACCGCCGTCTCCGACGCCATCCTCAAAAAGGTCGTGGCATTTACCATAAAGGAGTTGGGGCCGCCGCCGATTCCGTTCGTTTTCATGATCATGGGCAGTGAAGGCCGGCACGAGCAGACCCTGAAAACAGATCAGGACAATGCCATCGTGTACCAGGACGTCGACAAACAGGAGGAGCCGGACGTAAGGCAATATTTTTTGAAATTCGGGGAAAAGGCCTGCTTTCTGCTGGACCAGGCCGGTTTTGAATACTGCACCGGTGGCGTCATGGCTCAAAATCCCAAATGGTGCCAGTCGCTCTCGACCTGGAAAGCCTATTTTTCGGCCTGGATTCATGCGGCCGAACCGGAAGATTTGCTCCAGGCCAGCATCTTTTTCGACTTTCGCCACGGCTATGGAGAGGCGTCACTGATCGAGGCCCTGCGAAAACACCTTTTTGCATCCCTGGAGGGCTGGTCCGGTTTTTTTCGACACCTGACTGAAAATGCCCTGCACTTCAAACCGCCCATCGGTTTTTTTCGCAACTTCGTGGTCGAATCCAAGGGCCAGCACCGCAGCGCCCTGGATATCAAGAGTGCCATGACCCCCATCGTCGATTTCGCCCGTATTTATGCCCTCAAACATAAAATCGAAGAAACGAACACGCTGGAACGCCTGGTTCACCTGCAGTTGAAAAAGGTCATTACGGTACCGGAGCACGACGAGGTTGAAAAAGCCTACACTTTCCTGATGCAGTTGCGGTTTGTCCGGCAGGTCACGGCGGTCGTCGATGAAAAAACCGCCCCCGACAATTACATCAATCCCAAAAAACTGACCAACATCGAACAGAAGATGCTGAAAGAAATCTTCAAGCGGGTCGAAAAGTTTCAGACCAAGCTGGAGTTCGAGTTCACCGGATTGGTGTGATGCAGGCGGCCGGGCGCGGATAGTTTTTTTCACGTTGAGCGGGCCCCGAGAGGTCAAACTCAAATTGTAGCTTGAAAAAAGGCGGCATCTGAATTAGGGTGTTGGACTGCCTGCTTTAAACTTTACCCAACACTCCCGAAGCGGGCCCGTGGATGGTGAGTTAAGCACGGCGTGATTCACGATCCACTTTTTGGACATCGATCAAGGACAGGCAAAATTTATGGACGACAAGGAGCCTGGCGGTAGTCCCGACCACCAACGCCAGCCAACTCGAAGAAACGTTGTAATATCCCGGAAGCCCCGCGACCGGTTTCAACACGCGAAGATCCCCTCACCTGCCTCGCTGCGCTGACGCGCGCCGGCGCCTCTTCCCGTCTTGGCCCGTTTGCAGGCCACGGATGCGAAGGAGGCGCAATGACCTCTGCCCTTTGTTCCCCAGTGACGGGCACGCTCCCGTCCCTTGGCTCCATCGACGGCAATATCGATGCCCTGCGCGACCTGCACCCCTCGGATATCGCCGAAATCCTGGAAAATGCCGACCACAAGCCCGAGGTGATCATCGAAATCCTCCGGCAGGTCGGCAATCATATCGCCATGGAAGCTTTCGAGCAGCTGTCGCTCGAAACGCAGCAGGCGTGCCTGGAAACCGGCAACACCGTCACCATGCTGCGGTTTATCGAAAACATGGACCCGGACGACCGGGTCGACCTGCTGAAAAAAGTCGATGCCGATATCAGCGAGGCGATCATGCCGCTGATTGCCCAGGCCGAGCGCAATGACATCCGGCGCCTGTGGCAGTATGCCGAAGGGACCGCGGGGGCGGTGATGACCACGGAATATGCTTTTCTGCCGGGGCACATCACGGTCGCCACAGCGCT
This sequence comes from Desulfobacterales bacterium, assembly GCA_049283795.1. GTDB lineage: Bacteria > Desulfobacterota > Desulfobacteria > Desulfobacterales > SG8-13 > JARFQH01. Next base: position 31,929 of record JBAPWQ010000049.1, on the reverse strand, counting down.
GGAGCGCCTGCGGCTGCAGGCTCCCAACAAAGAAACCATTTATTATGTGTATATCACCGACGACCGACGCCACCTTCTGGGCATGCTGTCGCTGCGTGACCTGATCATGTCCAAGCCCACGGCCGTACTGAATACCCTCATGCAGGGCCACGTGATCTCGGTCAAGCACGATATGGAGGTCGAAGCCGTCGCCGCCCTCATCTCGAAATACGATTTCCTCGCCCTGCCGGTCGTGGACCGCGAAGGCCGGCTGTTGGGAATCATTACCGTCGATGACGTCATCGACATCATCGAGGCCGAAAGCACCGAGGATTTCCAGCGCATTTCGGCCGTGATTCCTTTCGATGAACAGTACTTCAAGCGTCCCCTGCCGCGCTTGTTCTGGAACAGGTTCTGCTGGCTGGCCATCTTGTTGTTCACCTCGCTGCTCTCGACCACCGTCATGGAAATGAATTCCGCGATTCTGCACCAGATGGTGGCGCTGGCGTTTTTCATTCCCCTGGTGACCGGCACCTGCGGCAATGCCGGCACGCAGTCCGCCACCATGGTGGTGCGCGCCCTGGCCCTGGGAGAAATCTGCCCGCGTGACGCCCTGCGGGTCTTCAATCGGGAACTTCTGATGGGATTGGCACTCGGGATCGCCCTGGGCCTGATGGCCTATTTCCGGGTCTTTTTACAGGATCACCACGTGATCCTCGGCTGTATCGTGGCCCTGGCCCTTTTGGTCACACTGCTGACGGCCAATCTCGCCGGCGCGCTCATCCCCCTTCTGCTCAAACGCATCGGGCTCGATCCGGCCCTGACGGCCGGTCCTTTCATTGCCACGATCATCGATGCCGTCGGCATTACCCTGTATTTCCAGATTGCCGTGGTGCTCTTGAAATTCTTCAAAACCTGAAAAACCAGCTTGACGCCCGGCTTTCGAGTGCTTAGCGGTTGTGAGTTCAAAAAGCATTTAATGCCGCCCCGGCTGTTGCAGTCTAGTGTGTCGGCAGGACCGGGACGCCCCATCGGTTCAAAGGAGGAGGAGAAATGGATAAGTGGGAATGTCCGTGTGGTTACATCTACGATCCCGAAGAAGGCGATTTCGAGAACAGCATCCAAGCCGGGACGGCTTTCGAAGATCTGCCCGATGACTGGGTTTGCCCCAAATGCGGCGCCGAAAAGGAGTTTTTCGAAAAACTCGATTGAGTCCCCATGACCGTTTCGACTGAAATACGGCCATGATACCATGGTTGATCATCGGCGGCGGCATTCACGGGACATATCTCTCGCACCTGCTGGTGAATCAGGCCGGTTTAGATCCCGGCGAGGTCCGCGTCCTCGATCCCGACCCGGAGCCGCTCTCGGCCTGGCATCGGAACACGACCCGTTGCGGCATGCGCTATTTGCGATCGCCCGCCACCCACAACATCGATCTTCCGATACTTTCCCTGTACCGGTTCGCCCGGACGGCGGCGGTGGAAAAATCGGCCGCTTTCATCCCGCCGTACAACCGGCCCTCCCTGGAGCTGTTTCGGAAGCACTGCGCGCACGTGATCCGGCGGTTCCGGTTGCAGGAGTTGCGGATTGCTGGCCGGGCCTTGACCCTGCATGACAACGGCCGCTCGATAACCGCCGAAACCTCGGCCGGTGCGATAACAGCCCGAAACGTCCTTCTGGCAATCGGACTGGGCGAACAACCCTACTGGCCTTCCTGGGCACGCCGGTTGCGGCCGACGGCGCGGATCTTTCACCTGTTCGACCGCAAATTCCAGCTGACCGATATTTCCTCCGCCGCTGACGGCGTGGTCGTTGTCGGCGGGGGGGTATCCGCCGTTCAGACGACCCTGATGCTGTCCGAACGGCTGGATGGAGCCGTCCGGCTCGTCTCACGGCACGACCTCAGGCAAAGCCCGTACGATTTCGATCCGTGCTGGATCGGCCCGAAATGCCTGCGCGGCTTTTATCGGCTAGATGTCGCCGGCCGTCGTGCGACCCTTGACCGCGCCCGGCTCGGCGGCAGCCTGCCATCGGACGTCTTCGCCGAGCTTGACGCCGCGGTCGGCGCAAAGCGCCTGCGATTCCAGAAATCCCGCATTCGCCGGGCGGCGGCCGATGGCGGTCGCATTCGCCTCGACACCGACGGCAAGCCGCTGTGGGCCGACACCGTCGTCCTGGCCACCGGCTTCTGCTCCCATCGACCGGGAGGTGATTTTATCGACCAGGTCATCCGCGAGTTCAGGCTGAAACGCGGGCCTTGCGGCTACCCCATCATCGGAAGCGATCTGCGGTGGGCGGCCAACATCTTCGTCACCGGCCCCCTGGCCGAGCTGCAGCTCGGTCCCTGCGCCCGCAACATCATCGGCGCCCGCAATGCCGGTCGGTTTGTGTTAAAGGCGCTGGAACGCCGGCGGGACCGGACGAGTGCATGACATCGCCGGCACTGGCCGCACGGTTTTCTCCCGGCGACAGTTTATTTTTATTCGGGGAGCCGTGTTATCGACACTTCACATTCCTTTTCCGGTCGGAAACCAGGTCCCACGGCCCGCTGTTGCCTTATTGATTAAAGGACCTATCATCTCAATAATCGGGCAGGCGCAGCGCCCATCCCTCCGCAAACGGCTGCGCCGGCCATATGAGGAACACTGGTTTATAGGAAACGACAAGGGAGGTCTCAGATGACAGAATCCACCGAAAATTGCCCCGAGTGTCGCGGCACCGGGAAAATAAGCGCCCAGAACTGCAGCCGGTGCGAGGGCAGCGGTCAGATTATCGTTCATTCCCACAAACATCGCCACGGCGACCGCGAGCATGACCATCCGCATCCCCATGCCGAGCCGCATCATCCGGGCGATTTCACCGATCATGAACACGAGCACGCCTGATGACCCTGCGCGGCCAGCGGTGCGGCTAAGGAAACTCTCCCGTGGGAAAAAATCCGGTTCAGCGCCTGGGCAATATTGTCACGGTCAAGCTCTTCGACCGCATGATCGACCGGCAGACCCGGGCGCTAAGCCGTATGCTGCAGGAGAGCATTGTTGCCGCCGGCGGCCGGGTGCGGCTGCTGTTATCCATCGACACCCCCGCGCCGGCGCGCAGCCCTGAAATGCTTTTCGAAAATCTGCAGTTCCTGCGGCTGCACGCCGACAGCATCGAAAAGATCGCCATCATCGGCAGCAGGGCCTGGGAAAGAACCAGCGTCGGCCTGTTCGGCCTGTTCGGCGGAATCGATATCGGCTATTTCGACCGTTCGGAAGCAGTGGAGGCCGTCCGCTGGCTTCAGGGACGGACTTCCGGGTGAGATGAATAACCGCCATCCGTGCTCGTTTTCAGCAACCAGCCAGTGTCCATCGTCCTTGACATCAAATCCCCGTTTGTCTAAGATCCCCGCATTCTGTCGGCACCGTCTTTTACAAAACGCGACACCAATGTTCAAACGTAACCGAAGGAAAGGGATCAAAATGGCATCTTTGAAGGGATCGAAAACCGAACACAATCTGCTGGCGGCATTCGCAGGCGAGTCCCAGGCGCGCAACCGCTATTCGATGGCCGCCAAAATCGCCAAGAAAGAGGGCTTCGAGCAGATCTGCGGGATTTTCATGGAAACCGCAGACCAGGAACTCGAGCACGCCAAGGTTTTTTTCCGCCAGCTGCAGGGCGGCGAGGCCACCATCACGGCCGGGTATCCGGCCGGCGTGGTCGGCGGCACGCTCGAGCAATTGAAGGCCGCCGCCGAAGGGGAACGCATGGAATGGACGACCCTCTACACGGGCTTTGCCGATGAGGCCGATCAGGAAGGCTTCAAGGATGCCGCCCGGATCTTCAAACAGGTGGCCGAAGTCGAAAAATGGCATGAACGTCGCTACAACAAACTGATCGAAGCCGTCCAGGCCGATCGCGTCTTCAAGAAGCCGCAGAAAGTGCTCTGGAAATGCCGCAACTGCGGCCGGGTCATGGAGGCCGCCGAGGCCCCGGACATCTGTCCGACCTGCGATCACCCGCGGGCTTATTTTGAACTTTTAGCGGAAAACTATTGAGTGTCCCATCCAGAAATGGCCTTTTTGCGCAATTCCAACGATTTCCTTTTTCCTTGAACTCGCGCAAAGTTGCTCATTTCTGAAACGGTACCTGACCCTTTTGTGCCATTTCGGCATCAGGCTGCGCTGGAAAGCAGAACACCCGATTTTTTTCCGTTGACCCAGGCCGCCAGCGTCAGCGGGCGGAAAAGGCAACTTGTCAGGGGCACCCACTGACACTGGGCACTGATTTCGACCCCTTCCTGGATGACGGCATACGGCCGATCGACCGACACGACCACGACCAGGATTTTCGGCCGCACGGCCGTAAACCGCAGGGCCGAATTGAAGCGCGCCCCGCGCGCCCGATCTTCGCCCGGTATCGCCAGGCCGTCGAGCAGGCAGGCAAACCCGTGCAGACGCCGGTCGCGCCCGATGTGGAGCGCCCCGTCCACTTTGGACAGGGCGATGGCCAGTTCCAGCAGGTGTGATTGCTGGAGATCGAGCGGCTCGGCCAGCCTCTGACCAGAGATGACAACCGGTTCATCGTTCAGGTCGATGACCAGGGTACAGCCGGATTTCGATTCTTCGGCGGCATGAACCAGTGCCGCCGTTATTTTGAACAGGTGACTGCCGACCGCCGGATCGAGCCGGGCTTCGAACAGGGCCTCCTCCACCTGGACTAGCTTGGCCTTGCGGGTGGTGGATTTAAAGCTGCCGTCGGAAAAACTGCACACCTCCTCGCCGTTGAGTTTCAGGAAGCCGAAATTGCCCCTGAAGTCCGCCGTGATAAAAAAGGGCGGCATCCCGCCGGCGGTGCTGATGCCGACGATGTTCTTCCCATCCGACACCAGTTGGCGATCGGAATCCTCCACCGCCTGCAGCAGCTTGCGGACATGCTTAAAGTTGTCCAGCAGAGGCTGCTCCATTTCAGGAAACCGCGCCAGGTAGTCGATGCTGCCCAGCAGGGGCCGTTCGAGGAAAACCAGTTCGCCCCTGGGCATCATTTGCTCTTCCCGCGTCCGCGATATTCCCAGAACAGCGTCCAGAATGGGGTAAATCCGCAACTGGCTGTCCCACCCCAGGAGAACATTCATCCGGTCGACGAGGTAGTCATGCACGGCGTGGCTGGCGAATTCACGCAAAAAACCGCCCGATATGCCCGTGTACAGTTCCCTGTCATTGGCCATATCGTGCGAGAAACGCCAGGCGGCGTGTTCCAGCCAACGCTCGGTGGGTCCGATGGAACACATATCCGGATGGTGATCGGTGAACCACATCTGAAAAAATACCGCGCTGGAACGTCCGCCGCAGGAGATGAGGCCGGCCAGTTGAAGGTTCTTTTCCGCGACCATGTAGCTGAACCTGTTCTTGTCACAGCCGGCAGGAAGTTCGCGTCGCCACTGCTCGTTGTCCAGGTAAAGCTCCCTGAAGCGGGGCTCATGGCCTTTGAGAAGGTTCTGGGGATCGCAGATGAACAGGGGATCACCGGGGGCAATCGAGAACAGCACGGCGGCCCGGCTGGGGCCCGAGAAGTGGGACAGGCCATCACGCAGCCCGTCCAGGGTATCGCTGACACAGCGGCAGGTAAAAGCATCAACCGTCACGGCTTGTCCTCCAAAAGGGGTATGCGCTCCGACCGACTCCGGATACTGTCGATCGGCATCGCCTATACCACACCTGCCGCGACGGCTCAACGGCCCCCAGAATGGCGCGTTGACCCGATGCGGGTCGACTTCCAGCAGCCGGAACGTCGAACCGGTCAGAGGCGCCAAGGACAACAATAAAGTAGGCGTTTCGCGGCCGGCGGCCGGGCTGAACCCTGAACCTCGCAACGCCGGTCACCTGCCTCGTTCAAGGCCATCGAGACCCGTCGAGATGCCACGACACCGGCAAGAGGCTTCATTGAAGCAGGTCGGCATCATCGAACAGCAGTTCGACCGATTCCGGTGCTTCTGAATCGTAGAGTTCGATCACCGATTCGGCGATTACCTCGGCATAAACGCTGATCGGATACATGTTCGGCGTTCTCAATACGCCGATCAATGCCGACTTGCCTTCCACGATAGCCGATGTGACCTCTTGACTATCGTAGCTTTCTTCGCAAAGCAATGAATAGTCTTCCTGGTTGATATCCGCAATTTCACTCATTCGCGGAACATTATCCAATACGGCGAACTCCCGAATGTGAAGTTTTTCAGATGTGTCGTTTTTGGTGATCCGGTACTTTTGCCACATGATGACCTCCAGAAGTTGGGGGTGACGTCTCGAACGAACGTGCGCCTGCGGGTGCCTACCGGAAAACTGTGGTTTGGGGCCGCGGCGGCGCTGCGGCGCGAGACGATGACGCCTGCTGAACGCCCGGCCTTGGCCCTGCCGGCGCAATTCCGTTTTGTTCCAAGCGTCTCGGGACGAAAAGACAAACCGGGAGGAAACCATTGCCGGCCACACTCTGGTCGAACAGCTGAAAACTGACTGCCCGTGCCGGTGGAGAAAAAAGACACCTATTATCGGGACCCGCACCCACACCTGGTCCGCAGAAAGAAAAGAGGGAGAAATATGCGGATAGACGACTTATCTCTCTGTGTTTTCTTACACCATGCATACCGCTCATGTCAACCCGCTTGTGGTCCGGCGCACTTGACTTTGTTTTTATTAGTGGTAGGATAAACTCCTATAATGGCAGCTCTTGGACATGACTACCATGCGAAAAACACTCTTTTTATCACCCCCTGCTCCTCTATATTTCTTCTCTTTGCGATCCGGCATGTCCCCCTGCTTCGGAAGTTTGCGTTAAGGATTTTTCGGATGGAAACAGTCACATCCACGGAAAGGAGGCATGATGTGCAAGGCCAAAACCGGCGATACCGTCACGGTTCACTACACCGGGCGGCTTGCTGACGAGACGATTTTCGACACCTCCCGCGGGAAATCTCCCCTGGAGATGACCATCGGTGAGGGCCGTCTTATCAAGGGATTCGAAGACGGGTTGATTGGAATGGAAGTCGGGGAAAACCGACATCTCGTCATTTCCCCGCAGGAGGCCTACGGTCCAAGCGACGAGAAGCTCTGCACCACGATCAGTCGCGCCCACCTGCCGGATTCCGTCGAACCGGTGCTCGGGCTGCAGCTTCAGGTCAAGCAAAAAGACGGCTCGTCATTCGTGGTCTGGATCGCGGGGATGGATGAGGAAACGGTGACCCTGGATGCCAATCATCCGCTGGCGGGCAAAACCCTGCACTTCGAAGTCGAGCTGACCGGCTTTGCCCACTGACCCGCCACCCGGTGCCGGCCATTCGCGTCAATTTCAGTTGGGGGCTTAAACCGGCGGCGGAGACGGAATCGAAATTGACACTGCCGGCCATTATGATACATAGCCCCGCAGATGACCATCGAGTCAAGGACATCGACAATCTCGAAAACCCGTAACCCATAAAGGGAAACTCGATACTCGAAACTTGAAACTCGCAAAAAGGAACGCCAACCGCTTATGAAGCGAGATACCGGGCTGTCAATCATTTTGGCCTGGAACATCAAAAACCCAATAAGCCCGTAACTCGCAACCCGAAATTTCCACCAATATCCCCTGCAGACGGGGACGGCGTGCATCGATGACAGCGTTTTTTTCTGACCCCGAACCTGAGCCCGAACTGAGTTCCGAGGATCTCATCACCAAGAGCGGGATCATCGGCCGCCAAATACTGAAATTCTACCGGTTCATGAAACAGGAGCCCCCGACCAACGCCGCGGGCACCACAAGCAGAAATTCCGGGTCGTATTGGCTCCGACACCACAAGCTGCGGCATTTTCTGGCGTCCGTCGGTCTCAGCCGCCTGGCCGACCTGCTCTATACCTATTATGTGGGGGGCTCGCTCACGCGGCAGGATCAACTGACCTTCGCCCGGCTAAACGGCATGCACGAGCGTGCCTATCGGCTGACGGGGATAAATGCGCTGGCCTGCGGGATTCCGACCGCCCTGAGTTATTTTCTGCTCGGCGAGGGGTTCGAACTTTTGTCGGCGATGGGCTCCTATACGGAATTGCCCGCCCTGATCGTCGGCCACACGACCTTCGGCATCGGTATCGTCAGCCTGGCGGTGGACCTGTTCCGCGCAGCGGACGCCTTCCTCAACAAACGCTGCTGGGCCCCCTTCGGCATTCTGCCGCTGATCATCAACCTGCCCACCTATATCAACCGGTTTAAACCAGCTTACTTCCGCAAACCCTTGCCGGCTTTAGATGTTCCCGACATCACGACCGCAAAACGGGTGCGGGTCCGAATCGATTCGTGACCTGAATCCCCGACACTGTTTTGATGGTGCCGAAAGCTCTCCTGCCATTTTCGCCGAAGCTCCCCCTCCGGAAGCAACCGCCGCCCAGAGCCGCTTGAAATGTTTGCCGCAGCAGCTGCCGCCATTTAATTGAGGCCCTCGGCGGCAATCCCGCGCCCCGTCCGGTAAGCCAATTAAGTATTGATCTTTCAAAATCTCAATGCTAACGGATGGCATTTATTTCACAGGCCCCCGTTGGACTTTTCCGGTTTTGACTATTTTCTCAAAACCGCGCCATCATGGAAGGAGCAGGGAGATGAAAACGTATATCGTCAAAGATCTGATGGTCCCGATTTCGGAATACGCCACGGTTTCCGAAGATGCCACGCTCAGCGACGCCATCCTGGCCCTTGAGAAGGCCCAGGAACAATTCGACCAGACGCGCTACCGGCATCGCGCCGTCTTGATTTTAGACAAAAATAACAAAATAGTTGGTAAAATCAGCCAGTTGGATGCTTTAAAGGCCCTCGAGCCGAAATACAACGAGCTGCAAACCGACGGCACCATCCGGCACCTGGGGTTCAGCACCAAATTCATCCAGGGCATGCTGAACCAATTTTCGCTGTGGGCCACCCCCTTGACGGACATCTGCAGAAAAGCGGCCGACCGCAAGGTCAAGGATTTCATGTACACCCCCACCGAAGGCGAATACGTCCACGAGGAAGCTTCCCTGGATGTGGCCATCCACCAGCTGATTATCGGCCACCACCAATCGCTGCTGGTAACCAACAAGGCCGGCGAAATCCTCGGCGTCCTGAGGCTCTCCGACGTTTTTGCCGCCGTTTTTCACAAATTGAAGGAGTGCCGAAGCTAGACGGGTGCGACAAGTGACTGAATCGATCCGCTCGAATGATCCGAACCGGACGATACCACAACATCACCGAGCGGCAAGACGGAGGAGGACTGCAGCATGAGCGATGGGGTCAATGGAATATCAAGCCGGATTAATTGGAAAAAACTTATTTTTCTTTTTTTGGGGATCGGCCTTTTCACGCTCGCCTATTACTCCCCACCGTGGCCGGACGCCATCGATCCACTCGGCAAGCACTTTGAACTGACCCGCGAAGGCAAGGGGGCCCTGGCGGTCTTTCTCCTGGCCGGCACCTGGTGGGTTTTCGAAGTCGTGCCGATCGGTGTCACCAGCCTGGCGATCGGCGTGCTGCAGGCGCTGTTTCTGATCCGGCCCGCCAAAGTGGCCTTCAAGGACTTCATGGACCCGTCGGTGATGTTCATCTTCGCCTCGATCGTCATCGGCCTGGTGTTCACGAAAACCGGCCTGACCCGCCGCATGGCCTACAAGATGCTGGCGATCGTGGGCGAGCGCACCAGCATGATTTACCTGGGCTGTTTCGTGGTCACCGCCGCCCTGACCCACATCATGGCCCACACCGCCGTGGCGGCCACCATTTATCCCCTGCTGCTGGCCATCTATTCCCTGTACGGCGAGGGCGACCGTCCCACCAAATTCGGCAAGGGGCTCTTCATCGGCATGGCCTACGTGGCCGGCGCCGGCAGCATCATCACCCTCTTGGGAGCCGCGCGGGGAGCCGTGGCCTTAGGCTTTTACACCGACATCATCGGCAAGAGCGTCTCGTTTTTCCAGCTGACCTACTACATGTTCCCCATCGGATGGCTGATGACCTTTCTCCTGTGGGGATTTTTCATGATATTCCTCAAACCGGAAAAGAAAACCATCCCCGGCCTGAAAGACCGGGCCAAGCAGCTCTATTCGGAACTCGGCCCACTGTCGCGCAACGAGATCCTGGCCAGCATCATCGTCTTCGCCTGCATCCTGACCATGGCCCTGCGCTCCTTCGTGCCGGCCCTGCAGCCGGTCGACAAGACGGCCATCATCCTGATTTCGACCATCATGTTCTTCGTGACCGGGATCCTGGACATCGACGACCTGGAGGCCATCCCCTGGAACATCATCCTGCTCTTCGCCGGGGCGATGAGCATCGGTTTCTGCCTCTGGGAGACCGGGGCCGCCAAATGGCTGGCCGTCAACTGGCTGGTGATGTTCAAGGAGGCCAACTGGTTCGTGTTCACCATGAGCATCGCTTTTTTTGTCCTGATCATGACCAATTTCATCATGAACGTGGCCGCCATCGCCATTTCGCTGCCGGTGGCGTTCGTCATCGCCCCCTATCTCGGAGTGGCGGCCGAGGTCATCCTTTTTGCCGCGCTGGTGACGGCCGGTATGCCCTTTTTGCTGCTCGTGGGGGCCGCCCCCAATGCGATTGCCTACGATTCGAAACAGTTTACCCCGGGAGAGTTCTTTCTGTACGGTATCCCGGCCAGCATTCTGCTCATGGTCGTGGTGGGCTTTGCGGTCTTCATCCTCTGGCCCCTGATGGGCATGCCGGTTACTATACCGCGTTAGTCGCACCGAATTGGCAACCATAACCGCAGGGTGCCGAAAGATCGACCGCCCTGCGGGCGGTTTCTGCCCATAAAGGTCATCGACTCGGTAAAACGGAGCGATATTCTTGAGCACCAGCGTCATTGCAAACCAAAAAATCCGTCACCCCGGGCCGGACAGCCTGGAGAATCCGTACTACCGATCGCTGGCCCGCAAAATGATCACGCTCGTCCTGGTGGTGTCCCTGACCCCCATGCTCCTTGTCAGCGGCGTCATTCTGTATGAGTTTCAGAGGTCGCACAAGGAAAAGGTCTACGCGCACCTCGGCGAAATGGTCGAAAAGCACCGGCAGAACATCGAGACCTTCCTGAACGAAAAGCTCAGCGACGTGCGCTTTCTCGGCAAAAGCTTGTTCGACGACCGGACCACAGATGCCGCCGTGCTGCAGGAGCGGCTGGAAACCTTTCAGCAGGTGTTCTCCCCCGCGTTCGTGGATCTGGGGGTGGTCGATGCCCAGGGCGTTCAGATCGCCTACGTCGGGCCCTTCAAGCTGGGCAAGGCCCAGTATTCGGACGCCGACTGGTTCAAAAAAGCCAGCAACAGCGACTATTTCATCAGCGATGTGTTCCTGGGCCTGCGCGGCCTGCCGCACTTCATCATCGCCGTGCGTGAATACTGGTTCGGCAAGCCGACCATCATCCGGGCGACCATCGACTTCGTGGCGTTCAACAACCTGGTGGAAAGGATTCGCATCGGGGCCACCGGGTTTGCCTTCATCCTGAACCGCAACGGTGAACTGCAGACCCAGACCATCTCCGAGATCCTGCCGCAGAAGGGGCCCTACCGCGATTTTCTGGGCATCCGGCAGGAAGAAGGAACCAAAACGGTTCATATCATTGAAAAAGCCGATGCGTCCGGGCAGATGAACATCTATGTTGCGGCTTTTTTAAAAAACGGCGACTGGCTGCTTGTCTATCAGCAGCGGGCCTACGATGCGTTCTCGGACCTGCGGCGCACCCAGAACATCGCCTTTGTCATCATCATGCTCGGCGGCATCGGCATCGTGACCATGGCCCTGCTGCTGTCGCGGCGCATGATCAGCCGCATGGCCCAGGCCGACCGGGACAAGGAGATGATGGACAAGCAGGTGATCGAAACCGGAAAACTGGCTTCGATCGGGGAGCTGGCGGCGGGGATCGCCCATGAAATCAACAACCCGGTGGCGATCATGGTCGAAGAGGCCGGCTGGATCGAGGACCTGCTCGAAGAGGAGGACCTCAAGCAGGGCAAAAACCTGGAGGAGTTTCACCGCGCCCTGAAACAGATCCGGGTCCAGGGACACCGGTGCAAGGACATCACCCATAACCTGCTCAGTTTCGCCCGCAAAACCGACGGCAAGGCCAAGAAACTCCAGCTGAACGCCCTGATCGAAGAGATGGTCAGGCTCTCGGGCCAGCGCGCCAAGTTCGGCAATGTCTCGATCGAGACCGACCTCAAGGCCGACCTGCCGCTGATTTACGCCTCCGAAATCGAGCTTCAGCAGGTTTTCCTGAACCTGATCAACAACGCTCTGGATGCCATGGAAAAAACCGGCGGCACCCTGACGATCACCACCCGGGTCGCGGACGAGCGTGAATTCCACGGGGTGGTGGTCGACATCGCCGACACCGGTCCCGGCATCCCCAAGGCGAATCTGGCCAAAATTTTCGACCCGTTTTTTACCACCAAACCGGTGGGCAAGGGCACCGGCCTGGGACTGTCCATCTGTTACGGGATCATCAACAAGATGGGCGGGGAAATCGGCGTCGACAGTGTTCTGGGCGAGGGCACGACCTTTCACCTCCATTTTCCCCTCTCGCGGCCGCCTCTGGCGGAGGCTCCTGGCGCCCCTCAGGCCGCCGACGCCTGAATAAATATTGAGCATCGATCAACGATGTCATCGATGCCCCTGCAAAAGGAGAATAGACATGACCATAGCCAACGTACTCTTAGTCGACGACGAAGCACCTTTCGTGGAGACCATGACCAAGCGTCTGACAAAACGCAAACTGGAGGTGACGACGGCTTTGAACGGCCAGGTTGCGCTGGAGGCGCTCGCCAAGGATCCCAAACTCGAAGTGGTCATTCTGGATGTCAAGATGCCCGGCATGGATGGTGTCGAAACCCTTAAGGAAATCAAGAAGAGGCACCCCCTGGTGGAGGTGATCATGCTGACCGGGCATGCCACGGTCGAAACGGCCATCGACGGCATGAAACTCGGGGCGCTCGATTACCTTATGAAGCCCTGCGAAATGGATGTGCTGCTGGCCAAGGTCGAAGAGGCGGCCGCCAGGAAACGCTCGCACGAGAACAAGATTGTCGACGCCCGGCTCAGGGAGATCACATCCCGTCGTCCATAGGGGGAACGCGCATGTCCGGTGAAAACGAGGATCGCCACCGGCCCAGACTGCTGCTGGTCGATGACGAACGGGCCTTTGGCGCCGTTTTATCCAAACGATTGACCAAGCGGGGGTTCGATGTCTCCCTGGCCTACAGCGGCACGCAAGCCATCCAGTCCCTGCGGGCCCGGGAGTTCGATGTGGCGATCCTGGATCTCAAGATGGAGGACATGGACGGGATAGAGGTCCTGAAAATTTTCCTCAAAATGGACCCGGAGCTGCCGGTACTCATGCTGACCGGGCACGGGTCCGAACAGGCGGCCCGGGAGGGGCTCGCCTGCGGCGCTTTCGATTACCTCACCAAACCCTACGAACTCGAAGACCTGCTGGAAAAGTTGACCGAAGCCCTGCAGTCGACAAAGGGGCCGACTTCTTGACCCCTTGCCGCCGCTTGCCGCCGCCTGTCGCCGTCCGCGTTTCCAGGAATCGAATAGGTTGGGCCCTAAAAGATCGCATAGGCAGCGGTTGGAACTTACCAGGCGGGCGGGCGCACCCGGACAAGGGGGGCGAAAGATGGTTGAGAGGCTTTCTCGGGAGAAAGTTGACCATCAAACGCCGAATATCACCAACACTAATCGTTTATCCGGCCAACGGGCAACCGGCTCAACCGGCTAACGGGCTAACCGGCCAACAGGCATACCCACATGATCACATTGCTCGATTACGGCGCCGGCAACGTCAGAAGCGTTGTCAACGCCATTGAAAGCCTGGGGGAAACCGTCAAAACCGTTTCGGCGGCCGGTGACATCCTTGCGGCCGAGAAACTGGTTTTTCCGGGGGTGGGGGCCTTCGGCAACATGATGCGGATCCTGCACGACAAAGGCCTCGTGGAGCCGCTAAAGGCCTATCTTGAGTCAAACCGGCCGTTTCTGGGCATTTGCCTCGGCTTGCAGGCGCTCTTCGAAAGCAGTGAAGAAGCGCCGGACTGCCGGGGTCTGGGGGTCATTCCGGGCGTGGTGAAACGGTTCACCCATGCGCTGGCAGTTCCGCACATCGGCTGGAACGGCCTCACCATCCGACAGCCCTCGAAAATCTTCGATTCGCTCGCCGGTGACGAAAAATTTTATTTCGTCCATTCCTATTACGTTTCGCCAAAGGACCCGGCGCTGGTCCTGACGACCACCGATTACGGCGACAGGTTTGTCAGCGCCATTCAAAAAGATAACATCATCGCGACCCAGTTCCACCCCGAAAAGAGCGGGCGCGCCGGGCTGCGCCTCCTGAAAAATTTTTTGGGCGCCGATTCGCGCCCTTTTCTGCCTCCCCGGACCCCCAACCGCACCTGCCTGGCCAAACGGATCATCGCCTGCCTGGATGTGCGCTCGAATGACCAGGGCGATCTGGTGGTCACGAAAGGCGACCGCTACGATGTGCGGGAAGATGGAGACGTGCGCAATCTCGGCCGGCCGGTCACATTGGCCGGCCGTTACTATGAGGAGGGCGCCGATGAAATCACCTTTCTCAACATCACCGGCTTCCGTGATTTTCCGCTGGAAGACATGCCGATGCTCGAGGTACTGAAACAAACCTCCCGCACGGTCTTCGTGCCGTTGACAATCGGCGGCGGCATCCGCAACTACACCGACAAGAACAATCGCGCGTATTCGGCGCTCGAGGTCGCGGCGGAGTATTTCCGGTCCGGAGCCGACAAGGTGTCGATCGGCAGTGATGCGGTGCTCATTGTGGAAGAGTATCTGGCATCCGGTGTAAAATCCGGCGGCAGCGCCATCGAGCAGATCGCCGCCGTCTACGGCAATCAGGCCGTGGTCATTTCCATCGATCCGCGCAGGGTGTATGTCCCCTCACCGGACGCCGTCCGCCACCGTGTCATTGAAACGCGTTTTCCCGGCCCGGCCGGAGAGCGGTATTGCTGGTATCAATGCACGATAAAAGGCGGCCGCGAAGGGCGGGACCTCGACGCCGTGACCCTGGCGCGGGCCTGTGAAAAGCTGGGCGCCGGCGAAATCCTGCTTAACTGCATCGACCGGGACGGCACGGGGCTGGGTTTCGACCTCGAGTTGATCCAGGCGGTCAAGGAATCGGTCTCGATTCCGGTTATCGCCTCCAGCGGCGCCGGTCGGCCAGACCACTTCCTGGAGGTATTTACCGCCACCGCGGCCGAATCGGCCCTGGCGGCCGGCATCTTCCACCGTCGCGAGGTACCGATCGCCGACGTCAAGAATTTTTTGCGCGACACGGTGGAAATCCGGCTGTGAAAAAGCGGGCCGGTGGTCCCGTTCGCTCCTCCGGCTCTCCGTTTTGGCCCTTCCGCAAATTTGACAAACCAGGCGCGTCATCGTATAATTTTTGCGATCTTGAAGTCTAAAACCGTGCAGGGGAATCGATGTCCAGATTGAAGAAATGGGTCGAGACGGTCGATGAACATTCCCTGACCCTGCTGCTGCGGTATGCAGGTGAATTCGGGGCCATTTCAAGCCTGATCAATCTCGAAACCGGGGCCTATCCCCTGCCGCGCACGGAAATCGACGCCATCTGGCAGCTGCGCATGCACGGGGCCGTATTGGGAATCGCATTGGTCTATGGTTGCGAGTTCGCCCTGGAAAATACAGCCGCAAGAGGTGCCGAACCCGTGTTTACGGCAGACTATCGCGAGGCCCTGGCGGCGGACAAGCGTACCGTGTGGGCGCGCGATCTCGACGCCGCGGCGTATGAAACCCTGATGTGGAACATCGGTGAATTCGGATTCCGGTCCCTGGCCCAAAACCGGGAAAAATATGCCATTCCGAAATTTACCGACCATCCGCGCTATGACTGGTTTTTGCGGTTGGCGCTGTATAACATTGCCAGGATTTTCGAAACCTGTATCCAGAACCTCTACAAATAACCCGCTGCTTGCCGCCGGCCGATCAGCCTGCAGAACCGAACATCCCGACGTAATTGGCATAGAGCCGCGGATTGACCCGTGAAAAACGGTCGAAATCCCCCAATAACTCCATACCGGGCACGATCGCCCGTACGACCGGCATACCGACATCCCGGCGGGTCAAATCGACATAGATCGGCCTGAAGCCGTTGGAAACCAGCAGGGTTTCAAGCAACTCCAGGTCCCGGGCCGCGTCACCGCATGAGTAATCCGGCAGCTTTTCCAATGGCACGCGCAGGAGCCCCTGCAGGGCCGAACCTGACGGCGCACCGCCGGGATAGGGATACGGCGTCTCCGTCATGGCCGCCAGCAGTGCCCGCCGCGCATCGAGGTGCGCGCCGGTTCCCTTCACGATATGCCCGTCCGCCGAAACCACGAAACACTTGCAGCACGGCACCCCGAGCGGGGTGGTCATGTCCTGGAACTGCACCCGGATGCCCAGCCGGTCGTAGCTCTCCAGCAGGGCGCCCACCATCGGGTCCTCGGTCTCGGCCTCGAAACACTGCCGGGGCGTAAAGGGCATGGTGCTTTCGCTGTCGCGCTCTATAACCTCCAGCAGCGCGCTCACTTTGGCGGCCGCCATGGTGCTGCCCGAGGCCAGGCCGGTCGACCCCAGCGCGGAAAAGAGCTTGCGCTCATCCAGGTTGCAGAACAAAAAGACGCACTGCGCCGGCACGAAGATGGATCGCGATCCGGTTCCGGCGGCTTCCTGCCCTTCAATCCAGTAGAAAGGATCATCCAAATACGGCGCTTCGAGCGTCAGCCGGTTGGGATCGAGGTGGTTGATGTGCTGTTGCCGCAGCTCCGAGGCACGGCCGTGCAGCAGGGGATACGATTTTTGATACCCTGCGATACGGCCGGGGACAACGGCGGCATAGGCCGAGCATCGCTCGACGATTTCCATGACGCAGGCCGCACGGGCCGATTCAAGGTCGAGCCCGCGGCCGTAGGCGGTTTGAGGCCCTTCCAATGTGAAGCGGTGCCGTCCATTGTGCACGCGCGTCTTCATTTCCCACCCCCGCAGCAGGGCGATCGGGCTGAGGGATGATTCGTGCCGCATTTCAGGGCCCGGAACAATGCCGGCTTTCGCCAGCCGGTCGAGGGCCAGGGCCGTGGTCCCGGCAGCTTCCAAAGGCGCGGTGTGTTGCCGGTCAGCGCCGGCCGGCCGCCGGTCGAATGCCTCCTGCAATGTCTGCCTCACCTTTCCGGCCTCGATAGCGAGCCGGTTGGGAAACGGCGGCGCCGGGGTCCCCCCTTCCGGATGTGGAAGTTCCTTATGCGCCGTGATGTTCAGTCGAAAGAGCCGGATCCATTTTTCGTGGCTTGCCCTGTCCGCCAACAGGGCGGCGCCGATATAAACGAGCGGCGTGACATCGGCCAGGCGCTGCGTCTCAGCGGACGCGAAAAGACGGCGCAGCGAATCGAATTGCGGATTGAGCAGGCAGGCTTCGAAATACAGGGCCAGAAGAAAAAGATCGGTCGCCTTACAGGCCGAAATGGCCTGCGCCAGCGAGCGCCTGTCCCAGGCGTTTATCAACTGCAGCAGGTGTTTTCGCATGAATTCATCGTTGGGATGCGCCCGCGCATATCGCAGGCCGGCCGCAAAATCAGGATTTCCCCGGGGAAAGCAGGCGAAATAGCCGGTTCCGGAATCGGTTTTCACCAGTTGCAGCGCATAACGTCCCATCCCGTTATCTTTCGTCATATTAATTGCCCCTGATTCGCGCGCTCCTGTTTTCTTTTTGACGAACGACGCCGTCCGTGATAGGTGCAGTCACAAGTTTCCCGATGGCAGAAGCGATACTCGTCATGCCGATCCCGGGGCGCCTGTCAGTTCCACCACTAACACGAGGAGTCATTTGTTGAAAGCATCCAACCTGAAAAAGGGTGCCATTGTTTTGATCAATGGCCAGCTCTGTCAGGCCAAACAGATCGATGTTCAAACCCCATCCGCCCGCGGGGCCAATACGCTCTACAAGGTCCGCTTTGCCGCCATCCCGTCCGGCCAGAAGCTGGAACAATCGTTCAAGGGCAACGACACCCTGGAGGAGGTGGATCTGGAGCGCCGGTCGGTCAACTTTCTCTACCGCGACCGTGACCTGTTCACCTTCATGGATGTGGACAACTATGAGCAGTACACCCTGGGTGAAGAATTTCTGGGAGAACAGGCGCAGTGGCTGAGCGAAGGGCTCGAGGGCATCACGGCCCTGCTGCAGGGCGGCAGTATCATCGCCATCGAACTGCCGGCCTCCGCCGACCTGGCCATCGCCGAAACCGCACCGGTCATCCGGGGGGCCACGGCCACCAATCGCAACAAGCCGGCGATTCTTTCCAACGGCGTGACAGTGCTGGTCCCCGAATACCTTGCTCCCGGAGAGATCGTGCGGGTAAACATCGCGGCGGTCCGCTTCATGTCGCGCGTGAAAGCGTAACGTCGACAGCGGCTCGATTAGCGCACCCGATCGGCCGTCGACTTTGACTCTTGCCCGCACGCGGTTTTTGCCTTCAGGCCTCCAGTGTCGCGCCGACATTTCCGAAGAAAAAGCGCTCCTTGAACCTGGCCTGCAGCATCGCGGCGCGCGGCAGCCCGGTGCAGTGCGAAACACCGATGCGCTCGATGTCGTAGCGATCGATCATCTTCAGGGTTTCGGCGAACTGCGCATCGCTCGTAAAGCCCAGGTGGGTGCCGCCGATAATCGCAAAGATCCTGTCGCGCCCGGTTTTTTCCAGGGCATAGTCGATGATGTTGATCAGGCCGGCGTGGGCGCAGCCGAGAACCAGGATCAACCCCTTGGCTGACTCCACGATCAGCGACAGGTCGTCCTTCAGGGGATCGGGATGGATTTCTTCGCCCCGGTCCGTAATGGCCGTCATGTTGGCATCGCCCTTTTCAAAGGTGCTCAGGCGCGGAATCTCGCCGGTCAGAAACACTCCCGGCCCCACCTCGACCATTTCTTTTTCCAATCGAAACCTGGCGCCGAGTGATTCCAGATAACGCCGGCTGTGGGGCATTCCGATCGAGCGCGGGCTGCCGCCCGCGGAGCTGATGCGTTTCATGAAAATATCCGGGTGGCCATGCACATCCACCGGCGCCCGGACCTGAAGGACCGCCGGCAGCCCGCCGGTGTGATCGTAGTGCCCGTGGCTGATCATGATCGCCGTGATAGCGGCCAGGTCTTTCTTGAGCGCCAGGGAATTCTGTGCGATGCCGAACCCCTGCCCCGTATCGAACAGGTAGCTGCGCTGGTCGGTTTCCACGTAGCAGGCAAATCCGTGTTCACCGATAACGCCGAAGGGCACACCGACCGAATTTTCGCAGAGGATGGTCAGCTTCGTTTTCATGGGCGGCCTCCTTTTCCCGGGTCTATAGACTTCAAAATAATTATTTTGGCAAGGCCAGAGGGAGAAGGCTGTATTTTAATACGCCGACGACCGATACCAGCAGCAAAAACCTTTGTCTAGAAGCCTGTATCTCTGATTGCGGTTTGAAAACGCTCTTGACCTGGCACAGCGGTGTGATATGGCTTTCATATAAAAGAAGGCTTGGTGAATCAACCCAAAGATCAGCGCGGGGAATCTTCCCGGCCGGCAAGGCCTCTTGAACCGGGTCCGGCAAGAATCCTATATCCCGGTCCTGGTCTTGAAAAACGAGGGGAGTGATGAAATGATTCGAAAAAAACAATTTCACACTGCACCACCGGCGACCAAAGTCCTGTGGCAGGGGGTCATCCTGTCAGCCCTGGTTCTGCTGTGCCTCGGCTCGGCGGCAGCCCAGGATGCAAACCGTTTAAAAATGGGGATCATGACGGGCGGCCCCAAGGGAACCTACTACCAGTTCGGCCTGGACCTTCAAAAACTTCTGGCCCGCACCAATATCGACCTGCGGGTCGATAATTCCAAGGGGTCGGTCGAAAATATCTATGCGGTCTACCAGAAGCCGGACACTCAATTGGGAATCGTCCAGTCGGACGTGCTGGCCTTTGTGTCGCAGGTTCAAACCAACCCGCTGTTAAAGCAAATCGCTTCCAAGACCCGAATGGTCTTTCCGCTCTACAATGAGGAGATTCACCTGCTGGGGAAAAAGGAAATTGTCAATTTCGATTATCTGGCAGGCAAGAGGGTGGCCATCGGCACCGAGGGCAGCGGCAATTACCTGACCTCAAGGCTCCTCTTCAAAGTTTCGGGGATCCAACCGGCGGAACTGCTGACCATCGGGCTCGACGAGGCGTTGGAACAACTGAAGCAGGGCCGGATCGATGCCATGTTTTACGTGGCCGGCTACCCGGTCAAACTTTTCAGTGAAAGCGTCACGGCCGAGGATAACCTGGCCCTGATCCCGATCACCAACAAGAATATTCTGGAGTTCTATCCGCAGTCCGAAATCCCGGCCGGCACGTATGCGTGGCAGGATAAGGCCGTGACGACCGCAGCGGTGAAAGCGGTTCTTATTTCCTACGACTTCAGGCGCTTTCACTGCGAAAATGTCGGCCGTGCGGCCAAATACATCTATGACAATCTCGACTGGCTGATCCAGAACGGGCACCCGAAATGGAAAACCGTCGACTTGAATTACCCCCTCAAAGGTTGGGAGCAGTACGATTGCGTAAAAAAAGCCCTGGCGGGCGCGGGCACCCGGCAGCCGGCCTCGCAAAGCACGCCGGGTGAACTCAACCCCGTGCTGGATGCCATCAAGGACATGCTGTCGGAATGATCCTCCGTCATCGCTGCTGAAAATGGTGTCGGGCTGCCATGCCAAAAAACTTTAAATCCGCTTGACATCTTTTTGCGGGCATGCCATTAATGCAGCCTAATTTTGTGAGGACTAATCCAATGACAGGATTTACCACAGGCAGATATTTCTATTACGGGTATTACCATGGCGCCCGTGGTCTGCCTGGGGTTCGCTGAACCATCACCAACCCAAAAGCCGCAGGCAGCATCGTGCCTGCGGCTTTTTTTTTGGGGAGACGGCCACCGCCGCACAATGTGGCGCGACGCTTATCCCCGTGGTTTAACCGGCCCATGGCAAAGGAGCACAAAGTCATGAAAACCTACGATGTCAATGTCAAAGAATTCATCCCGCTCATCTCCCCTCATGCGTTGAAAGACGACATGCCGATCACGCCGGAGGCCGCCCGCACCGTCATTTCGGGGCGCCGGGTCATCGCCGACATCATCGGCAAAAAGGACCCGCGCCTGCTGGTCATCGCCGGGCCCTGCTCGATTCACGACGAAGCCGCGGCGCTGGAGTACGCCGGACGACTCAACCGCTTGAAAGAGAAAGTGGCCGGCACCATCTATCCGGTGATGCGGGTCTATTTCGAGAAGCCGCGCACGAACGTGGGCTGGAAGGGCCTCATCAACGACCCGGCCCTGGATGGCTCCTGCGACATGATGCAGGGCCTGTTGACGGCCCGCGCGCTGCTCCTGAAAATAACCGAAATGGGCCTGGCCACCGCGACCGAAATGCTCGACCCGATCACCCCCCAGTATATCGCCGGGCTGGTGTGCTGGGCCGCCATCGGCGCCCGGACCACCGAATCGCAGACCCACCGGGAAATGGTCAGCGGGCTGTCGATGCCCGTGGGCTTTAAAAACTGCACCGACGGCGGGCTCGACACGGCCCTGAACGCCATGATCGCCGCCGGTTCACCGCAAAGTTTCCTGGGTATCGATCCCGAAGGCAAGGCCAGCATCGTCAAGACCACCGGCAACCCCTATACCCACATCGTGCTGCGTGGCGGCCGCCGCCCGAATTACGACACCGTCAGCATCCGCGAGGCCGTACGCCTGCTGCGCGACAAAAACCTCCCCGAGTCGGTCATCGTCGACTGCTCGCACGCCAACTCGCGCAAACGCTACCAGGAACAGACGGTGGTTTGGCAGGATGTCGTCAACCAGCGCACCGGCGGCAACGACGCCATCATCGGGCTGATGCTGGAGAGCAACCTGCGCCAGGGCCGTCAGAATTATGATGGATGCCTGGACACGCTCGAATACGGCGTATCGATCACCGACGCCTGCATCGACTGGCAGACCACCGAGGAGTTGATCCTATCGGCCCACGAGCAATTGAGCCGGCAGGCCGCCCGACCCTCGGCAGCGCCGGCAGCCGTTTCCGTTGCGGGGATGCACGCCTGAGAGGCGCCGTCCGCCGGGTTACTGTTTTCAGTTTGGGCGCCGATTTTTATGTTTTCGCAACTCCTAAGTTAAAGAACCATCGAGATATTTATGGACGATACTTGAAATAAGTGTTTGATATGGGATGCCTTCTTCAATCGCCTTTATCTGAATTCGGTGATAGTCCTTTTGAGAAAGACGAAGATTTATTCGTTTATCTTTTTTCAAGGTATTTCGAGCGGCTTGTATGGCTTTTTTTCTCTCCCGATCAAAATTTTCAACAGGCTGCCATTCGTCACGCTCGATTGAATCCATCAGGTCTTTTTCATCCTGATCTAATGGCTGAAATGTTTTTTGTCGGATTTTATTCATCATACTCCCTTTAAGCCGTCCCTTCTGGTGTATTTTAAGATAATAATTTTGGCAAGGCCAGAGGGAGGCTACTGTATCGTAATACGCCAACGACCGACACCAGCAGCCAAAGCCTTTATCTTAAAGCTTGATATCAATTTGACTTTTCGCTGACGATGTGCCATCAATTCCACTGGTAATTTTTCCCCGAAATCCCCGATCGCTGAATACCCGGGCGGTGTTTTTGGCAGCGATCCTTTTTTTCCCAAAATATTGGTATCGACGAAGGGGGGCCTCATGGAGACCGACCGCATTAAGAGCCTGATCGTTTTGCTGATGACCGCCGCACTGACCCTGTCCGCAGCTGTCGTGCACGCCGAAAAACCGATCGTTATCGGCTGCCCCCTGGCCACCTCCTTTCTCTACGGCTGGGATGCCGAACGTGGCGTCACGCTGGCCGTGGAGGAAATCAACGCGGCCGGCGGCGTTGACGTGGCCGGCAAAAAGCGGCCGTTCGACATGGCGGTGATCGACACCCGCGACCTGGAGCCCGGCGTGCCGGTCAGCGAGGCCCTTTTGGCCCTGGAAAAACTGATCCTGGACAAAAAGGCCGATTTTATCATCGGCGGGCCGGTCCGCTCCGAGGCGGCGCTGGCGGCCATGCCGCTGCTGTCGAAACACAAAAAAGTGTCCATTCTCACCACCGGGGTACTGACGCCGAAATACCACGCCCTGGTGGCCGAGCAGTACGACAAATACAAATACTGCTTCCGCATCCACGGCGAAGCCAAGAACCTGGTGGGTGAAATTTTCGCCAACTTCACCGACCTGAAGCAAAAGCACGGGTTCAACAACCTGTTTATCATGGCCCAGGATGTCAGCCACGCGCGCGCCGCGGCCGGCATCGTCAAGGACATCGCCGAGAAAAAGGGCTGGAACGTGACCGGCCTCGAAATTTATCCCACCGGCGCCACCGACTTTTCGATGGGTCTGCTCAAGGCCAAGGAGTCGCAAAGCGAAATCATCAACATCTGGATGGACATGCCCGAAAGCGCCATCCTCCTGAAGCAATGGTACGACATGCAGATTCCGGCCCTGCCCTTCGGCTCCACGCTGGCCGCCGCGGAACAGCCCGGGTTCTGGCAGGCCACCGACGGCAAGGGTGAGTTCACGCTCTGCAACGTCGTCAACGCCGGCAATGCACCCTCGAACGCCACCCCCTGGACGATGAAGTTCTACGACGCCTACACCAAGCGCTGGGGCATCGAACCGGAAGGGTTGGGGACTTCCAGCAGCTACATGGCCGTCTATGTGCTGAAAGACGCCATCGAGCGCGCCGGCAGCCTCGATGCCGACAAGGTCGTGGCCGCCCTCGAACAAACCGACATCATGGGCGTGTACGGCAGACTGCGCTTCGATCCCAAGAGCCATCAGGTGATCCCCGCCACCGACCCCCAAGAGGGCGCCGTCGGCAGCATCCTGCAGTGGCAGGACGGCAAACGTGTGGTCGTGTATCCCAAGAGCATCGCCACCGGAGAGATCCTGCTGCCGCCCTGGATGAAAAAATAGTCCATAAATGGCCCCTTTACCGTTATCCCCCGACTGCTGCGGGACAACTTCGGCGTCAGTCGCGCAGTAAACGGCCCAATCCCGCCAACCGGTCAACGGGCTAACCGGCTCAATGGGCCAACGGGCCAACGGGCCAACCGGCTCAACGGGCTCAACGGGCTCAACGGGCCAACCGGCTAAACGGGCTAACCGGCTCAACCGACACACCGATCCATGGACATCCTCATCTACGGCACGATCAACAGCGTGACGCTGGCCCTCTACGCCCTGGGCTTCGCGCTCGTTTATGGCACCAGCCGCCTGCCGAACTTCGCCCACGGGGCCCTGTACGTGCTCAGCGGCTTCATCGTCTGGAGCGCACTCAACACCCTGGCGCTCAACTATTTCCTCAGCATCGTGTTGGCGCTGC
This sequence comes from Desulfobacterales bacterium, assembly GCA_049283795.1. GTDB lineage: Bacteria > Desulfobacterota > Desulfobacteria > Desulfobacterales > SG8-13 > JARFQH01. The sequence continues at coordinate 7,467 of JBAPWQ010000049.1, read as the reverse complement.
TCGTCACGGCCATCATCGGCGCCGTCATTTACCGCGTTTTCCTGATCCGCGTCCGGGGCATGGAAATCTCCGAGATCATCGCCTCATACGCCATCGCGCTGGCCATCCTGGAAGGCTTGCGATGGGGCGGGTTCAAGGGCATGACCTACACCCTGCCCCCCTTCATCGAGGGCAGCACGGTGATTGCCGGCATCTCCGTAGACTATCAGCGGCTGCTGGCGGTCGGCATCGGCGCAGCCCTGGTGGCCTTTTTGTGGTTGTTCACCCATTACACCCGCATCGGCCTGGCCCTGCAGGGCATGGCCCAGGACGAACGCGCGGCGCTCATGCTGGGGATCGACTCGGACTTGATGGCCGTGGTGGCCATGGGGCTCGGCTCGGCACTGGCGGCCCTGGCCGCGGTCGTGCTGCTGCCGCTCGGAAACATCGTGGTCGAATCCGGCTACAACGTCCTGATCCTGGCCATCGCGGTCTGCATCGTCGGCGGCATCGGGAGCTGGGCCGGTGCGGTGCTGGCGGCCTTCATCATCGGTTTTGCCCAAATCCTGACGGTGGTCTACCTCGGCTCCCATTTCCAGATGGTCGTGGCGCTGCTGGCCATTATCCTCACGCTGATCCTCAAGCCATCCGGCCTTTTCGGTCAGCAGAAAGAATTGGAGGAACGCGTCTGAACGCCGCCGAACCGCAACGTCGCAAGGAACGGATCGACCGCGGCATCAAGGTGCGCAGCGACGGGCTCTATGCCCTGATGTCCTGGCGCGAGCTGGCCTACCTGACCGCTCCGCGCCTGGTGCTGATCCTGGGCCTGTTGTCCCTGCCGCTGGTCATGCCCGGCATGTACTGGCAGCGGGTCATTTCCATCGTCTGTATTTACGCCCTGCTGGCCTTGAGCTTCGACTTTCTCGCCCATTACGTGGGCCTGGTGTCTCTGGGGGGCGCATTTTTCGTGGGTGTCGGCGGTTACCTGACCGCCATTCTGAACACCAAGCTGGGCCTCTCCCCGCTTGTCACGATACCCGCCGCCGCGCTGATCGGCGGCGTGCTCTGCACCCTGCTGTTGCTGCCGTGCCTGCCCCTGCGCGGCGTCTACTTCGCTATCGTCACCCTGATGTACCCCCTTTTTCTGGCGCGGGTGATCGAAGCCCTGGATATCCTCGGCGGCACCGACGGGATCCTGGGCATCGACAGCTTCCCCAGCGCCTGGCTGGAGCAGTATTTCGTCATCGCCATGGTCCTCTTGCTTCTCTTCGCCATCCGCCGGCTGGTCAACACCGACCTGGGCCTGGTGCTGCGGGCCGTAAAGGACAACGATCAGGCCGTCCGGGCCTCGGCGATGAACGTGACCCGCTACCGCGCCCTGGCCGTGTTCATCGCCGCCGCCATCGGCTGCCTCGCCGGGGCCTGTCTGGTGCACATCTACATGTGGGCCGGGATTTCCACTTTTGCACTCGATTTTTCGGTGCTGCCGATCGCGGCAACGGTCATCGGCGGCAGCGGGACCCTGGTCGGGCCGCTGCTCGGCTGCCTGATCCTGGTGCCGGTCTCCGAGCTTCTGCGGGACTTCGGCACGCTTCGAATCGTGTTCTATTCCCTGATCCTTCTGGCCTTTATCGTCTTTCGCAGCGAAGGGCTGATGGTCTACGGCCAACGCAAGTACCACCAGATCGAAAGGTGGACGAAAATATGACGGCCGCGCCGATCCTCGAAGTCCGCGAGGTGACCAAGACCTTCGGCGGCATCATTGCGCTCAACCGGATCAGTTTCGAGGTCGGCGAGGGGGAAATCCTGGGCATCATCGGCCCCAACGGGTCCGGAAAGACCACGGTGGTCAACTGCATCACCGGTTTCGTCAAGGCCTCCGCCGGCCGCATCCTTTTTCGCGGTCGCGACATCACCGGCAAGCCGCCGCACAGAATCGCCGACCTGGGCGTGACGCGGACGTTTCAGATCATGCGCCCCTACTACAGCCTGCCGGCCTATAAAAACATGGTGATTCCGCTCTTTTCCCCCCGCGCCCGGCGCACTGGCGGCTGGCGCGGGGGCGGCCGACTGGGCGACCGCAACACGGTCGGCATCGATATCCTGGAAGAAATCGGCTTCGAACGCGATTCCTATGTCCCCTACAAATTGACCGCCACCCTGCCGACCGGCTACCTCAAACGCCTGGAACTGGCACGCTGTCTGGCACTCAAACCGGAACTGATCATATGCGACGAGGTTTTTTCCGGTCTGAGCATGAGTGAAATCGCCAGCATGGTGCCGCTGATCGAGCGCCTGCAGATGGACGGCATCACCCTGATCATGATCGAACACCGGCTGCGGGAGCTGTTCAAAGTGACCAACCGGGTGATGGTGCTCAATTTCGGCGAAAAACTGATCGAGGGGACCCCGGCGGAGGTCATGGCCGACAAGCGCGTGCGGGAGGCCTACTTCGGCTCGGAGAGCGTCGAGGAGGTGATGAAACATGCTTGAAGCCTCCGGCCTGATGGTTTTTTACGAAAACATGCTGGCCCTGAACAACGTGAGCATCCGGTGCGGCGAAAACCGGATCGTCGGGGTTTTCGGTGCCAACAGTGCCGGAAAATCGACCCTCATGTATGCCCTTTCCGGCATCATGCTCGACATTCGCAAAAAGGAGGCCATGGCCGGTGGCGAGCGTATCACGGTCACCGGCAGCATCCGCTACAATGACCGCGAACTGATGGCGGTCAAGCCCAGCCACAGGGCCAAGCTGGGGATTGTCCTGTGTCCGGAGCGCCGGCGCATTTTCAACGAGAGCAGCGTTCTGGAAAACCTTAAGATCGGCGGATACCTGGCCACCGCCGCCCAGGCAAAGGAAACGTTGGACTATGTCTTCACCGTTTTCCCGGCCCTCAAAAAACTGAAAAAACGGACCGGGGGGTTTTTGAGCGGCGGTGAACAGCAGATGCTGGCCATCGGGCGGGCATTGATGGCCCAGCCTAAAATACTGCTCCTCGATGAGCCGCTGCTGGGACTCAGCCCCCTGATGCAGGCCATGCTCATGCGCGCCACGCGCGAAATCCGGGATCATCGGCACATATCGATCATCGTTACCGAACAGTACGCCCGTCCGGTCCTGCCGATCATCGACTACGCCTTTATTCTGGAAAACGGTTCGGCGGTTTTGGAAGGAACGCGCGAAGAGCTGATGGACAACCCGGACGTCCGTTCGGCCTATTTCGGCGTCTGACCGCAGCACCGGCGGGGCGCCGTGCTGCGGCGTTCGCGTGAAACGTTCGTGTTCCCTCAGAGACGCCTCAGTGAATGAAACGCTATTTCTGTACTGGAAAGATGACCGTCGAACATCGAACGTTCAACATCAAATGGTGAAATAGGAATTCTGTCATTTTGTAAATCCGGAGAACTAAGCAAAGCGACCTCCTTGTTGGACGTTTAGCGCTCGAGGGTCGATGTTGGGCGCTCTTCAGAAGACTATTTTCGAACAAAGTCGAAAGTCGCACAGCAGTTGTCGTACAATGGAAAAGAAACGGCAAGCCTTGACCGCCCCTTTGGAAAATTTGAACGAAGAGTTGACCTTTACCCGCTTCGACCGGATGAGCGAACGCTATCCGGAAAGGCCGGCGGTTATCTATCTCGGCCAACGGTTCACTTACCGCCGCCTGCAGGCTCTCAGCGAGCGCTTCGCCGGTGCCCTGGACGCCATGGGCGTTAACAAGGGCGACCGGGTGATGATCTACATCGCCAATTGTGTCCAGTGGGTCATCGCCTTTCTCGGCATCCAGAAGGTCGGCGCGGTCATCGTGCCGGTGTCGCCCATCTACACCTCCCACGAAATCGCCTACATGATCGCAGATGCCGGCGTCGAAACCGTTATCTGCATGGACACCAATTTCGGCTATGTCAAGGAAACGGTTGCCGGCACCGGCCTGAAACGGGTGATCGTGACAAACCTGACCGATCTCCTGCCGCTTTGGAAACGGGCGCTCGGCATTCTCTTCGACAAGATTCCCAGCGGCACGGTCGATCGTGACCGCCGGGTGCATTCCTTTCGCTCCCTGCTGAAGCACCCGCCCCTGGCGTCCGCCGTGCCCATCGATCCGGTAAAGGACTTGTCCTACATCCTTTACACCGGCGGCACCACCGGATTTCCCAAGGGCGTTCCCGGCAACCACATCGGCATGACCTCGTATGTCAACGATGTCACCCGGGATGTGGCCGGAAGCCATGTCCGGGAAGGCCGCGACACCTACATCGCCGTCAACCCGCTGTTTCACATCATGGCGCTCGGGCTTTTCATGGCCGTCGGTTTGAACACGGGCAATGCCACGCTGCTGATGCCGGCCCCGCAGGTGGATGCCATCCTGGCCACGATCCAGCGCTACCGGGTGCGCTGGCTGCTCGGCGTGCCGGCCCTCTACCGCATGATCCTCGAAAATGACCGGTTGGACCGCTACGACCTCTCCTCGCTGACCTATTGTTACTGCGGCGGGGATGTCCTGCCCGAGGAAGTCAAGGTGCGCTGGCACGAACGCTGCGGCGTTCCGATCTATCAGGTCTATGGTTCCACGGAAGTGGGACACGTCACCTACAGCAAGATCGGCGAGGAGCCCAGCCCGCGAGCCATCGGGTTCCCCTTGAAGAGCCGCGAGTGTATGATCGTCGACCCGGAAACGCTGGAGCCGGTGCCCGAGGGTCGCAGTGGAGAACTGCTGGTCACCTCGCCGCACACCCTCAAGCAATATTACAACAAGCCGCAGGAAACGCAGGCAACCTTCGTGCCGATCGATGGCAAGACCTGGTGCCGGATGGGAGACTTCGTCCAGGCGAACCCCACGGGCGAGCTGATCTACGTCGAGCGCTCGGCCGACATCATCAAGCACAAAGGCTTCCGGGTATCGGCCTCGGAGGTTGAGGCCGCCCTGCAGGACCACCCGACGGTCATCGGCGCCTGCGTGGTCGGCATTCCGGATGCCAAGGTCGGCGAGCGGATCAAGGCCATCGTGGTGCTCAAGGAAGACGCCCGCGGGGTGGGAGGAGCCGAACTGACGAACTGGTGCAGCGAACGGCTGGCCGCCTACAAGGTGCCCTCGTACATCGAGTTCAGGGACATGCTGCCCAAGTCCAAGGTCGGCAAACTGCTGCGGCGTGAAGTCCGCGACGACGAGCGCCGGCGGATCTCGAAAGACAAAAAGGTGTTTCCCCAAAAAGGAGCGTGACATGCCGGGCAGTATTCTAAACGACAAACGCCTGCTGGCCGTGGACGACGAATCCGACGTCCTCGACACGCTGGAGGACATCCTGGGCGATTACGACGGCCTGGTGCTCGACCGCGCCGCGGACTACGAGACCGGTTTTCATCTGCTGCGTTCCTGGACCTATGACGCCGTCATCCTCGATATCATGGGGGTGCGGGGGTTCGATCTGCTCAACGCCGCGGTCCACCTCGGATTTCCCACGGTCATGCTCACCGCTCATGCGCTGTCACCCGAAAACCTGAAGAAATCGATCGAAATGGGCGCGCGGGCCTACATTCCGAAAGAAAAAATGGTTGAAATCGACGCATTCCTCGAAGACGTCCTGACGCTGGCGCACCGATCGAGCCTCGGCAGTATGTTCACCCGACTCGGCGGTTTTTTCAGCAGCAAGTTCGGCTCCAGGTGGATGGAAGACGAGCAAACCTTCTGGAACCGGGTGGCCGGCGGGCTCTACGAATCCGAACCGGTGATTTTAAAGAAAAAATGACCGGTCATTTCGATAAGAAAACGGGACAAACTTGACATTTTTATTATGTCCATTATTATGACCATATACATGCAGCACGTGAGGTGAATCATGCCGGTCATTCAGGACTATATACCGGTCACGAAGGCTAAAAGCGCGTTTCTCGATATCATCCGAAAAATCGAAGGATCGGACGATGCCATCGCCATTACCAAAAACGGGGTGCCGGAAGCGGTTTTATTGAGCATGCGCCGTTTCGAAGGCCTCATGGAAACCCTGGAAATCCTCTCCGACGACAAGGCAATGACATCCATCCGCAAATCCATCGCCGAAGCCCGTGACGGGAAATGGCTCGATGTCGATGAGGTTTTTGCCGGATGAAAAAAGTAATAGATTCGTAAAATGTCGGAAATCTGCATACCGCTTTACCCCTCGTCATTGCGGCCTTCCCTTATTACCCCAAAATTGCTCGTAATTTCAACGATTTGATTTGTGCTGCCTTGGAATGTCTTCAGGCTCCGGCCGCATCGAAGGCCCAGCTCACCATGGTACGCGCCTCCTCCTGGATCCGGTGCAGGTGCGCGGTCCCTTTGAAGCTTTCGGTGTAAATCTTGTAGATTTCCTCGGTGCCGGAGGGCCGCGCGGCAAACCAGCCGTTTGCGGTGACGACCTTCAGGCCGCCGATTGGGGCATCATTGCCGGGGGCGTGCGTCAACTTGGCCAGAATCGGCTCGCCGGCCAGGGTGTCGGCGGTGATTTTATCCGGGGTGAGATTTTTCAACACCTCCTTCTGGGCCGTCGTCGCCGGGGCGTCGAGCCGTTCGTACACCGGGCGGCCGAACATCCCGGCCAGGCTCTCGTAGTGCTGATGCGGGTCCCGCCCTGAGTCGGCAGTGATTTCCGCCGCCAGAAGGTCCATGATGATGCCGTCCTTGTCGGTGGTCCAGACCGTGCCGTCCTTGCGCAAAAAGGCCGCCCCGGCGCTCTCCTCGCCTCCGAAACCATAGGATCCGTCGAGCAGGCCGTCCACGAACCACTTGAAGCCCACTGGCACCTCGGACAGCCTGCGCCCGAGGTGCGCGGCGACGCGGTCGATCATGATGCTGCTGACCAGGGTCTTGCCCACGGCGGCTTCCGCGCGCCAACCGGTCCGTTTGCGGAACAGGTACCAGATGGCCACCGCCAGGTAGTGGTTGGGGTTCATCAGCCCGTCACCGGGAGTGACGATGCCATGGCGGTCGCAATCCGGGTCGTTGCCGAAAGCGATGTCGTAGCGATCCTTGAGCCCGATCAGGCGGGCCATGGCAAACGGCGAGGAGCAGTCCATGCGGATCTTGCCGTCCTTGTCGACGGTCATGAAGCCGAAGGTGGGGTCCACGACGGGGTTGACCACATCGATCGCTACGCCATAGCGTTCGGCGATCGGCTCCCAGTAGGCCACCGCCGCCCCGCCCATGGGATCGACCCCGATCCGCAGGCCGGCCGAGCGAATGACCGCCATCTCGATGATGTTTTCCAGGTCCGCGACATAGGGGGTGACGTAATCATACGGCCGCGTGGTGGCGGCCTTGAGCGCTTTTTCGTAGGGCGCGCGCTTGACGCCCCGGTTTTTTTCCGCCAGCAGCGCGTTGGCCCGTTTCTGGATCCAGTTGGTGACGACCGTATCCGCCGGGCCGCCGTGGGGCGGATTGTACTTGAACCCGCCGTCTTCGGGCGGATTGTGCGAGGGGGTGATCACGATCCCGTCGGCGCTGACGCCGCCGT
>JBAPWQ010000048.1:0-1581 GCA_049283795.1 Desulfobacterales bacterium | reverse complement strand
AAAATCCGGCCGAAGGGCGAGTTGACCAGCCGGAACATCAGCCACAGGCAAACGATCGTCACCCCGAGCGTGAAGTAATAAATCCGGCCGGGCGACGAAATGGCTGCGGGAATGCCGATGCCGTGGATCCCGTCGTCGCCGCCGGTGAAAGCGTACCAGCGATAGACGATCGCCCACACGAGCGCGCCGAGCGAGAGCTGAAGCATCCCGAAATACAACTTGGACAGGCGCAGGGTGATCAGGCCGATCGCCAGGCTCGCCAGGGCCGCCACAACCGGCGCCGCCACGTAGCCGAGCGCCGACGGCAGCCCACTCTTCACGGAAACCAGCGCGAAGGCGTAGGCCCCCACGCCGTAGAATACGGCGTGATGGAACTGGTACATGCCGCCGAAACCGAGCACGACGTTCAAACTCGTCGCCAGGAGGCCGGTAATGAGAATCAGGCCGATCAGGTAGAGATAATAGCGCGAGAGAAAGGACGGCGCCGCCAGAAAGAAGAGAAGCAGAGCGCAGAGAAGAACGGCGCGGCACCGGTGGCGGTCGACACTCAAGGCGGGCTCCTTTACCAGACCGATTTGAGAAGGCCTTTGGGACGAATGCTCAGCACGATCACCACGGCCATGTAGGGAAACACGATCGCAAACTGGGGGAAAATCAGGATGCCGACCGCGTCCGTCAGGCCGAAGATCAGGGCCCCCAGCAGGGCACCCCAGATGTTGCCCAGGCCGCCGATGATCACGATCAGAAAGGTTTCGATGATGATGGCGTGGTCCATGCCCTGGGTGATGTTCTGGGTCGGGGCCACCAGCGCGCCGCCCAGTCCCGCCAGGTAGCAGCCGATGACGAAAACGAATGCGAAAACCCAGCTGACGTTGATGCCGATGGCCCCCACCATTTCCCTGTCGATCGACGCGGCCCGCGCAATCTTGCCGATTCTGGTTTTATTGGTCAGCCACCAGAGCCCCACGGCCACCAGGGGCCCGACGGCCAGCAGGAAAAGATTGTAGCGCGGAAAGGGAAAGGTGCCGACCACAAACGCCCCCTGCAGAAATTGCGGCGGAGAGAAACTGCGGTAGTCCGAACCCCAGATCAGCTTGACCGCGTCGCCGAACACGAGCGTGAAGGCGAAGGTGAACAGCAGCAGCATCAAGTGATCACGCTCGTACAAGTGGCACAGCAGTCCCCTTTCGACGACAAAGCCGATGGCGGCCACGCCGAGCGGGGCTAAGATGAGCGCGATCCAGAAGCCGGCCGCGCCCGGGTTGCCGATCGAGGCGACCGTGTAGGTCAGAAAGGCCCCAATCATGTAGAGCGATCCGTGCGCCACGTTGGGAATGCGCAGCACCCCCAGCACGAGGCTCAGCCCCGAGGCGACGATAAATAAAATGGTCGTGCGGCTGAGCCCGATCAGCACCTGTTGAAAAAGAGCGCCGAGGGTGATGTGGGCAGTCAGGTCCATGGGGTCCGTTGGTCGGTTGAGCCCGTTGAGCCGGTTGGCCGGTTGGCCCGTTAGCCGGTTGGCCGGTTGGCCCGTTAGCCGGTTGGCCGGTTGGCCCGTTAGCCGGTGGGCCGGTTTACCGG
>JBAPWQ010000047.1:0-9977 GCA_049283795.1 Desulfobacterales bacterium | reverse complement strand
CCTTACATCCTACACCTTATACCTTACATCTTATACCTCCACCTCCACCTTTTCCCTTCGCCTTTCGCCCTTCGCCTTTCGCCTTTCCCTCATTCAATCCACCCACCGCCGATCACCTCTTCGCCACTGTAAAACACGGCGCCCTGGCCGGGTGTGACCGCGCCCTGGGGGGTGTCGAAGGCAACCGTGGCGCAGTGCTGCGGCCGGGGGATCACTTCCGATGGCGCGGCGCGATGGCGGTAGCGGATGCGGGTGGCTGCCCGCACCGGCCCGGACGGCTCGGGCTGAATCCAGTTGATTCCGCTGACCCGGCAGGTCGAGGCGAGCGTGTCGGCTTTCGATCCCACCACCAGGCGGTTGCTGTCGACGTCGAGGCGCAGGACGTAGTAGGGTTTAGCCGCCGGACAGCCGATGCCGCGCCGCTGGCCGACGGTGTAATGATGGAGCCCGGCGTGACGTCCGAGGACGCGGCCGTCGCGGTCGACGATCTCGCCGCCGGTCGCTGGGGCCGCTGCGCGGGCGGTCAAAAATTCGGTGTAGCGGCCGCTGCCGACAAAGCAGGCGTCCTGGCTTTCCGGGCCGGCAACCGGCTGCAGGCCCTGTGCAGCGGCCCACGCGATGACCTGCGTTTTTGTCATTTCTCCCAGCGGAAAACAGGCCCGTGCCAGTTGGGTGGGGGTCAAAAACGCCAGAAAATAGGATTGGTCTTTGGACTGGTCGACCCCCCTCAGCAGGTGCGGTCGCCGGCGGTCGTCGAGCACGATGCGGGCGTAGTGTCCGGTGGCCAGGTATTCGGCCCCGAGGCGGCGGGCCTGGTCGAGCAGGACTCCGAATTTTATGGCCGGGTTGCACACCAGGCACGGATTGGGGGTTTTTCCGGCCAGATATGTCTGTGAAAAATAGGCGACGACCCGGGTTCGAAAGGCCTCGGACAAATCGATCACGTGCAGCGGAAGGCCCAGCTGCCCGGTAGCGGCGGCAACGCTCCTGTTTTCAGGCTCGTAACCGGTTAAAAAGTGGATGCCGAACAGGGGGTAGCCCTGGGATTTCAAGCGGGCGGCCGCCGCCAGGGAGTCGACCCCCCCGCTGACGGCGACGGCGATCAGCGGTTTCATTCGAAAAAGGTCTGATTGACGGAGTGGACCTCCATGGCCCTGGTCGGGCAGGCCGGGACGCACAGTTCACACACGCTGCATTTTTCCTGATCGAACCGGACCGTCATCCGCGGTCTCTGGATCGAAAGGGCGCCGGTGGGGCAAACGGCCACACAGGCCCCGCAGTGGGTGCACTTGTTTTTGTCGCGCTGCACCTCCTGGGAGGCGTAGTCGACCTTTATGCCCTGGTCCTTCAGGTAACGGACGCCCTCCTTGAAATTCTTCTTGTCGCCCGATAATTCGAGCACCATCACGCCTTCCTTGCGCGGCAGCACCGCGGCGTTCAGGATGTTGAACGTCAGGCCGTAGTCCCGGGTAAGATAGCAGACGATCGGTTTCTGGGCGGTCACCGCCGGGAACCGTAAAATGAGAATCCTGGAATACACGTTACCCTCCGCGAACCTCTTTATTTTTAATCCGCAAGCCTATACAATAGAAGGTATAAAAAGCGGTGTCAACAGCAGCTCACGAACCGCGGGCACCGCGATTTGACGGCACACCGGAATCCGGAGATCGCAGATGAACCGTTTTGCCTACCGCACCACCGGGCTTCTGATCAAGACGATTACCGAGCTGTCGAAGGCGAAGATCAAACTCTACGGCATCGAAAACATCCCCAGCGGGTCGGTTATTTTCGTGATCAACCATTTTACCCGCATGGAAACCTTTTTGATGCCCTACGTCATTTTCAAACTCACGCGGGTGCCGGTCTGGTCCCTGGCCAGCTATGAATTCTTCACCGGCGCCTTCGGGGCTTATCTGGAAAAAGTCGGGGCGGTGTCGACCCGCAATCCCGAACGCGACCTTCTGATCGTCAAGACCCTTCTCACCGGCGAGGCCAACTGGATCATTTTCCCGGAAGGCCGGATGGTCAAGAACAAGAAGATCATCGAGAAGGGGCGCTTCATGATATCCTATGCCGGCGGCAAGCACCCCCCGCACACGGGGGCGGCCTTCCTGGCGCTGCGCACGGAATTTTACCGCCAGCGGATCAATCGGCTGCTGGGAACAGACCCCGCGGAGGCACGGCGCCTGCTGGAGCAATTCCAGGTCAAGGAGGCTGAAACGCTCGCGGACCGCAGCACCTGGATCGTGCCGGTCTGCCTGAGCTATTTTCCGCTGCGGGCGCGCGAAAACGGCCTCAGTACCCTGGCCGCGCACCTGGTCGACGACATTTCGGAGCGCCTGGTGGAGGAGATCATGATCGAGGGGACCATGCTTCTTTCCGGGGTCGACATCGACATTCGCTTCGGCGAGCCGATCAAGATCGATGAATGCCTGGACTGCAGCCCGATACAGCAGGGCATCGGGTCTATATCCCCGCTGCGGTTCGACGACCCTTTGCCGTTCAAGCGCCGGATGAACCAGGAAGCGCTGAAGATCATGCAGCGGTACATGACCGCCATCTACGGCATGACCACCGTCAATCACGACCACCTCTTCGCCTCGCTTCTCAAATTCTCGCCGCAAAAAAGGTTTGGAGAGCATGCGCTCCGGCGCAAACTGTTCCTGCTGACGGGCGCCGTCCAAAAAATCGATAACCTGCATTTGCATCAAAACCTTAAAGACGATCAGGTGCATCTGCTGACCGATGACCGCTACAACCGCGTGAGCGATTTTTTATCGATTGCCATCGAAAAGGACATCTTGACCCGTGAAGGCCGCACCCTGGTCAAAGACCGGTCCAAGTTCTCCTCGCCCTACGATTTTCATCGGGCGCGGATTGACAACCCGGTCGAGGTGATGGCCAACGCCGTCGAACCGCTGACCGCCTTGCAGCGCCAGGTGCGCCGGACGGCCTGGCTGCCTGATTTTTGGGTTCGTCACAAGGTGGCGGGCGAACTGAAGCGCCGCGCGGTGAGGGAATTCGATGCGGATTACCGGCAGTTTTTCATCGAAGGGGAGTCCAAGCCAAAAGAGGTCGGCCGCCCGTTCTTGCTGCGCGGCGGCTCGCGCCGCATTGGTGTCGTTCTCGTACATGGGTACATGGCCGCGCCTCTGGAGATGCGGGAGCTGGCGCAATATCTGGCGCGCCGGGGGATGTGGGTCTATGTGCCGCGGGTCAAAGGCCACGGCACCTCGGCCGAGGACCTGGCCCAGACCCGTTTCACGGACTGGATGGAGACTGTCGATGGGGCGTACGCCCTGATGCGCAGCCTGTGCCGGCGGGTGATCGTCGGCGGCTTTTCCAACGGCGCGGGGCTGGCGCTGGATCTGGCGGCGCGGGTCGGCGACACGGCCGGTGTGTTTGCCGTTTCTCCCCCGTTGCGGCTGCAGGATTTTTCGACGCGCCTGGTGCCGGCGGTGGACGTCTGGAACCGCTTGATGAAAAAGGTGCGCCTGGAGGATGCCAGCATGGAATTCGTGGAGAATCAATCCGAGAGCCCTCACATCAACTACCCGCGCAACCCGATTGCCGGCGTCCGGGAACTGGAGCGCTTCATGGACGCCCTGGAACCCAAGCTGGCCGACATCCAGGTGCCGGCCCTGGTCATCCAGGGGCAGGGAGATCCGGTCGTCAATCCGAAAGGCTCGGTCAGGGTTTTCCAGCGGCTGGGCGCGGAGGACAAGACCTACGTGCTGTTTAGTTTCAACCGGCACGTGATCGTTTTGGGCGAGGGTTCCGAGCGGGTCCACCGCACCATTTGGGAGTTCATCGAACGAATTAAATAGGCGGCGGAATATATGTATCCATAGCTCTTGACATGTCACGCTGTGGTATTAATCTATGGACAAGCAGCGCCAGCTGCTCAAGTGGTTAAGACATGTTACCCGCATGCTTAGCCCCTTTTCTCTTTCCTCTGTAAGAGGGGAGGCATCTTCCCCAATGCCTCCCCTTTCTTTTAGGGAAAACGGTCATTCGCGGGACCCGTGGGCGAACTTGCCCAACCCGCTTTGGTGTGGTGGGAGTCAGGTGACACGGGCGCTGCAGGGATGGCGCGAAAGGAGGCGATCATGTCCGAACCGGTCCGGCTGGATATTTTTTCCGATTTTATCTGACCCTGGTGCTATTTCATTACCGGGCGTATTGAAAAGATAAAAACAATTTTTGACGTCGAAATCGATTGGCGGGCCTTTCCACTGCATCCCGAAACGCCGGACGAGGGCCGCAGCCTCGAAGCACTTTTTGCCGGGCGGCAGATCGATGTCAAGGAAATGATGCGGCATTTGCAGCAGACGGCTTCCGAACTGGGGCTACCCTTCGGCAGCCGCACCATGACCTATAACAGCCGTCTGGCCCAGGAACTGGCCAAATGGGCGACGGTCAAAGGCCGGGAAAGCGAGTTTCACCAAGAGGTGTTTCAGGCCTATTTCGTCGATGGACTGAACATCGCCGAGACGCTAGTCCTGGAGCATCTGGCCGAGGCCGCGGGCCTGCCCGCCGACCAGGCCCGGCAGGTCCTGCACACCAGAGAATACCGCCTGGCGGTGGACCGCGATTGGGAGCGAGCCGCCCGCGGGGGCATAACCGCCGTGCCGACCCTCATGGTCCGCGGGAAGTCCCTGGTCGGCGCCCAGCACCGGGCCGCGATCGAAAAATTCCTGGACGAAAACGCCGTGCCGCGCCTAAAATAAAACCATAAGCCCTTAGCCTTAAACCTTACACCTTAAACCTTAAACCTTTAGCCCTTTACCTATTACCCTTAACCTTTAGCCTTTAGCCTTCAGCCTTTTGCCTTTCACTTTTAACCTATTACCTTTAGCCTTTCGCCTTTTTTTTCTCCCATGTCCCTCATAACCGCCGTCATCCTGTTCGCCCTGCTCCTGAATCTGAGCCTGAACACCGCCGCCGGTTTTCTGAATCTAAAAACCCTGCGTCCGGACCCGCCGGCGGAGTTCCGGGGGGTTTACGATGAGGCGCACTACCGACGATCGCAGCAATACCTGAAGGTCAACACTCGGTTTGGTTGGGTGGTTTCCGCCGTGAACCTGGCGGGGCTGCTTGTTTTCTGGTTCGGTGGCGGATTTGCGCTGCTCGACCACTGGCTGCGCGCGTGGGACCTGGGACCGGTGCCGACGGGGATTGCTTTTATCGGCTCGCTTTCTCTGCTGGCGGGCGCCGTCTCCCTGCCGTTCAGCATTTACCACACCTTCGTGATCGAGGAGCGGTTCGGGTTCAATCGGAGTTCCCGGGCCACGTTTATCAACGACAAAATCAAGGGGCTGGGCCTGGCGCTGCTGCTCGGCGCTCCGCTTCTGGCCGGCGTGCTCGCCTTTTTCGAGTATGCCGGATCTCCGGCCTGGCTCTATTGCTGGGCGGCCGTCACGCTCTACCTGCTGGTGGTGCAGTTTGTGGCCCCGACCTGGATCATGCCGCTCTTCAACCGTTTCAGCCCGCTGGCCGAAGGGCCGCTGAAGCGCGCCATCTTCGAGTATGCCCGCTCGATCGACTTTCCACTCGAAAACATTTACGTCATGGACGGATCCCGGCGCTCCAGCAAGTCGAATGCGTTTTTTACCGGATTCGGCCGCCACCGGCGCATCGTTCTCTTCGACACGCTGATTGAAAACCACACCCTCGCAGAACTGGTGGCCGTGCTGGCGCACGAAATGGGCCACTACAAGCAAAAACACATTCAGAAGTCCCTTCTGCTGGGTATCGCGCAGAGCGGGCTCATGTTTTTCCTGCTCTCGCTCTTCATTTCCAGTCCGGCGCTGGCCGCCGCCTTCTATGTGCCGCAGCCCTCGGTGTACGCGGGGCTCGTCTTCTTCGCCCTGCTCTACACCCCGATAGACCTGTTGACGGGTATTGTCATGCAGATGTTCTCGCGCCGCAACGAATTCGCGGCCGATCGCTTCGCGGTCGACACCACCCGCGAGCCGGCCGCCATGGCGATGGCCCTCAAAAAGCTGACCGTCCACAACCTGACCAATCTCACGCCCCATCGGTTGTATGTGGTGCTGAACCACTCGCATCCGCCGGTGATAGAGCGGCTGCAGGCTATTTCTGAGCGAATGGCCCGGCAGACGGCGCCGGTAGCGGGATGACCACCGTGGAATCGGTCCTGATCATCGCCGACATCGAGGGCGGTTCCGGCTGTTGGAGCCACAAGGCAGCGGCGTATAAAACGGCCGAATGGGTCGATGCCTGCCTGGACATGACGCGCGATGTGGCCGCGGTGGTGCGCGCCCTCCTGGATGACGGCGTGCGCCGGGTCACCGTCAAGGACTTTCACCGCACCGGCTACAACATTCTGCCCGAACTGATCGATTCGCGGGCGCAAATTGTCCAGGGGTACAGAATCGGTCCGGTGCCGGGCATCGGAAATCCGGGAAACGCCGTCGCGGTGCTTTTTCTGGGACTGCACGCCGCGTCCGGCTCTACCGGGTTTCTGGCCCACACCCTGACATCGCGCATACGGCGCCTGGCGGTAAACGGAAAACTCGTGCCCGAAGTCTATCTTTTCGCCGGCTCCCTGGCGCCGTTCGGGGTGCGGCCGGTCTTTTTTTCCGGCTGCCCGGTGGCCTGCGACCAGGCCCGGGACATCATTCCGGGAGTTGCCACCTATCCCATCGACAAGTCGGGCGATCGGCCGGCCTTTGCGGCCGGGCACTGGCGCCGGGGCCTGGCCCGCGCGGCAACCGCGGCCCTTCACCAGGCCAACACCGCGCCATTTGATCCCGCCGGGCCGTTTCAGGTGCGGATCACCATGAGAGACGGAAAACCCGCCGCGAAAAAACTGGCGGCCCGCTGGGGGTTCGAGCGCCAGGGGGCCGACATCCTTTTTGAAAACAGCCGCTTCGAGGACCTCTACCTGAACCTGCTGCGCGCCTGCTACCTGACCCCCGCGATCGAGCGGGTGCTGCCGCTGGCCCTGGCGGCCGCCAACCTGCGCGGCCGCGCCGGCCTGGCCTGGCTGCGGCGCCAGGTAAAGAAGCGGGGAATATAAAGTCCTGTTATTGCTTTCGGTTCCTGCTTGTCCAGGTTGGGGCCTGACAGCTCCTCGGTCAAAGGCGGGCTTTTTCTAATATTTCCCAAAGGGGATCAATAAATTCGCGCAGCGAATTTATTCGAAGAGCAAGCCCTGCCGGGGGCGGCTCGTCACCGGGGAAGAAGCGCGGGTGTCCGGTGGCGGCGACGGTGGCAGGCGACTGTCCTCCAGGGGGCACAGGTCGTAGTCCACCAGGAACAGGTCTTTGCCCGGCTGCGACACGGCGGCGGGACGATGAAAAACGAGGTCGACCTCCTGGCGGGTCATCACCGGAAACCCGTAGAAGCGGTTGCGGTGCTTTAGCGTGCGGCCCGCGGCGGTCCTTTCCTGCACGAATTTCACATGATCAGCCAGGCGCCCGGCGATGCGCTGCCGGGCGATGGATAAGCCGGCTGTCAAACTCTGCGCTATGGTGTCCCGAAACGCCGCTTCCAGTTCATAGCCGATCGTGTCGCGCCCGGTCGCCATCGCGGCCAGCAGCGTGGTGCCGATGCCGAGAAAGGGGTCGAGCACCCGGTCGCCGGCGACCGAAAACATGCTGATCAGGCGGTAGGGCAGTTCGAGGGGAAAGGCCGCGCTGCGCTTGCGGGCGTCGTTGTCCGCCAGCCGCTGGGTCGCGCCGATCAATCCCATCCACACATCCGAAAACCAGGTGTTGCGCTCTTCCCAGAAATAAGCGCTCTCGCGGCGTCGCTGTTTTTCTTTGGACCCCGAAAAATCCCGTTTGGCGCCTTTGCGCAGGACCAGGATGTGCTCGTGTTCCAGGGTCACGTAGGCGCCGGGCGGCAGCATGCCCGAGCCCATGAACTTGTTGGGGGCGTTGGTCGGCTTGCGCCACAAAATCAGCGGCAGCGGCTGGAATCCCAGGGCCAGCATCGCCGAAAGAATTCGGGCGTGGTTGGGGTAAAGCGTGAAATCGCCGCCGATCGTGCGCACGGCATCGCCGATGTTGATGCAGGCGATGCCGCCGGATCTGAGCACCCGGTGAACCTCCGACCAGACGCGATCGAGCATCGCGTGCATGCCCTCGAAGGCCGCCATGCCGCGGTTTTTCTCCAAGGCCCTGAACACGGCCGGATCGAGGCGCGCGAACAGCTCGTCCCACATCTGGATCATGGGGTAGGGTGGGGAGGTGACCACCAGGTCGACGCTGCCGTCGTCCACGGCCGCCATCTTCCGGGCATCGCCGAAATAAAGATGGTGGCGGGTCTGCAAGGGGGGGTCAACGGTGGTGAAGGGGTCCATACGACAAAATCCTCGGGTTTCGAGAGAGATGCGGCCGACCGCGAGTCTCGGCCCCGATTTCAGGCCATTTTTGACAGCGGGTGCGGCATGTTCTCATGATGAAATGGACAGATTCTATTGGTTATTCCAGAATGGTCAATAATCCGGCTAAAATTCCCGGAAAAGGTTGGACAATAAGATAAAAATAACATAAAATCAATATGTTTAACAGAAACCAACCAACGGCTAACGGGCTAACGGGCTAACGGGCTAACGGGCTAACGGGCTAACGGGCTAACGGGCTAACGGGCCAACGGGCCAACGGGCCACCGGAGAACCATGACCACAGTCGATCCAATCGAACCGCACGGCGGTAAGCTCGTCAACCTCCTGGTCGATGCCGATCGGGCCGAGCTGCTGAAGAACATCGCAACCAACCTGAAGGACATCACCCTCAACGAACGGCAGCTGTGCGACTTCGAGCTGCTGGCCGCGGGCGTCTTTTCGCCGCTTGCCGGGTTCATGAAAAAACCGGAATACGAATCGGTCATCGACCGGATGCGGCTGCAGGACGGGACCCTGTGGCCTCTTCCGATCTGCCTGGACGTGTCGGAAACCAAGGCGCGGACGCTCGAGGCGGGTCAATCGGTGGCTCTGCGCGATCCGGAGGGTTTTCTGCTGGGCGTGCTCAACATCGAAGACATCTGGCCGGTCGAAAAGATGAAGGAAGCCGGGCTGGTGTTCGGTACCGAGGACACCGCCCACCCAGGCGTCGATTACCTTATCAACAGGACAGGCGATTATTACATCGGCGGCCATATCGAGGCCACCAGCCTGCCGCTGCACTTCGACTTCCGGCCGCTGCGCCTCGCGCCCGCCGAAATCCGGCAGGCCTTCGCCCGGATGGGGTGGCGGCGGGTCATCGGGTTTCAGACCCGGCACCCGATCCACCGCCCGCAGTTCGAAATGACCATAAAAGCCATGCGCCGGATCCACGCCAACCTGCTGGTCCTGCCGATCGTGGGCATGTCCAAGCCCGGCGATTTCGATCATTTCACCCGCATGCGCTGCTACCGGGCCGTCAGCCGCCACTACCCGCCGGATTCCCTGCTGCTCAACCTGCTGCCGCTCTCGTCCCACATGGCCGGTCCCCGGGAAGCCCTGCTGCACGTGATCATCGCCAAGAATTTCGGCTGTACGCATTTCATCGTCGGGCACGACCATGCCGGGCCCGGCATCGATCGCAACGGCCGGTGGTTCTACCAGGCCGGTGCCGCGCGCCGGTTGGCCGAAGAGCACGCCGCCGAAATCGGCGTCGTCATCACGCCTTTCGAGCAATTGGTGTATCTACCCTTCGAGGACGAGTTCCGGCCGCAGGACCAGGTGCCCAACGGGGTCCAGTCGATATCGCTGTCGGGGTCCGATATCCGCAAACGCCTTCAGCGCGGCCGCAACATCCCGGAGTGGATGACGTTTCCGGAAGTCCTGGAGGAACTCCAGAAGGGCTACCCGCCGCCCGCCCGCCAGGGATTCACCGTCTTTCTGACCGGCCTTTCCGGTGCCGGCAAGTCGACCATCGCCAAGATCCTTTATTCGCGCTTTCTTGAAATCGGCGAGCGGCCGGTGACCCTGCTCGACGGCGACATTGTGCGCCGCCACCTGTCGA
>JBAPWQ010000046.1:0-15087 GCA_049283795.1 Desulfobacterales bacterium | reverse complement strand
CCTTCGGACGCACCCGCAGGCAGATTGCCATCAACCTCGATCTGGATGCCGCGCTGCGCCCTATCAAGGCCAACCCGGGACAGGTCGAGCAGGTGCTGCTCAATTTGTGCATCAATGCCGCCGACGCGATGCCCGGCGGCGGCCGCCTGAGTTTTAAAGCGACCAATACCACGCGGGCGGTGAGCGGGGGCTGTAACACCACTTCCAAACCCGGCGAATACGTGCAGCTCGACGTGCAGGATACGGGGACCGGGATGGACGAGGCCACCTGCAAACGAATTTTCGAGCCCTTTTTCACGACCAAGGAAATGGGACGCGGGACGGGTCTGGGCCTGGCCTCTGTATTTGGAATCGTCAAGAGCCTGGGGGGATTCATCGAGGTCGAATCAGAAATCGCCCGCGGCACCACCTTTCGGATTTACTTGCCGGCCTCGGGCCGGATCGTGCCGGCCGATCCCCAACCCGCCGGGGAAAAGCCCGTCGTGGCCGCCAGCTGGACGGTGCTGCTGATCGACGACGAAGAGGTGGTCCTGGATGTCGGCATCCGCATGCTGCAACACTTCGGCTACGATGTTTTGTCGGCCGCCAACGGCCATGAGGCCATTGAAATATACACCGGCAACAAGGAAAAGATCGACCTTGTCCTTCTCGACATGGTGATGCCGGACATGGGCGGGCGGGTTGTTTACGATCGGCTCAAGCAGTGCAACCCGAACGTCAAGGTCCTGCTGTCGAGCGGTTACAGCCTTTCCGGCGAAGCCGCGGAAATTATGCGCAGCGGCTGTAATGGCTTTATCCAGAAACCATTCAATATCAAGGAATTGGCGACTCAAATCAATCAAATCCTCCAGCCGCGCTAATCCGCCCGGCCCCGCCCTCAATCTCACACTGTCCGATCTCGTGACACTTTTTCCAAAATTTTCTTGACCTTCTGCCGCCGCACCTGCGAGTTACGGGTGTCGAGTTTCAAATTTCAAGTTTCCGGTTTCAGCTTCCCGTCATGGTTGTCGGCGGCATGATTGTGCGTTATTCTTCCCCAGCTGCGACGTGATGGTTGGATCGGGCTTTTGCTCAGTCACCCGACGGAGGAGATGGATTGTATGAACACACGAACAAACCGGTTTCATGTTTCGGCTGCGGTCATCATGATGAGTTTGTTATTTTCCGGCACGATGAGTCCGGCCGCTGCCCAGGGGCTGACGGTGGAACAGGCCGTTATCTGCAAGAACGTGGTCAACCGGGCCCCGGTCGATATCGGAAACCGGTTTCCGGCGACCGTCGACAGGCTTTACTGCTTTACCAAAATCCTCGGGGCTGAGCAGCCGAGCCGGATAACCCATGTCTGGTATTTTGATGGCTCCGAGAGGGACCGCATCGGTCTCGCGGTGGGCGGGAGCCCCTGGCGTACCTACAGCTCGAAGCGGGTGCGGACTGTCGACGTCGGCAGCTGGCATGTCGACGTGCTCGATGGCGGCGGCAACATTCTTTATCGTGTGACATTCGAGGTGGTGAATTAGTTTCCGTCCATAAATGGCCCTTTTCCGCAATTTCGGCGTCAATCGGCGGAATCGCTTGTGCGGCATACAGCCGTATGCTTCCGCGCAATTCCACCGATTTCCTTGAACTTGCGAAAAATTGCACATTTCTGGATCTGAAAGGTATCCGTGCCCCTGAAGAAACCGCGGATGGGCACGAATCAGCGAAGGACAGTGTCGTGTACTTGGCCAGGAAATATATCCGGGGCAGACTGCGCTACTCTATACGGGAATCCTACCGGGACGACGACTGCCTGCGCAGCCGGGAATTGTTCGACCTGGGGATCGACCCGACCCGTTTCATCAGGTATCCCGGCGGTAATGCCTATTACATCGACGAGGCCGTTGAAGATCGCCTGGCCGCCTGCGGTTCGCCCCCCACCGGCGATCAACTGGATGACATCTTCTGGGTTTTTCTCGATCCCGAGATCAGAATCAAGCTGGAGCCCTTTCGGCGCAGGGAAATGCGCGGACGGAAGGCGCGGCGACCCGCGGCCGATACGCCTCCCGACAACCGTCACATCTTCGACCGGCGCCGGCTTGTTTTTCTGAAAACCGGTCAAAAGAACCTGAGCCACATCGACGCCGTGCCCGAAAAGATGTTCGGGGTGCTGGCGTATAAATCGCGCGACGAACTCGAGCAGCAGTTTATCGACATGGAGCGACGCCTGCGGGAGCGCGAACTCAAAACCTATGTGTATGCCGCCTTCAACTTGCAGGATTTTTTTACTGAATCATTTGCGACATCCGTACCGGACTTTCTGGACCAGGCCGAGGTCGACGACCACTTCGTCGGGGAAATCTGCAAACTCAACGCCGACCGGCAATTCTGGGCCGGGGTCGACCCGTTCAGCGGATTGAACGACTATCTGATCCGCTATGCGATCATGTTCTTCGATTTCGATTATGAACCCCGCAGCTTCATGGACGACTATCTCCGTGGCTTCGCCAACGGCCGGCGCGCCTATCGGCCGCCCGTACCGCAACCGACGGTGTCGATGACGGCGGCGTGCCGCATCTTCGGCGAGAGCAAGGAAGTTCTGCTGAAAATGAGCCGCAGGGAACTGGCGCGGCTTTATCGGCGCCGCGCCCGGGACCTGCACCCGGACCAGGGCGGCCAGGCCCCGCAATTCATCAAACTGACTGAAGCCTACAAGAGTTTGCAACGCAATAAGAATTAGGCACCGGCAAAAAGTAAAAAGAGACAGTTCGACCGGTGCGGGTCATGGGAGCCGGCAAGAAGCTGCGACGCTGACATGTCGGCATTTTCCTTTATCTTCTCACACCCTTTCCGACAGGAGGTCATCATGACCGATACCACATGGGACCCGGGCCGTCTGCTGGAACTCTCAGGCTTTTACTGGAAGACCTGCACCCTGCATGCAGCGGTGAAGCTCGATGTTTTTTCGACTCTCGACCCCGATCCCCTCGGCGCTGAAGATCTGGCTGAAACATGCGGCTGCGACAGCGGGGCGCTGTCCCGTCTCTTAAACGCCCTGACCGCCATGGAACTTCTCACAAAGGAAGGGGATACCTATACCGCCACGCCTTCGGCCCGTGCCTTTCTCTCCCGCCACAGCGATCGCTATATCGGGCATATCATCATGCACCATCATCACCTGATGCCGTCATGGGCCGAGCTGGATCAAGCCGTCAAGACCGGCCGGCCGGTGCGCGAACGGTCGTCCCACGGTGACGAGCAGCAGCGTGCCAGTTTTCTTATGGGTATGTTCAACATGGCCATGGCCACCGCGCCCAAGGTGGTGCCCCTCGTCGATCTGGGCGGACGCCGTCACCTGCTCGACCTGGGCGGCGGTCCCGGCACCTATGCGATTCATTTCTGCCGGGCCTATCCGGAACTCAAGGCCACGGTTTTCGACCTTCCGACCACCCGTCCGTTCGCCGAAAAGACCATCGCACGCTTCAACCTGTCCGATCGAATCACCTTTGCCGGCGGCAACTATCTCGAAGACGACCTCGGCAGCGGCTACGACGTGGCCTGGCTGTCGCAGATCCTGCACGGCGAGGGTCCCGCGGAATGTCAAAAACTCATCGATAAGGCGGTCGCGTCCCTGAAAGCCGGCGGAATGATCATCGTGCACGAATTCATCCTCGACAACGACATGGCCGGCCCGCTGTTTCCGGCCCTTTTTTCCCTCAACATGCTGGTCGGAACCCCTACCGGTCAGTCCTACAGCGAATCCCAGATCAAAA
Source organism: Desulfobacterales bacterium (assembly GCA_049283795.1). Classification (GTDB taxonomy): domain Bacteria; phylum Desulfobacterota; class Desulfobacteria; order Desulfobacterales; family SG8-13; genus JARFQH01. The sequence goes on along the minus strand of JBAPWQ010000046.1, from coordinate 11,338 downwards.
AGATGCTGTCGCAGGCCGGCGCTAAAAGCATTCAGCGGATCTCCTTCGACAGCCCCAATGATTCGGGACTCGTTATCGGCACAACCTGAATTGACATTCCAATGGCTTTTATTTAGGGTGTAGCCGCTGAGCACCGCTTCCTAACGACCGCGGCAGGGCTGAAGTTTCCGCGGCGATTGCGAATGAGGGTGACCGCGCGAAGCCGGAAAGCGCGTGTCAAGGAGCGCAATCCCGCCGGCGGGCGGATGCCGCGGAGAACGGTGAACGGCGGGCAGCGAGCCGAAGCGGCAGCCGAGGCCCGATTGTTCAACCAACACCTGGGTTGACACTATGATCATCGGACTGGATGTCGGCGGCACCCACGCTGACGTTGTGCTGGTGGGGGATTCGGGTCTGGCGCGCGAGATCAAGGTCGCCACCGATCCGAAGGACCTGTTCAAGACCGTCTTGGCGGGCCTCGAAGCCATCACGGCCGGCATCGATCCGCACCAGATTCGCCGGATCGTTCTGAGCACCACCCTCACGACCAACGCCATCGCTCAAGGAAAACTTCCGCCGGTCGGCATGATCGTTTCGAGCGGTCCGGGACTCGACCCTGAATGCTACCGCACCGGACAGAATTACCATGCGGTTTCCGGATCGATCGACCACCGCGGCCGTGAAGTCGCCCCGGTCAGCGAGGCGGAGATCCGACAGGTGGCCGAAGACCTGAAGGGCGCTGGCATTCGCACCATCGGCATCGTCGGCAAGTTTTCGGTCCGCAATCCCCAGCATGAAATGCGGATATACACTCTTCTGGAAGATCATTTCGAACGGGTGTTCATGGGCCACCAGGTCTCCGGCAACCTGAATTTTTCGCGCCGGGTGGCGACCACCTACCTCAACGCCGCCGTCTATCCGATTCACCGGTCTTTTTTCGATGCCGTCACCAAATCACTGGCCCAAAAAGGTCTCAAGGTTCCCCTGTACATTTTAAAGGCCGATGGGGGCACCATGAACCTGGACGCCTCGATGGAATTTCCCGGCCAAACCATCCTTTCCGGACCGGCCGCCAGCGTCATGGGGGCCGTGGCTTTTGCTCCCGTTGACATGGATGCGATGGTGCTGGATATCGGCGGGACCACGACCGACATGGCCATCATCCGCAATCGCATCCCGCTGCTGCACCCCATCGGCGTGCGGGTCGGCGGGTATCGCACCCTGATCCGCTCGCTGGAAACGCGGTCGATCGGTATAGCGGGCGACAGCGTGGTGACGGTCAAAAACGGCGAGCTGATCATCGGTCCCGAAAGAGAAGGCCCGGCCATGGCCTTCGGCGGATCGTATCCGACCCCCACCGATGCCCTTTTCGTTCTGGGCGAAATGGACGGGGGCGACCGGGAAGCCGCTACCCGCGGGATGGCCCTGGTGGGCCGGGACCTTGGATTGTCGAACGAAGAAACCGCCCGCCGGGTATTCGACCAGGCCTGCCATCGGATTCTGTCGGAAGCGCGCGAACTGGTCGATCGCATCAACAACCGGCCGGTCTATACGGTGCACGACCTTCAGCAGGGCGACAAGGTCAACCCAAAGGTCCTGCTGGTTCTCGGCGGGCCCGCGCCCTATTTTGCCCGGCGTCTGGAAATGCTTTCCGATCACCACGTCCGTCTGGTGCCCCGCTGGCAGGTGGCCAATGCCGTCGGCGCGGCCCTGGCGCGCACGACCTGTGAAGTCATGGTCTTTGCCGACACGCAGCGCGGCATCGTCATGGCGCCGGAAGAAAATTTCAGCGCAAAGGCCGACCACTATTTTTCGAGGGCCGATGCGATCGACAAAGCCTGCCACCTGCTCAAAATAAAGGCGCGGCAAATCGGCGCCGGCGATGAAGACCTGGAAATGGAAGTCCTGGAAGAGCTGCAGTTCAACATGGTGCGCGGGTTTCTCACCACCGGCCGGAACCTGAGGGTAAAGGTTCAGGTCAAGCCGGGGCTGATCCGCCATTACGAACGGTTTCTCGACGGCAGCCCTCCATAGAATGGGCCCTTTTTGTTGGATCCCACGCATGGAATGTTGGAATTATGGGAAAATGGAACACCGATGGTCCCAATATTCCATCATTCCATTGTTCCATTTATTCCAATTTGAGCGAAGCAACTAAGTTCGGCCTTTTCCGACTTCGAGGCCCCTAAACCGAGCTATCACGAAACCATGGAGAGGCATTCGCCGACCGAATCGTGCAGACGCTGAAAGCCAAACATAAAACCGGGCTGGTGTTTTTTCCGGCCTTCGACTGGGCCATCAGCCCGACGCACCCCGAACGGGAAGAGCGGCTGCTCTACACCCAGGACCAGGTGCTGGAAGAGGGGCTGTTCGATATCGACGGCATCCTGGAGTTCAAGCCGGACCTGGCGACCGTCAAAGACATCCAGCGGGTGCACTTTTGCGTCCCGGACGTGTGGCACGTCACCACCGAATCGCATTTCATCAGTGCCGGGGGCGCCAAGACGGTCGGCGCTGCCGTGCTGGACAAAACCGTCGACCGGGGCTTTGCCCTGGTCCGGCCGCCCGGGCACCATGCCATGCGGGTGGTTCACGGGGCCAGGGGGTTTTGCAATATCAACATCGAAGCCGTCATGATCGAATACTTGCGCCGGGCCTTCAAGGTCGACCGGGTGGCCATCGTGGACACCGACTGCCACCACGGTGACGGCACCCAGGACATCTACTGGCACGACCCCGATACGCTTTTTATCTCCCTCCACCAGGACGGCCGCACGCTCTATCCCGGATCGGGATTCCCCAACGAGCAGGGCGGCCCGAATGCGCTCGGCACGACCGTCAATATTCCGCTGCCGCCATGCACAGCGGCCGAGGGGATTCTCTACACCGTGAAAAATGTGGTCCTGCCGATCCTGGCCGACTTCAAGCCGCAGCTCATCGTCAACTCGGCCGGCCAGGACAACCACTATTCGGACCCCATTACCAACATGAATTTCTGCGCCCAGGGCTACGCCGCCCTGACCAGCCTGCTGCAGCCCGACATCGCGGTGCTCGAGGGCGGGTATGCCATCGAGGGCGCGCTGCCGTACGTCAATGTCGGCATCATCCTGGCGATGGCCGGCATCGATTACGCCAAGGTCAAAGAGCCGGACTACGATCCACAGCGGATCCGCCAGTCACCGGAGGTGACGCGTCACGTGGCCTCGGTCTGCGAGGTGGTGCGGGACCAGTGGAGCAAACGCGAGCAGCGGCGGGTGTGGGTCCTGAACGAGAAAACGCTCGATCACCGCAACCGTCACATCTTTTACGACACAGACATGATTCAGGAGTCCCAGAAGGAAACCGTGCGCGTTTGTGCCGACTGTGCCGGCGCCCTGCGCATCGATTCCACCTCCAGCCGCGGCCAGCACATCCTGGCGGTTCACGTCCCCCGCAAGGCCTGTGCTCGTTGCCGCGAAACGGCTGCCCAATGGTACGCGTCGGTCAGAAAGAATGAATTCGACCACGTTTTTTTACAGGACCGGATGCGGGACGTTTACGAGGAACGCAAATAAGGAGATCGTGAAATGAAAAAGCTCGGCGCGATGACAATGGTTCTCTTTTTTTTAACGGTGCCGGCACTGGCGGCCGATTCGGGCGAAGCGCTTTTTAAATCCCAGGGGTGTACCGCCTGCCATCGACCCGAAAGCTCCTCCAAGGTGAACCCCTCGCTCATGGAGATCGCCGGGTTGTATCGGGGCAAGCAGGACCAGCTGCGGCAGTATCTGAACGGAGAAGCCGAGGCGATCGTCAAACCCGGTCAGGCGGGAATGATGAAGCGTTACATCGAAAAAACCAAGCAACTCTCCGATGCGGAGCGTCAGGCGCTGGCGGAATATATCATGACATTTTCCAAATAGCGCCATATTTAGAGAAAATCGATGAGAACCTCTCCGCAACCGAGCCTGACCTGCCGGACCTGCGGCAAGACCAAGTCCAAATCACAGATGATACCGGCCGCGCTGGTCAGAAACGCCATCGTGGAACGAATCCGCATGGCATCACCCACCTGGTCTCCGGAGGGGTATATCTGCGCCACGGACCTGAACCGGTTCCGCGTGCAATACATCGAAAGCCTGCTAAATCCCTCAAATTCCCCCCTCGTTTCAGGTGCGGGCCTGTCGCCATCGGCGTAGGTGGAACCCTGACACGAGGATTCGACCCTGTCCCACAAAAAAATCAGATAAAAGCGCATGGCCTCATCGCTCAAGCGGCTTTAAATTGACCATAGCAACGAATTAAAAAACGCGGCCGGCAGGATTTCAGCGGGGGCTTTCTTTATTTTCTTCTGCTGTCAGGGTCCGGGCTGACTATGCCGGGTCTGCGCGCAATGGTACTTAGGAGGAGACGACATGGCGACATGCCGAGCGGAAGGATACCTGGTGACCCTGCAAAAAACGGCGCATGCGTTGAGCAGCGTTCTGCAGGAGGAGGAGATCATCGCGTTGCTGCTCGAACAGATCGCCACGGCCCTGTCCATCCCTAAAGCGCTGGCACTTTTGCTGGGCCCCGAAAAAGATCAACTGTTGGTGGCCGGTTCCCGGCGCCTCGGCGAAGATTACCTGGAAAAGGTGGCGCGGGGATCATCCGCGAGCCTGATCAACCGCAGGGTGTTGAGCGGGGAGATGGTGCGTGTGGCGGCGATCGAGCGCGAGCCGGAATTTGTTTTTCCGGCGGCGGCGGCCGAAGGCTTGAAGGGCCTTTTGGCCGTTCCGATGACCGTGCGGGACCACGTGATCGGTATTCTTCACCTATACGGGGAGGCGGCCGGGACGCTTCAACCCGAAGAGATGGTGATGCTGCAGGCGGTGACGGACATGGGTGCCCTGGCGCTGGAGAAGGTGCGCCTGCGACGCAGCCTCTACCGCGTGGCCGAGGCCGTGAGTTCATCACAGGACCTGGAACCCATGCTGCAGCGGGTGCTGGAGGCGGCGGTGGAGGAGATGTGGCTGAAGGCAGGCACTATTCGCCTGCTGGAACCCGAAGGAAACTTCCTGCGCCTGGTGGCTTCTTATGGTCTCAGCCGGAGCTATTGCCTGAAAGGCGAAGTGCACCTGAAAAAAAGCGCTGTCGACGAGCGCGTGTTGAAGGGCGAAGCCGTCGTGCTGCACGATATTCAGCGCGAGCCGGGCTTCGAGTATCCTCGGGAAGCGGCCGAAGAGGGCATTTTGTCGGTTCTGGCGGTGCCGCTGATTCAAAAAAACAAAAATATCGGCGTCATCCACGTCTACTCGACGCGCCCGCGTCATTTCGGGCCTGTAGCCGTTGCCTTCCTTAAATCCATAGCCAACCTGATCGGTCTGGCGATTCTGAACGCCGAGCTTTACGCCGCTTTGAAGGCCCGTAAAAAAGATCTCGAGCTGGACCTGGCTGACTGGTACCGGTTTCTGGCGCTGGGGTAGGGAGATCGATGGTGATGACGGCCTTGCTCCTGTTCGGTATCGGTCTGCTGGCCGGGGTGCTGGGGGCTCTCTTGGGCCTCGGAGGCGGCATTTTCCTGGTTCCCCTCCTGACGCTCGTTTTTCACCTGCCCATTCGAATCGCCGTCGGCACCAGTCTGGTCGGGGTGATCGCAACGTCCGCCGGCGTAGCGGCGTTTGCACCGCGCGGCCGGGGGGGAGACGTAAGTCTGGCCCTGCGTCTCGAAATGGCCACCGCCGCCGGGGCTCTCGGCGGCGGTCTGCTGGCGGGAGCGTTTAACAGCCGGGTGCTGCACGTGCTGTTCGCATCCGTCGCCTTCGCCAGCGCCCTTTACACGTTTTACAAGGGCCGGCGGCGCCAGCCCGGCGCGGCCCTGGAGCCCTTGTTTCCCCAGGACTATCGTCCGCGGAACTGGACGGTCGGTCTTCTTGCGGCCGGACTGGCGGGGATGGTCTCGGGCCTGCTGGGAGTGGGCGGCGGATTCATCAAAGTACCGATCATGTATGCCCTCATGGATATTCCCCTGGGTGTGGCCACGGCCACCAGTAACTTCATGGTCGGCATCACGGCCGCTGCCAGCGTCTTCGTTTACTACGGCAGAGGCGATATATACCCCATGGTCGTCGTCCCGACGACCGTGGGCGTTTTCCTGGGCGCCGTCCTGGCGGTGTACGCCTTAGGGCGGATGCGAGCCGCGTGGGTTCGGGAGGCCCTGGTAGGTCTGTTGATCCTGCTGGGCGCTTACATGCTGGTGACCAGTTTAAGTCATTGACGGAGGGAGCGCGGGGATGACCGCAAAATTCGAAACGCCTGAAGAAGCGCCGGCGAAGAGACTGGAAGGCAGATTGCAGAAAGTGTCCCTGGTGGTCTCGCTTGCCGGTTTGGGTCTGATGGGCTTCGGGTTGATCGACATTCTTGTCAGCGGCGACTCGTTTGCGTTACCGGGATTTCCCGTGGTCGCACTGCAGCGCCTCGTCTTTTTTAAGCCGGCGTCGTCGACCGGTCTGGCGCTTGCGAGCGCGGGAATCCTTCTGCTCGGACTCCTGCCGACCATGCGGGTGCTTCTGGCCCTCTGGCTCTATGTCCACACGCGGGACCTGCTAAGCACTCTTTTCGGTACGGTTGTCCTGCTGGAGCTGCTCCTGAGCATCCATTTCGGCCGGTGACCGTCTAATTCGGAAGAAGTTCGGGGAGGTGAGGATCGGGCCTGCACTCTTCCATGGTTCCGACACGCTCTAAAAATGCGGGCGTTCGACGCGGGTTCAGCGCCCGGTTCAGGCGGTGCGGTCCAGCCGGTAAAGGACCCAGATCAACACCAGGCTGCCGCACAGCAGCCACACCGGCCCGAACAGCCAGAGCGCCGAGGGAACGGCCAGGTAAAAGCCGCGCATGCCCATGGTGTAGTGCAGCGCCCCGTGGTTGAGAACCTCGGTGACGGACTCCGGGGTGACGTTCGGATCGTTGACATCCGTGATTTCGATCATGAAACCGGCGTGATTGTAATAGCGGATGGCCAGGGTGAAGTTGAAGAAAGCGAAAAAGAACAGCACCACCAGCAACATGAGCTTGAACATCCACAAGGTCTCGCTGCGGGCACCGGCCAGGTTCAGGGCATGTGAAATCGAGTTGTAGAACTCCGGCCGGAAGGCACCTCCCATCAAGCCCAGGGCGATCAGAATGGCGGTGGAGGCCAGAAAGTTGGCCGCCATTACCTGGTTGCGCAGGGTCTGGATCGCCACGATGTCCCCTTGCACCTTCATCACGCTCTGCACCCATTTGCGGCGCACGTGGTTGGTGATGCCGACGGCGGTGGCCAGTGGGTCGTGGCCGACCTTGTAGATCAGATGCACGTGGTAAATTAGCAGGATCAGAAACGCTGCCGTACTTAGGAGCAGTTCAAAAAAGGCCGAGGACGACACAAAAGGCAGAAGTTCGTATGGGTCTTTCATTTGATTCCCGCTAAATCTTTGATGTCCACCAACTGCCCGGCCCGGACGATAAGGACAAGTACCGCGGCACCCACCGGGTCGCCGGGCATTTTTATTGGCTTTAGATAAAGTGTTCGGCGGCCGGCATCGATCGTTGGCGTATGACTATCCAGCCGCCACCCGCTGGCCTTGCCCAAATTTTTTGCCGATGGAAAGAGTCCGTCTGCGATTTTTTTTATACACTTCTAAGTGTCCAATTACAACGGTGCCGACCGCTGCATTTCCCGTCGACGGGCATTCGATTGACTTTTTCATCTATTTGGCGGAAGATTGTTACTGGCAAAAATCAGAAGGTGAAGCCGGGAGAGGCAAGGTTGGGTGCATACGAGAATGTCGCAACGAGGCTTTAAGATAACGCTTTTGGCTGCTGGTAGCGGTCGTTGGCGTATCACCATACATCTGCCGCCCTCTGCTCTGGCCTTGCCGAAATCTTTATCCTAACGCCTGTATCACAGCGGGTAAGGACAATGCTCGATATCTATGAACAGACACCGACCGGTCCTCATCCGGTGGAGAAAATCGAAAAAGGCTGCTGGGTCAACCTGGTCGCACCGGATGCCACCGAATTGGAAGCGGTCAGACGGATTATCGACGCGCCGCCGGAATTTTTCACCGACCCGCTGGATGTCGATGAGCGGGCGCGGGTCGAGATCGATGGCGAATACACCCTGATCATCGTCAGGATCCCGGGCATAAACGATGGCCGCAACGATGTTCCTTTCGCCACCCTGCCGCTCGGCATCATCATTCATCATGACCTGTTTGTCACCGTTTGCGCCAGAAACTCGGAAATTATACCGGATCTCATCAACGGCAAGGCCAAAAAAATAATGACGGGCGGCACCGGGCGCCTGGTCCTGAACATTCTGCTCGCATCGGCACTTGCGTTCATCAAGGCCCTGAAGAAGATAAATGTCAGAACCAACCTGCTCGAAAAAGAACTGCAGAAATCGATGCGGAACCAGGATGTCATAAAGCTGCTGGATCACGAAAAAAGCCTGGTGTACTTCACCACCTCCCTGCGGTCGAACGAGCTGATGCTCGAACGGTTGAGAGGGGCGAAAATATTCAGGGAAAACGAGGAGAATCTGGAACTCTACGACGACGTCGTGATCGAGACCCGGCAGGCGATCGCCGTGGCCAACATCTACAGCAACATCCTTTCCGGCATGATGGATGCCTTCGCCTCGATTATCTCCAACAACCTCAACGTGGTGATGAAGTTTTTGACGTCCATCACCATCATCCTGATGCTGCCCACCCTGGTGGTCAGCATTTACGGGATGAATCTTCCCCTGCCGTTTCAGCAGTCCCCGCATGCATTTTTGATCGTGCTCGGCTTTTCGCTGGTCATGGCCGTCGCCGGGGCGCTGGTCTTCGTCAAGCGCAAGCTTTTTTGACTCCTCGCACCCCTCACGATTTGACCTGACTAAATCCAGCCCCACTGCAACACCCACTGCCACAGGACAAAGGCCGCCATGCCGCCCAGGATGGTGATCAGCAGGTTCCCGCTGAGCCGGCCGATGACGGCTGTCAGCACGGCGCCGACCAGGTAGGGGTTGGAGGGGGAAAACTGCAGCGTGTGCCCGTCGGGCAGCAGGGCCGCCGGCACGATGATGGCTGTCAACACCGTCGGGGGTACGTACCCTAATGCCCGCGTCATGCCTTTGGAAAGGGTGAAGCGGCCCGACAGCGGCAGCAAGCCGTAGCGGATGAGAAAGGTAACCAGGGCCATGCCCGCCACCAGGAAAAATATGTCCATTTACGGCCTTTCCTCTTTTCCGGCGCCGGACCGCGATGATGCCAGGGCATCGACGAGAATGCCGGCGAGAATTCCGCTGATGGCGGCAATCATGAGGCCGAGTTTGTGGGGCAGCCCGTTAAAGAGCACGGCGGCCGCGCCCGAAACCAGCACGGCGACATAGGTGGACCGATTAATCAAATAGGGGATCACCATGCCGATAAAAGCCGCCACCATGGCGAAATCGAGTCCCCAGCGTCCGATATCCGCCAGCAGGCGCCCGGCCGCCAGGCCGAGCAGCGTACACAGGTTCCAGTTCGCGTACATAAAAATCATCGAGCCCAGCTGATACCAGTGCTTACAGGCAGAGGCATCCGACCGGCCGTAGCGGCCGACGGCTACGGCAAAGGTTTCGTCGGTCAGCCCGAAGGCCAGCACGGCCTGCCACACCGGCGGCAGGCGTTTGAGATGCGGCAGCAAGGCCGCCGTGTAGAGCAGATGCCGGAAATTGACCACCAAGGTGGTCAGTACGATCAGGGGCCAGGCCGTGCCGGCCCCCATCAGGCCCACGGCGATAAATTGGGACGCGCCGGCAAACACGAAAAGCGACATTCCCAGGGCACCGGCGGCCGGCAATCCGGCGCCACCGGCGAGAGTGCCGAAGATGATGCCGAAGGGAACGGCGCCGATCACCAGCGGCAGCGTATCGCGGGCGCCGTTGAAAAACTCGGTGCGTTTCAGGTTCTTGCTCAAGTCGTCACTCCCGATAGCAGGGCGATTAACGCCCCACAGACCCCATGCTGCTACCGCAATCGATGCCGATGTCGCCCGAAGCTTCTGCGCCATTGCAAGGTGCGGCCCTCTTTAGCCACAGTCATGTCCCTAAAGAGATGATTCACAATGCAGCGCGAGACGCCTCCGCCGAAAAAGCGGCACTGAAACGATCGATTCAGCCGGCAAGAGGAAAATTCATACACCTCAAGATACTGTAATAAGAGCGATTGTTGCACGCCCGCAATTTTCGGGCGGCTGCCTGTAGAAAAATCACTTCAGAAAAAGCCGTCGAACCGCATGAAGACCGTTTTTGAAATTTGAATTTCCAGCAATCGCCTTCCCGTTATTCGGCTCCGGACGGACAGAAGTCTTTTGAGCAGTTCAATCCGATAGATCCGCATCCAGCGCCGCTGCAAACCTTGCGCGGGTTCCCGCTGTAAGCATTGGAATTCAAGTCAAAATATCTTGTCCGCCCTCATTCTCTTCCCCATTGGCGGAGAAAAATTTCACTATTGGCATTCTATTTGCTGAAAGCACGTCGACGTCTATCCGATTTGGCGCGACATTGCAACCACATGTCAAGCCTGTTGGATGGAGGGGAAGTCAGGTTACTTGCCGAGATTCTGCACTGCAATATAACACCGCGGGGGATCAGGCAAAAGTAGTGCATTTTAACCGCGGTCACGGAGCATGGAGGTTTTTGAATGACATATCGGAACCAAGCCGTCAACTGGCGTCAGGCCACTCGGGTTCTTTCTTTATTCGCGATTGCTTTATTCTTCAGCTTGACGGCCGCAACAGGGTATGCGGCCGATCTCACCGTTGCCTGGGACCCCAACAGCGAACCCGATCTTATCGGATATCGCATCTATTGTGGCGAGTCGAGCGGCACATACACGGTCAACCATGACATCACCAGCACCGATCCCGGTGCCCGCCCGGCCACCACCTGTAAATTCACCGGTTTGGAAGAGGGGAAAAAATACTACTTTGCCGCCGTCGCCTACAGCGAAAACGGGCAGAGCGGTTACTCGCAGGAAATCAGCTATACCGTTCCGGCGGCACCAGTCGATCCGAAAGATATCGATAATGATGGTGACAGCTACACCGAGAACCAGGGTGACTGTGACGACACGAAATCGAGTATTCATCCGGGTGCCATGGAGATCTGCGGTGACGGCATCGACCAGGACTGCAATGGCGCCGATTTAACCTGCCCGGAAAATATCGACAATGATAGAGACGGCTTCACCGAGAATCAGGGTGACTGTGACGACACGAAATCGAGTATTCATCCGGGTGCCACGGAGATCTGCGGTGACGGTATCGATCAGGATTGCAGTGGTGTAGATTTAACCTGCCCGGAAAATATCGACAATGATAGAGACGGCTACAC
>JBAPWQ010000045.1:0-31277 GCA_049283795.1 Desulfobacterales bacterium | reverse complement strand
AATCAGGGTTGTCGACAAGCCCATCGAGCACAATTCTAATGTCGTTTTCAGAGTAATTTTTATCCAGATAAGCGAACAAGCCCTTAAAGTTAATGCAACATATTTCTTTGGGCATTACCATAGGCCGTTGCAATCAAATCAATATTTTACTTTCAATTAAGTCGAAAATATATTATAAATTGTAATCAGGGAATGAGGAATCCTAAAAACCACCCTTTATGATGGTTCCTGCAGCGCACCGTACGATTAGATATTCAGGGTTCATCTTGACAGTTGCGTTTATTACCGATCGAATCTCGTCACAATTCCAATTTTTCTGTTTTCAAAATTTCTTCTCTTACAGCCTGTATCTCCGAGTTTCGGAACTCAAACAAATATGTGTTGAGTTTTCCCACAAAAATTTTTTCGAGCCTGTTAAATTCCTTGTTAAGTATTTTATAGTCTCTTTTCTTGTTCAGCAGCTTGGTCAATTCGCCGTCGACGGCCTTTGAGTGGGCTGCCATCGATTTCAGCACACAATATTTCAGGGGGGTAATTTCCATGTTTCCATATACCAGCCACCGAAATAAACAGAGGGCAAGTATGCCAATCAAGAGGATCCCCATAAACAATCCATAACATCCCATTATAACCATTATGTCCGGTTTTCTAAAACGGGCCTTGTCGCTTTTAGACGATAGGCGTCATTCTGACAGGGTTCTTATTTATATCGGGTGGAATCTAAATATCTTGAACGAAAAATATTCGCAATGATGATTACTTTAAGGGTATAAGGGGAACGGTTAATGGCAGGTAGCCTCTCTTCCGGAAGCAAGGACTTAAGCAGATTTCTTCAAGCCGAACCCAATATTTTCCTCGCAAAGTTCCTGCCATTTTCGCTTTACCGGCGCTATCTCTCTCTTATGGGCCTGTATTATTTCAGCTTTAGAAACAAAGAGCGCAAGCGGTTGTCCGGGGCTTTCAGGTTGATTTTGGGTCAGCGGTTGAGCCGCTTAAAGTTCAAACTCATTCTTTGCAAAACGTATTTTGGGATATTTGAGCATTATTCTGAAAAAATGATCAATGCCTACAGGCCCCTGCCGGCCATGATGAAATATTTGCAGGACAATATTTCGATTTCCAATATAGAATGGCTCGATCGAATAAAAGCAGCAAACAGAGGCGGCATTCTCATTTCCGCGCATTTCGGAGCGGTTGAGTATTTACCCCTCTTTCTCGCAGTGAAGAAGTATCGACCGACAATGATCGTGAGATTCAAGACCGATAAGCTCAGAGAAATTCTCACTTACAAAGCGGGTCTGGTTGACCTGGAGCTTATCGACGCGGACAGTCAAAATGTTATCTTTAAGGCCATTACAGCAATCAGGAACGGCAGAATCCTGATAACCTTGTGCGATGAAATTAAAAATTGGCGGCCCTGTAAAACGGAAACAATGCGCATATTCGGTCAACCTGCTCCACGGGACCGAACCCTGGACATTCTTGTTAGAAGAGCCAAAGCGCCCTCCTGCCTGGGGTTGATGCAACGCGTCAAAGACGGATATGCCCTGTCGATTCATCCATTCGACGGAAAGGATCACAATGTCTCGCTCTCGGAAGCGTCCTGGAATATCCTCGAGCAATACATATACCGCCACCCCGACCAGTGGTATCAATGGCCCAGTTTCGAAACCGAATATGCCAAGTATTTAGCGTTCAGCGAGTCCTATGCGAATTGAGAAAATAAGTTTGTACAATTTGAACATACCCTTCTGCCGGGTTGTCAAACACGGTCTCTTCACAAGAACCACAACCGAAAACATCATTATCGTCGTGCAAGACGGCAAAGGCAACAAAGGATTTGGAGAGGGAACGCCGCGCGATTATGTCACCGGTGAGAATTTGGATGGATGCCTCGAGGCTGCCGAAACGTTATCACACGAATTTCTGGGTCGACAATTCGAATCCTTCGGCGATGTGACCGCATCCCTGTCCGCGATCGACGAATCCATGGGTACAACTAACAATCCGGCTGCTTCTTGTGCCCTGGAAACGGCCGTGTTGGACTTGTGGTCGCGTGAGCAGCGGGTACCCCTCTGGCGGCTTTTTACGCCCAATAAACTGTCTGACGCGCTGTGGTATTCGGGCGTGGTTCCTTATTTCAAAAATGAATCCGAATTGCTGCGATTTCTGCAGCTGATTAAGAAGTTGGCGTTGAGATCGATCAAGGTCAAAATCGTTGATCCGGATGATGGTCTGGATCAGTTAAAGCTCATACGGCGAGAATTGGGCCCTGCGATCGACATTCGCGTCGACGCAAACGCTGCTTTAAGTGTAGAGGATTCAATAAGATTTATCAAAAAAGCGAAACCCATCACACTTTCCGCTGTCGAGCAACCCGTTTGCAAGAATGACCTTCAGGGGCTGAAAGAAGTGTCCCGCAACAGCGATATACCCATTATCGCCGATGAGTCCATGTACACTTCCGCGGGGCCCTTTTACCTGATAGAAAATGATATCTGTCACGGGCTCAACATCAGGTTGTCGAGCTGTGGCGGTTTCCGCAGGGCTTTTGACATATTCCAGCGGGCGTATTCAAAAAACATGACCATTGTCCTCGGTGCCCATGTCGGCGAGACGGCTATCTTGTCACTTGCCGGGCGCAATTTTGCAGCAATCTGCCCGGAGAATCGATATGTCGAGGGGTCCTTTTCCAGGTATGTTCTCGAAGATGACCTGGTGCCGGAAAACATTTCTTTTGGACGCGGGGGGCATGCCCCAATTCCGACCGGCAGTGGTTTAGGCATTGAAATAGACGAAGCGTCGATTTCAGGCTGGTCGGATTTGTATGCGACCATTGCTTCTTGAAATTGATGTCATTGCGGCATCTTCGATCGAATACGATCTTTTTGGAAAACGTCAAAACAAAGGCAGGGAACAGCCGGCCCTGCCTCTGTTTTACTCCTTCGGCGGTTCTTTATGGGGCATAAACCAGTTGGGGATCCAGATCGTAGGTCCACGGGACGCATGAGTTTTTCCACCCGTTCTTCATCCGCTTGCCCTTGAAAAAGCTTTCCTCGTCTGACACCTTGTCGCCCTCGAAACCATCAGTGATGTTGTAGACATCATTTTAATTGAATATCGAAAGCGATGCGGGTATGGTCCATCGGTTATTGTCCGAGATGTTTACAAAGTGTCGAAAGCCTTTACAATGAAAATACCCGTTGTCGAATTAAGCGACTGCATCAAATGCGAGGTCTGCATCGAGGTCTGTCCGGCCGTGTTCCGGATGACCGATGCGGGGTACATCGATGTGGCTGATTTATCGTCCTATCCGGAACCCGAAGTCGAAGAGGCGATCAAGAACTGCCCGGCGGATTGTATTTACTGGGCAGAGAGGTAATCACCCGATCGTTGCCGCCACTCCCGCACGAGGGTGTTCCCCGGAGCGGCAGTCAGCATAAGGTGCTTGTACACTAAAAATGCGTTAAAGGAGGATTCAATGGAAAAAGCCGCGCTGTTTGTTTTCAACGGCGACCCGATGTGTTTCGTGCATGTCCTGCTGAACGCCCTGGACTTGCAGTCAAAGGGGCGTGAGGTCCGGATCGTGGTCGAAGGCGCCGCCACCAAGCTCCTGCCGTCCCTGGCCGCAACCGACAATCCGCTGCACGGGTTGTGGGAGAAGGCCAAGAACGCCGGCCTGGTGGAAGGGGCCTGCAAGGCCTGCTCCCAGAAAATGGGAACCGCCGCAGCGGCCGGATCCCAAGGCCTGGCCCTGCTTGACGATATGAACGGGCATCCGGGCATGGCCGGCTATCTCGACCGGGGCTTCACGATCATCACTTTTTGAGCCAGGGTGCCCGGGAGCGGCATCGGTGACGACGTGATGGTGCCGGGCGCGGGGCCAGGACCTGCCTTATATGAAACTTCATTATAGTTTCTTTATCGATCTGACTGACCGCTTGCGGTCAGTGGCGCCGCTCGTATGAAACTAAAAGGTGCTGCACTGAGGAGAGTTGGGCCAATCGATGCAAGTCTCCAAAGAAAAGCTGTCCCACCGCGAGCTTAAAAAGATCGTCCACGAGCTGCTGCAGTTGCCGGACCCGCGGCAGTCGGTCGAGCGGATCTGCAGCTATCCCTTCCGCCAGGTCGTCAACCCGCTTTTCTCGTTTCTGTACAGTCTCGACGTGCCGATGAAGTGGCGGGCCGTGAGTGCCATGGGAGCGGTGATTGCCAGGGCGGCCGGCGTTGACATGGAATCGGCGCGCGTCGTCATGCGCCGGTTCATCTGGAACCTGAACGACGAGTCCGGGGGTATTGGCTGGGGGTCACCGGAATCGATGGGCGAGGCAACGGCCCTCAACCAGGCCCTTGCCGATCAATATGGCTCTATTTTGCTGTCGTATATAAATCCGGACGGCAACTATCTCGAACACGAGGATTTACAGCCGGGGGTGCTGTGGGGCATCGGTCGCCTGGCGCATGCCCGGCCCGGCTTTGGCCGGGATGCCATCCCTTTCCTGCCGCCTTACCTGGCATCGGACCGGGCGGCTCTGCGCGGCATGGCGGTTTGGGTCGCCGGCGCACTGCCGCCGGGCGACATGATTTCCATCCCGGATACGCTTAAAAACGACACCGCCGTCTTCACGCTTTATCGGCAGGGCGTCCTGGAAGAAGTGCGCATCTGCGAGCTGGTGGCGAAACTGGTCGAACGGTCGAAGCACTGATGTTCGCCGTGTCAGGGGACGCTGTAAGGGGTGTAGAGTTCGCCGCGGGCGCGTTTGAGGTTTGACACCGCGACCGCGAGATCGTAGAGGGCGGCAACGCTGCGACTGCGCATGGTGGTCAGGCCCAACTGGGCTGTCAGCAGGTCAGTGATCCCGGCAACGCCTTCGCGATAGCGCACCTGGGTGATCCGCAGCGATTCGGTGGCGCTTTCCACGCTTTTCCGAATGGTTTCGAGACGCTGCCACGATTCCGAGGCCTTAATTTGCGCGTTTTGCAGGTCCTGTTTGATGGCGTTGCGCACCCGTTCCTCTTCCCGCCGCGCCGCCTGCCACTCGGCTTCGGCCTTGCGGGTGGCGCCCGAATTGCGAAATCCGGTGAAGATGTCCCATTCGGCCCTGATCCCGACCGTGTAGGAGCCCTCGTAAGTTTCCAGGTTGCCGGAGTCCAGATCATAGGAACCGTAAGCATTGAGGACCGGTAATTTCTGGCGCTTCGCCTGCAGGTAGCCTCCTTTTTTTATCTGCGCCATTTTCCGAACCGCCTGAAGTTCCGGGCGATTTTCGATGGCATCCAGATCCTGCTCCAGGATTGGCGCAGCCGCAACATTCTGTGCGGGAGCCGGCAGGTTTTCACGGGTGACGAAATCGTATCCGATGCCTGTATTCAAGGCCACGATGGCCAGATCCACGCTGTTGCGGGCACGGATCAGGTCCTCGCGGGCCTGCACCAGGTTGACCTCCAGATTCAAGACGTCGGTTTTGATGGCCGTGCCGGCCTTGTATTTTCCCTGGGCCACCTTCAGGCTTTCCTCGAGGCTGCGAACGGCTTCCTGCTGAACATCGACATAATCCTGCGCCTGCAGTACAACAAAGTACCCGTGGGTGACTTGATAGATCAACTCGTTGCGGACAGCGGCCAGCTGCAGCGCGGCTGCATCCGCGCCGAGCGCGGCGCTTTCGGAGAGAATTCGCCGCTGCCCGAAATCGTAGACCCGGTATTTGACTTCGGCCGACAGGCGCGTGTTATCGGTTCGGTCGGGATTGTTGGGGTCGAAGCCCGGAGCCATGATGTCCAGTTTACGCTGATTGAGCTGCATCATGAAGGCCTGGGTCGGGTTGTTCGTCAAGGCGTATCCGCCGGTCACCGACAGCTGGGGGAAATAGGCCGAACCGGCCTCCGCGATCATGGCCCGTGCGGCGTCCACCCGGCTGGCGGCGGCATTGGCATCGGGGTTGCGTTGCAGGGCTTCGTGAATGCACGCTTCAAGGGTCACGGCTTGCGATCGTCCGCTGATGAGAATCAGAATCACCACAAGGACGGTCCGCAGGCAGAAATTGAACCACACCTGCCAGCCGCTCAGCTCGGATGTAAACTCCAGCTTCATACGCTCCCTTTCTGCGCCATAAACATATCCGCGGCACCCGTGTCGAGCGATAGAATCTTTTTGATCGAGCGACATTAAAAATAAAATGAGAAATGATGTCAACAGATGTTTCGGCTCCGCCGGTCCACGTACCTCCGGTCCGGGCGGATACCGGCAGGATTCCCCTTGACAGGGTCTGACACAATGTGGCAGCTTCCAATGTAGCTGTTTTGTAGCTTGTGCCCCGCCGCGGTTTTTCCGGGGGGGACAACACGTTTTCGATCCATATGGATTTTTCATGGATCCTGGCCGCTTAC
This sequence comes from Desulfobacterales bacterium, assembly GCA_049283795.1. GTDB lineage: Bacteria > Desulfobacterota > Desulfobacteria > Desulfobacterales > SG8-13 > JARFQH01. Next base: position 24,890 of record JBAPWQ010000045.1, on the reverse strand, counting down.
CCGATCCCGCCCAGGGTTTTCACGAGGTTTTCCATTGACTGAAAAACAGGCTGAGAGCCAGCGCGAACCGGCCGAAAGTCCATCCGATTCGTTCGGAAGACGGCGGCTCATCGGAGACCGGGGCAGTCATTTTCTCAACCGGATGGAAGCCGAGACCGGTGCCAACGTCGCCGCCTGCTACCAGTGCGAGCGCTGCACCAACGCCTGTCCGGTCAGCGCCTACATGGATATCAAGCCCCACCAGGTGATCCGCTACGTTCAACTGGGCTGGCGCGATGAACTGCTGCGGTCCGCCACCGTCTGGGTCTGCCTCTCCTGTGAAATGTGCACCACCTACTGCCCGAACAAGGTCGGTGTCGCCGAAACCATCCTGCACCTGCGCAGCCTGTCGGCCCGCTCGGGCATTGCGCCGCAGGAAAGGCAGCTGGCGGTGTTTCACCAGACCTTCCTCGATGAACTCCAGCGTTTCGGTCGCGTCAACGAGGCCTGGCTGATGGCGGCGCTGAACCGCAAGCCCGGCATACTCGGAGAAAAATTGCGTACGGGCCAGCTGAAGACAGAACTCGAATTGGGATGGACGCTCTGGCGCAAGGGAAAGTTGAAGCTGCTGCCGCAGCGCTGTGCCGCCATTCATGAAATTCGGGCGTTGTACCGCAAAAGGCGAGGGGACTGATGGCGCAGAAGCTTGCATTTTACCCGGGCTGTTCCCTGGAAGGCATGGCGAACGACTACGCCCGCTCCATCGCGGCGGTGTTCGAACGGCTGGACATCACGCTGGTGGAAATCGACGACTGGTCGTGTTGCGGCGCGACCGCGGCGCACAGCCTGGACGAAACGATGGCCGTGCTGCTGCCGGCCAGAAACCTGGCGGCGGCCGAGAAGATGGGGCTCGACATCGTGTCGCCCTGTGCCAACTGTTTCAACCGGCTGCTTTTCTCCAGGGCCATGATCCGCAAGAAGATCTACGATATCCCCTGGCCGGTCGGCGGCGAGATCGAGGTTTACGACATGACGCGCTTTCTGGCCCGACCGGACATGGTTGCGCGCATCGAGAAACGCGTGCTCAAACCCTTGAAAGGCCTGAAAGTCGTTTGTTACTACGGCTGTCAGATGGTCCGCCCGCCGCGGCTGACCGGCTTCACCGACTACGAAAACCCGCTGACCCTCGATCGTCTCGCGACCGCCGCGGGAGCCGAGGTGCTGGACTGGTCTTACAAGACCACCTGTTGCGGCGCCAGCATCGGCATCGGCCGCCGGGACATCCAGGAATCGCTCACCGCGCGGTTGCTGGAAAAGGCGCGCGACACCGGCGCCGAAGCCGTCGTGGTGTCCTGCCCCCTGTGCCAGGCCAACCTGGATCTCTTCCAGCGCGACAAGGCACCTCGCCGCCCGCACCTGCCGGTTTTCTACTTCACCGAACTCCTGCGTCTGGCTTTCGAGGCCGACAACGGATCGGCCGACTGGTTCCGGGCGCACATCGCCGATCCGGTGCCGCTGCTCAGAGCAAAGGACCTGCTGCGGTGAACGATTTTAACGAACAAACAGCCGGCGCCGGCCGTGCGGTCGGGCGGGTGATCGTCATCGGCGGCGGCATCGGCGGCATCCAGTGCGCGCTCGATCTGGCCGACACCGGCTTTTATGTCTACCTGCTCGACCAAACCCCGACCCTGGGCGGCACCATGGCCCGCCTGGACAAGACCTTTCCCACCAACGATTGCTCCACGTGCATGTTTTCCCCCAAGCTGGTCCAGGCGGCCGGAAATCCCAACATCGACATCATCGCCCCCGCCCGCCTGCTGAACCTAGCGGGAGAACCGGGACGATTTGCGGCGCGCATTGAAAAAATGCCGCGTTACATCGATGCCGATAAGTGCATCGCCTGCGGCCAGTGCGCCCAGAAATGCCCCCAAAAAGTGCCCGATGAGTTCAACGGGGCGTTGTCCTTTCGCAAGGCGGCGTATCTGACGTTTCCCCAGGCCGTTCCCCTCAAATACGCCCTGGATCCGGAACACTGCCTGTACCTGAACCGCAAGCGCTGCGGGCTGTGCCGAAAAATCTGCCCCACCGCCGCCGTCGATTTCGACCAGAAGCCCGAAATTCTCGATCTCGAAGCCGGGGCCGTCATCGTGGCGACCGGCTTCGAACCGGCACTCACGGCGCGGGAAGGCGAATACGGCTACGGCCGCTATCGCAATGTCGTCACGTCGCTGCAATACGAGCGCATGCTCTCGGCCACCGGTCCTTATGCCGGACACCTCAAGCGCCCATCGGACGGCCGGACGCCGAAGACGGTGGCCTGGATCCAGTGCGTGCTCTCGCGCGATGCGTCCCGCAACCGGCCGTTCTGTTCGTCGGTCTGCTGCATGCACGCCGCCAAACAGGCCGTGCTGACGCGCAGCCACGACCCGCAGGCGCAAACTGTCATCTACTTCATGGACATCCGCGCCCACGGCAAGGGCTTCGACGAGTACATCGAGCGCGCGCGCCATGTGCACGGTGTGCGCTACCAGCGCTCGATGATATCGCAGGTCTACCTGAACCCGGAAAACGAGAACCTGATCATCGAAACCTTCGATCACCACCGCAACTGCAAGGTGGAAGAGGAATATGATCTGGTGGTGCTGTCGAGCGGTTTCAAGCCCTCGCGCACATCGAGCGACCTGATCAAGCAGCTGGAATTGACGGCCAATCCCTTCGGTTTTCTGAGCGCCGGCTTCGACGAGCCGGTATTGACCTCGCGGGCCGGGGTGTTCGTCTGCGGCGGTATCGAAACCCCGAAGGACATCCCCGAAACGGTCATCCAGGCCGGCGCCGCGGCGGCCGAAGCGGCGGTGGTCCTTCAAGCCGGCCGGTACACGGCCACATCCGCCGCCGAGTCCACACCGGAGCGGGCCGGCGCGGGACCGGCCCGGATCGGGGTCTTCGTCTGCCATTGCGGGTCGAATATTGCGGGGGTGGTCGACATCCCGCAGCTGATGCAGCAGGTCGGGCAACTGCCGAATGTGGTGCTGGCCACCGACTTCATGTTCACCTGTTCGGCCGAAACCCAGCCGGCGCTGATCGAGCTGATGCAGCAACACGACCTGAATCGCGTGGTCGTGGCCGCCTGCTCGCCCAAGACTCACGAACCGCTCTTTCGGGAAACCCTCCGAGCGGCCGGCCTGAACCCTTATCTCTTCGAGATGGTCAACATCCGCAACCAGTGCTCGTGGGTCCACAGCCGCCAGCCGCAGCAAGCCACCGAAAAATCTTTCCAACTGATCCGCGCCGGTGTCTCACGGGCCATGCACCTCGAGCCGCTGACCGATCAGAGCTTTCGGGTGGATCCCCGCGCGCTGGTCATCGGGGGCGGTCCGGCCGGGATGACGGCCGCGCTCACCCTGGCGGACCAGGGATTTGCGGTCTACCTGGTGGAAAAAGACTCTCAGCTGGGCGGGTTCGCGAGGCATCTCACCGAGACCTTGGAGGGGGACTCGCCGTCGAAGCTGGTGCGCACGCTCGGAGAAAGGGTCCGGCGCCACCCGCTGATATCGGTTTTTATGGAAAGCCGCCTGACCGACCACCAGGGTCATCTGGGGAATTTTCGCGGGAGTCTCGAAACCAGAAACGGCGTGCACGAGATCACCTATGGGGCCGTTATCGTGGCCACCGGCGGCCGCGCCTACGAACCACGGGAATACCTGTATGCCCGGGATGACCGCGTGCTGTCGCAAGTCGATCTGTCCCGCCGGCTCAAGGAGGCGCCCGCCTGGGCCCGCGGCCTGAACCGGGTGGTCATGATCCAGTGCGTCGGTTCCCGCAACGAGGAATTTGGATTCTGCAGCCGCGTCTGCTGCAGCGCCGCGGTCAAAAACAGCATTGCGATCAAGGAGATCAACCCCGATGCCCAGGTCGTGATCCTTTATCGCGACTTGCGCACGTTCGGATTCAAGGAACTCTATTATCTAAAAGCCCGCCGGCTGGGCGTGATGTTTTTTCGCACCATTCCCCAGGATCAGCCCCGGGTTTACACCGACGCCGCCGGAAAGCTGGTCGTGGACTTCACCGACCGTAGTTCGCACCAGGATTTTCGGGTGGAACCCGACGTGGTGGCGCTCAGCGCCGGGATGCGCCCTCACGCCGGTGCCGACCAGATCGCCTCGGTTTTGAAGCTGCCGCGCGGCAAGGAGGGCTTTTTCCTGGAGGCACACGTCAAGCTGCAACCCCTGGAGTTCGCCTCGCCCGGCGTGTTTTTGGCCGGTCTCGCCCACAGCCCCCGTTTCATTCCCGAAGCTTTGGCCATGGCCAAAGGAGCGGCCCAGCAAGCCGCCAAAATCCTCTGCAAGCAGGAGATTACCACGCCCGCCACGGTGGCCGAGGTCGACCCCGACCGGTGTGCCGCCTGTCTGGCCTGCGTGCGGTCGTGCCCTTTCGCGGCGCCCTTTATCAATTCCGACGGCGTCTCTGAAATCCCCTCCGCCAAGTGCCGCGGCTGCGGCATCTGCGTGGTCGAGTGTCCCGCCCGCGCCATCACCCTCAAGCACAGCACCGACGCGCAGATCGAGGCCAAGATCGACGCCCTGCTCGCGGATTAGATCCCTGTGCCCTTGAAATGCGGTGAGGCGGTGTTACCCTAGTGTCTAAACCTAAACGGCATCTTACGGACCGGCCCGGCCGATCGCGCTCTCTACACTTCCTGCGGCAGGGCCGTGCCATCTTTTAACGGTCTCGTCTGCCAGGCAATCTTTATGTAAATGCCTGGCAATTGGGCTTAGCACCGTTGAGTGTCGTATCATGGTTGAGGGATGAAAGCGATTTGAGGTGTCCCCACCCCGGTTATTTTCGAGCAGGAGACGGAAAAGATGAGAAATTTGCTGGAATCCGCAGCCGAGGCGGCAATTCAATATCTGGAAAAGGTCAACCGGCGAAAGGTTACTCCGGCCGCAGAGGCTGTCGATAATCTATCCCTGTTCCGCGAATCCCTGCCGGAAACGACGGCCGTGCCTGAAGCGGTGCTCAAAATGTTAAACGACCATGGATCACCCGCAACGATGGCCATGGCCGGTCCGCGCTTCTTCGGCTTTGTTATCGGTGGTGCCCTGCCCGTGTCTCTGGCCGCTAACTGGCTGGCAGCCGCCTGGGATCAAAACAGCGCACTGTATCAGGTGACACCTGCGACCGCTGTCCTGGAAGAGGTTGCGCTCGGATGGCTGGTCGACCTTTTTGAATTGCCCCGTGAAACCGGCGGCGCTTTCGTTACCGGCGCTACGGTGGCCAACTTCACCGCACTGGCCGCGGCCCGTCACGCGGTTCTCGAGAACGCGAACTGGAATGTCGAGGCCGATGGGTTGTTCGGTGCCCCGCCCGTTACCGTGATGGTCAGTGAAGAAAGTCATCCCACGCTCTTCAAGTCACTGGGAATGCTTGGACTCGGGCGCAGCCGGGTCGTCAAGGTCGCGGTCGATAGTCAGGGGCGGATGCGAACCGACGCACTTCTCCCGATCTCGGGGCCGACGATCATCTGTACCCAGGCCGGCAACGTCAACACCGGCTCATTTGATCCGATCGGCGAAATCTGCGATATTGCTCACCGTGAGGGAGCGTGGGTGCATGTCGACGGTGCATTCGGCCTTTGGGCCGCGGCATCGCCGCAGCTTCGTCATCTTACGGACGGCATCGAAAAAGCCGATTCCTGGGCTACCGATGGGCATAAATGGCTCAATGTGCCCTATGACAGCGGCATCGCTCTCGTGCGCGATCCGCACCCGCTCAAGGCGGCAATGGCCATCACCGCGGAGTATCTGCCGACATCGGCCCCTCACAGGAATCCGTCTGACTTTACGCCAGAGCTATCCCGCAGAGCGCGCGGTATAGAGGTGTGGGCCGCATTGCGGCATCTGGGGCGCAGAGGTGTTGCCGATATGATAGAGCGATGCTGCCGACATGCGCGGCATTTTGCAGACGGATTCCGTTCGTCCGGGTATCGCGTATTGAACGATGTTGTTTTGAACCAGGTCCTGGTCTCTTTCGGCGGAGCGGAAAAGACGAAAAGGGTCATCGCCGACATCCAGCAAGACGGCACCTGTTACTGCGGCGGCACGGTATGGCAGGGACATGAGGCGATGCGGATCAGTGTTTCATCATGGGCGACAACCGATGAGGATGTGGAGAAAAGTTTGGCTGCGATGCTCGGGATTGCCGGCAGTATCGAATGAATGTCTCGTTCCATTTTGGTGATTCGGGCTTAAGCGGTGAATCGGGTTCAGGTTACGCAAAAAAAGTTGGACGACAGGTTGCAGGAAACCGAAATGATATCACAGACAGCAGACGGCCGGAGGGACGGATTGTTCAAAACGGCCATCCTGTTGTCCCAGATCACCGTTTTTTACAACCTGATCGAAGGGCTCGTGTCCGTTTTTCTCGGCCTCGAGGACGAAACCCTGTCGCTGCTCGGTTTCGGGATCGACTCCTTTGTCGAGGTCATATCGGGCATCGGCATCTGGCACATGGTCCACCGAATGACGCGCGATGTGTCGGGCAATGTCGATCCCTTCGAACGTAGGGCGCTGCGGATCACCGGCGGCGGCTTTTACCTGCTCACCTTGGGGCTCGTCTCGACGGCGGCCGTCAACCTCGTTCGCGGCCACCGTCCTGAAACCACCTTCTGGGGGATCGTCATTTCCCTCGTGTCGATTATCACGATGGGGTTCCTGATCCGCTTCAAGATGCGGGTCGGCCGGCAGCTTCATTCGGATGCCATCATCGCCGATGCCAACTGCACCAAAGCCTGCCTGTACCTGTCTTTCGTGCTCCTGGCGGCCAGTGCCGGCTATGCCGCCACCGGAATCGGCGGCCTCGATTCGCTGGGGGCGATCGCGATTGCCGTCTTTGCCTTCAGGGAGGGAAGGGAAGCCTTCGACAAGGCGCGCGGTAAACCCTGCTCATGTCATGATGCGGGGGTATAGGACGGCGATGAACAACCGCAGCGGCCCTAACCACAACCACAATCACGGGCCGATGAATTACAACAAGGCCTTTGCCATAGGGGTCGCACTGAATTTCGGCTTCGTGATCGCGGAGGTTATTTTCGGACTCACGGCCGACTCGCTCGCCTTGCTGGCCGACGCCGGACACAACCTGAGCGATGTCGCCGGCCTGCTGCTCGCCTGGGGCGCGAGCCTGCTGAGCCGTCTTCAACCGACCGCCAGGCGGACATATGGCTGGCGAAGCACGACGATTCTGGCGGCGCTGGTCAATGCCGTCATCTTACTGGTGGCGGTCGGCGGCATCGCGCTGGAATCGGTCCAGCGGTTCAAAAACCCGGCCCCGTCGGCCGGAGAGACGATCATTTTCGTGGCCGCCGTCGGCGTGGCCGTCAACACGGCGACCGCGCTGTTGTTTCTGTCCGGCCGCGATAAAGACCTGAACATCCGCGGTGCTTTTCTGCACATGGCCGCCGACGCGGGAGTGTCCGTCGGGGTGGTCCTGGCGGGCATCGGCATCATGACCAGCGGCTGGCTGTGGATCGATCCGCTGGTCAGCCTCATCATCGTGGCCATCATCCTGGTGAGCACCTGGGGCTTGCTGAAAGAATCGATGAACCTGGCGCTGCAGGCCGTTCCGGCCGGAATCGACAGCCAGGCGGTCAACGACTACCTGGCGGCTTTGTCAGGCATCGCGGCCGTTCACGACCTGCACATTTGGGCCATCAGCACGACCGAAACCGCCCTGACCGCCCATCTCGTCAAGCCCGACCCGGCCGGTGACGACCAGTTGATCGCAACAGTCCGCCGCGATCTCTTTGAAAATTTCGGCATCGACCACGTGACGGTGCAATGGGAAAGAAATGAATCCTTCGTGCAATGCGGCGCCGCCTGCAACCCCCAGAAAATTTGACGGGGTTTGTATTTCGTCCGTTCCCATCAAGTCGTGACATGCCGCCACCATCGGATCACCATACCTGGATCATCCGGTTGGTCAGCGATGATGGTTTCCGACGATCAGGGTAACCCCCTGCAAGCAAATATTGGAGGTGTCTCGTGAAAAAGCTATATATCACGCTCTTTGGCCTGGTGGCGGTTCTATTGGGATTCTATCAGATCGGAAGCACGGGCGCGAAAGCCACCGCACAAATGGACGGCAAACCCGGTTCGACCCGCAGCGCCGTTTTTGCCGGCGGCTGCTTCTGGTGCACCGAATCCGATTTCGAGAAAATCGACGGGGTCATCGAGGCCGTTTCGGGCTATACCGGCGGTGCGATGGCCGATCCCAACTACGAGCAGGTGTCGGCCGGCGGTACCGGGCACGTGGAGGCCGTGAAAGTGGTTTACGATCCGACCAAGATCACCTACGCGCAGCTTCTCGATGTGTTCTGGCGGCATGTGGACCCCACCGACGGCGGCGGTCAGTTCGTGGACCGGGGGTCTCAGTACCGCAGTGCCATCTTCTATGCCGATGAGGGCGAGCTTCAGATGGCCGAGGACTCAAAAAAAAAGCTGGCGGAGTCGGGCCGCTTCGACAAACCGATCGTCACCGACATCCTTCCCCTGGGTGAATTTTACCCGGCCGAGGCGTATCACCAGGATTATTACAAGAAAAACCCCATCCGGTACCACTGGTATCGCTCCGGCTCGGGCCGGGACCAGTTTCTGGAGAAGGTGTGGGGGGCAGCGACATCGATGGTGACGCCGCAGAAAAAGATGCAGAAAGTGACCATGACAAGAGAGGGCGGACTGACGGAAAGCACCGTGACGGATAACCGGGAAAGCGGTGCGGCGGTGATCGTGAAGGCCGGGATGGAACAGGGGCAAGTGATGGCGGCCGCGGCCGAAAACTACAAAATACCCGGCGATGAGGAACTGCGCCGCGCGTTAACCCCCTTGCAGTACACCGTCACCCGGCAAAACGGTACCGAACCGCCATTTGACAACGAGTACTGGAACAATCACGAGCCGGGCATTTATGTCGACATCGTTTCGGGCGAGCCGCTGTTCAGTTCGACCGACAAGTTCGAGTCCGGGACGGGCTGGCCGAGCTTCACGCGGCCGCTGGAGGCGCAGAACGTGGTCGAAAAATCCGACCGGAGCTTTTTCATGGTGCGGACCGAGGTGCGCAGCAAGCATGCCGATTCGCACCTGGGCCATCTCTTCAGCGACGGCCCCCAGCCCACCGGCCTGCGGTACTGCATCAATTCGGCCGCCCTGCGGTTTGTCCCCGCGGCCGAACTGGAAAAGGAGGGCTACGGCGAATACCACCGCCTGTTCCAGTAACCGGCCCGATGTCTTTTCTTGGGTCGGTACCGACCTGCCGGGCTTGCGGATCACCACGATGCCTGAAATTCGGTACAGATGAACGCCGAACATCGAACGTCCAGGATCGAATGGTGAACAAGAAAATTTGTTGTTTGTATACTCAACAGGTGGAGCGAAGCGACCTCTGTATTGGACGTTCAGCGTTCACTGTTCGATGTTCGAAATCTATTTTCGTGTTAACCCCATGTAAGACCAAAGCCCAATGGACAATCTCCTTTTATGGATTAAGGTATGAAGGTAAAATTTCTGAAAGGGGGATTGGTTACATGTGGGGGAAATCGATGGTCACACTCATCTTCTGGGGTGCGATTTTGTTTGGCGTTACAAAACTGTTTCATGTCGTGACACTCAGTTCTTTCAACAGGTACCTCGAGCATCCTTCGGTGATGATGATTCTGGTTGGATGCTCATTTCTGCTGTCGGCAACGGCGATAAAAAAACTCTCTCAAATTTTTTACCGCAGCCGTTCGAATCGGAATAAATCCGAAAAGATTCTCACCGTCAACATTAGAACCGCCTGATCGCAAGCCGGCATACCTGCCCCGGCACCTTCTCGTTGAACCCGGTCATGCTGAAGGGGTGAACCCAGATGCTTTGTTTTGCCGGTATTTTGGCTGGGTAAATTTTGGAAGGAGGCACAGCAGTGATAATCGACGACTTGAAAACGGGGACCGAAAACGGCAGAAAGCGGGTTTCGGCCAGGGTAACCTGGGAAGACTGCGCCCGGGAGCAAATGGAAATCTTTATCGAAACCGACCCTGAGTTCGCGGAAGGGTTGTCCGCCAATCCGCACGCTTTTCTGGTGGTCTGCACCATGGTGGCCATGCATCACGGCGAGAAGAGGATTCGGCTGGATGCCGAAATATGCCCGGAATTGACCGACGGGCTTGTCACCGCAATGAAACGGTTTGCGCATTGGTACAACTGGTATCCATCGGAAAATCCAATCGTTCGGATCGAGGCCCAAAAAAGATACCGCAAGACACTGCCGTCGACCCTGGGCCGGCGCGGCATGTTCTTTTCGGGCGGCGTGGATTCTTTGGCGACCCTGCGCAACAATCGAAACAATTTTCCGATTGAACATCCCTCCTCGATAGATGATGGTTTTCTCGTGTACGGTCTTGAGGTCGAAGCTCCGCAAATATTCGACTATGTGATGAGGACGGTGCCTAAAATTGCCCGCGATTCAGATCTGAAATTAATTCCGGTCTATACCAATCTAAGATACCTGGATGACTCCTGGCGATTTTGGGAGCACCAATTCATGGGAGCGGTATTCTCAGCTGTTGCGCATGCTTTTTCCCGCCGCATCAATTCTGTATTGATTGCCTCGCATTTCGATATCCCTTACGTGGAAAATCCATATGGATCACACCCTATGATCGACTCGAACTACAGCAGCAGCGATTTGAGGATCAAGCATGACCGGCCGTTGTCACGCTTTGAAAAGACCCGGATGATATCGGACTGGGATATTGCTCTGGAAAATGTGCGCGTGTGCAACAAGACGACCCTTTATGAATCCGGCCAGCTCAACTGCTCGGCATGCGAGAAATGCCTGCGGACTATGATGGCCTTACTGGCCTGTGACGTTCTCGATAAATCGCCGGCCTTTAAATACGATGACGTGTCCGCGGAAACGGTCTTTGACACCGTGAAAATGAACAGGACCGTTTACTCTTTTTACCCGGACCTGATCGAGCCCTTGCGCAAGGCGGGTCGAAGCGAGCTGGCAGCCATTTTACAAGACAAGTTGGATACTTACCTGAACCCGCCGGTGGTTAAAAAGCCGCTTCACAGACACATCGTGGATTTCGTCTACAAAATGGACCAGGATTATTTAAACAGCCGGATGCGCAGAATCAAACACACCCTTCAATCACGGGCAGCCGACTGACTCCAGGTGGATCGCGGAGACATCTGTTGTGTTGCCAAGGATTTGTTGCTGCGGCCTTGTCGCAATAAGACCTTGCATTTATATTTTTTGTACTTTATTTTGTACAAAAAATATGAACAATACTGAGGTGCACGATGCAAAGGCTGAAAATAAATCGAGATATAAAGCCGTTATCTGAGATAAGAATCAGTATTGCAAATTGTATCAAGCAGGTGCACGATACGAAAAGACCGTTGGTAATTACTCAACACGGAAAAAGTGTGGCGGTTCTCCTTGATGCGCATGAATTTGAATCGATGCAGGATAAAATTGATCTTTTAACGGACGTTCACGTATCTTTAAGCCAGATTGCAAATGGAGACGGTATAAACCATAACGATGCACTGGATAAGGTGTTGAAGAGAGTCCGGTTTTGACGATCCGACACGGCAAGCAAATATTACCAGTTAGAGAACTCATGCCATAATCCGCCCTGAGGCGACGTCATAAAGGCCTTGCCGACCGCATTATCACGGCCACCGCCCGCGTGAATGGGCTCACCTTGATATCAAAAGACGCAAAAATATTAAACTACAAACACGTGAACACGATATGGTGATCATCACAGCGCGGGTGATCGGCTTACCAGTCGTAGAGAATTTCCCAGTGGGCCTGAAAAGAGGGATCAATGCGGCTGTAGCGGTATGACATCGTCTTGCCGGAACCGGGCCCGCGGCGGCTGCCTTCCTTCCAGTATCGCAGGCAAACGGCTGGAATTGGATCCGCCGCCGTCCCGGGATGTTCCGGATCGGCCGGGGCCGGCAGCCAGATCTCTTTCTCCTCGATTACCTTCCACACCGTTCCGAAGCGTTTGCTGAGCACTCTTTCCCCCACGCGGGGCAGCTCCATTTGGCTCCGCAATTCCTTGAAGCGATAGGACAATCGCTCGCCGTGGTCCAGCACTTTTTCTCCGACCAGCAGAATGCCGACGGCGCCCAGCGGGGCAGTGATCAGAATCGACAACACCGCGACGGCCAGAATGACCTCTCCGGCCGCTATTCCGGCCGCCAGCGGTACGGCGCCGATGGCGGCCTGCACCGTGGCCTTGGGAATGTAGGCCACGACGCAGAACAGTTTTTCCCTGACGGTGAACGGGGTGCCGAACAGCGACAGGTAGGTGCCGATACTGCGGAAGACGAGTCCGGTAAAGATAACGGCCGCTCCGGCCACTCCGGCCTTCCAGGCCACATGAATGTTGACCTGGGCGCCGACCAGCACGAACAGCAGCAGTTCGGCGAAGACCCACAGCTTTTTCAACTTCTGGGAGATCAGGTGCGCGATCGGTTCGGATTTTTCGAGGATTATGAAACCGATGGCCATCACGCCCAGCAGGCTCGCCACCGGGACCCATCTTTCGGTGACGCTTTCCAGCCACGTCAGGAATATGGCGACCCCCAGGACAACGATCGTGCGTTTGGGCGGCCGCCAGTCATACTTTTGGAAGAGTTTCAGCAGGATGAAGCCCGGCACCAGGCCGATCGCGATCCCCAGCACGATGCTGACCGGAATCTGGGCCAGCCTGGCCCAGATGTTCACCTCACCGCCCCCGTACATCCCCAGAAAAATCGTGAAAAGCACGATGACGAAAACATCGTCCACCGAAGAGGCACCCAGCACCAGGGTGGGGATGCCCTTGCGGGTTCCGCGGCCGCGGTCCATGAAATCGATCATCAGCGGCACGACCACGGCCGGGGAAACGGCTCCCAGCACCGAGCCCAGCAGCGCCGCATCCAGCAGGCTGATTCCCAGCAGACGGGGGGCGACCCACATCACGCCCAGGATTTCGAAAACAGCCGGGACCGTGCTCATGAGCAGCGCCGCCCGCCCGACCCGGTTCAAGGTGTCGCGCCGCAGCTCGAAACCGGCCCGCAGCAGGATGACGATCAGGGCGATCTTGCGAAAATCGCCTGAAACGGCCATCGTCGCCGGTGATATCAGGTCAAGAATGTACGGCCCCACCAGGATGCCGGCCAGCAGCATGCCGACCAGGCCGGGAAGCCTCAGCCGCCTGAACAGATAGTCACTTCCCAGGCCCAGTAGAATGATGACGGCGATGCTGAACGCCATGGCGATTCACCTTCAGGAGAAATTACGGTCGGCCCGGTCAAAAGTCCGGTTTAGCAGAAAACAAGCTTACGGGATTGGAGGTATAAGGGATTGCACGGCTCCGGATCAACACATTTTCGGTGATTTTTTCGGTACTGATCAGACCGGCTTTATATCTTATGTCGATTCTTCCGGCGCCATGCGGGCCAGTGACAGGCCCAGGTCCCGACCCGACGGATACTGGAATACACGCAGATCGAACTCGGGGGCGATCGCCAGCAGGTGGTCGAAGATGTCCGACTGGATGGCCTCGTAGCCGGCCCAGGCCTTGTCACGGCAAAAGACGTAGATTTCGAGCGGCAGTCCGCGGTCGGTGGGAGCCAGTTGGCGCACCAGGAAGGTCATCTGTTGGTTGATCATGGGGTGGTTTCGCAGGTAGGCGATCACATAAGCGCGAAACGTGCCGATATTCGTGAGCCGCCGGCAGTTGACCGCCTCCCGTTCGTCGATTCCCAGGCGCGCATTGTAGGCGTTGATCTCGCTATGCTTGGCCTGCATATAATCGGAAATGTATCGTATCCGGGCGAAGCGCTCCAGCATTTCAGGCGTGCAGAACCGGATCGAATTCACGTCGATGGTGATGGCGCGTTTGATGCGCCGGCCGCCGGACTCCTGCATGCCGCGCCAGTTTTTAAACGAGTCGGTAATCAGGGCGTAGGTGGGGATGGTGGTGATGGTTTTGTCCCAGTTACGCACCTTGACGGTGGTCAGGGTGATGTCCTGTACGTCGCCGTCGGCCCCGTACTGCGGCATTTCGATCCAGTCGCCCTGCTTGAGCATCTTGTTCGAGATCAACTGCACACCGGCCACGAAACCCAGGATCGGGTCTTTGAAAATCAGCAGCAGCACGGCGGTCATGGCGCCCAGGCCGCTCAGGAGGTAGATGGGCGTCTTGTTCGCGACAACGGCCAGGACCAGTACGAAGCTGACGAAATACAGGGCGATTTTGATCACCTGAACAAAACCGGTCAACGGAATTTCCTGCGCGACTTTCAGCCGCCGATAGATCGCATGCACCGCATTGATCAGGGCGTCGAGCACCAGGAAAATGGCCACGATCAAATAAATCTCGAAGGCGGCCTTGCCGATGGCCTCGACCCGCCCGTAACCGTCCACCACCAGCGGGAGCAGGTAGTGCAGGACGACGGCCGGGGGAATCAGGGCCAGGTGCTTGAAGACATCATGTTCCACCAGCATGTCGTCCCACGTATTGCGGGTATGGGCGGCTAACCGGGGAATCGTGCCGCGTGCAATGCGTCGGCTGACGTAATACACCACGAGGACAAACAGCAGCACCACGCCTGTGGTGGCGGTCTTTAACAGAATGTCACCGGCTTCGATGTCGATTCGAATCGAGGCAAACCAGTGGCGGATGGTTTCCACCAAGGACATGATCTCTCCTTTCTGCACGCTTCAAGATGAAGGTTTTGGCTGCCGGTATCGGTCGTTGGCGGATGACGATACAGCCGCCTTTCTCCGACCTTGCCACAACCTTTTTCTTGGGGTCTATATTGAATACGGATGTCGGTCCGAAGTGAAATGCCGGCGGCGCGCCAGGAGTAAGGGCGCAAGGGGCTGTCAACGTTTGGAAGACGGCATCGTCTTTTGTTCTGCGGCGCTGGCGACCTGCAGCATGTCGGCCAGGGTGTCGATCGCCCACAGGATCTTGTCGACCTCGAGCGGGTCCATCCGGCTGATTTGTTCGATGAAATGCTCCTGCAGCGGTTTAGGGGCTTGGGTGATAAAACGTCGGCCCTCGCCGGTGACCTCCACGTGAATCTGGCGGCGATCACGGCTTTGCCGGATGCGCCGCACCAGCCCGCGCTTTTCGAGCCGGTCGATGATTCCGGTGACGGTCGAGTTGTTGAGATGCAGCGAGCGGGTGAGTTTTCCGAGTGAAATCGGCTCGTTGTCGCTGATTTCACGCAGGCAGACCAGCTGTGGCACCGTGATGTTGTAATTGTCCTGGATGAACTTGGAGTGCACCGAAAGTTCACGGGCGATGTGCCGCAGACCACTGACAATTTTTGGAATGGGATCCACCCTTTGCGTACCCGCTCCCTTCATTTCCGGATTGAAAACGGATCATTGCCCCGGATAATACAGGGGCTGAACGCTTTCCCCCGGTTTGCCTTCGCGAAACATCGCCGCCGATCCATCGTAACCAACTCACCAGATCGTCGCCCAGTCGCGAATCAATAACATCATTTAGGTTAAATCAGTTAAATATTTTTTTCATCCCGGTTACCGGCCGCGGGCGTGCTGTCGCATGACCCAAGCGCTTGACAGATTCCTCAGAATCATATACTTTGTGTACATAATATTTCAATAGAAAAAAATTTACCTGGAACATTTTCTGAAGAAAGGAATTAGTGTATGACCGACACTCGTGCGGCCTGCAGAAAAAAAATTCGGTTTTACAATCGCAAGAATTTTCGTTCCATAAACCAACTGGCGACGGTGCCGCGCGACATCACGCGCGGCATCGAAACCGCGGCGGCCGTTTTCCCGTTCCGCGTCAACGACTACGTCATAAATGAACTGATCGATTGGCAACGGGTGCCGCAGGATCCGATTTTTCGACTGACATTTCCGCAGAGCGATATGCTGGAGGAACCGGACCGGGAACGCATCGAGAAATTGTTTGCGGAAAGCGCCCCGCAGGCTGACATCCGGCGCGCCGCCGAGCGCATCCAGATGAAGCTCAACCCGCATCCGGCCGGGCAGATGAAGCTCAATGTACCGGTCGAAAACGGCAAAGTATACCACGGGATGCAGCACAAGTATCGGCAGACCGTGCTCTTTTTTCCCAGCCACGGCCAGACCTGTCACGCCTATTGCTCCTACTGTTTCCGCTGGGCGCAGTTTGTCGGCATCGATGGGCTCAAGTTCAAGAACAAGCAGCCGCAGGATTTGGTCGAATACCTCGAGCGCCACCCGGAGGTGACGGACGTTCTGTACACCGGCGGGGACCCGCTCACCATGAGCACGCGGCTGATCCGGCGCTACGTCGCGCCGCTGCTCGACCGCAGACCAGAGGGCCTCTCGACCATCCGCTTCGGCTCCAAGGCACTGGCCTACTGGCCCTATCGTTTTCTGACCGATCCCGATGCCGACGATCTGTTGAGACTCTTCGAGGAGATCACGGCCAAGGGATTTCACCTGGCGCTCATGGCCCATTTCAGCCATCCGCGTGAACTCGAAACAGCGGCCGTGCAGGCGGCCATGCGGCGCATCATCGCCACCGGGGCCCAGATCCGCTGTCAGGCGCCGCTGGTCCGGCATGTCAACGACAGGGCGGAAACCTGGAGCGACATGTGGCAGAAGCAGGTCAATCTCGGGGCCGTCCCTTATTACATGTTCATTCCGCGCGACACCGGTCCACAGCAATATTTCGAAGTTCCCCTGGCCCGCGCCTATCGCCTGTTTTCCGAGGCCTACCGGCAGGTTTCCGGTCTGAGCCGGACGGTGCGCGGTCCTTCGATGTCGGCCACACCTGGCAAAGTGCTGATCGACGGCATCACGGAGGTTGGCGGCGAGCGGGTCTTCGCGCTCAAGTTCATCCAGGGGCGCGATCCCGATTGGGTCAACCGGATCTTTTTTGCCCGCTTCGACGAGGACGCTTCCTGGCTGGACGACCTGCGGCCGGCATTTGGCGAAAAGCAGTTTTTCTTCAAACCGGGCTTGAGGCTCTTGAAGTCCCGCGGCAGCGAACGGGCCGGTCGGCGGCTGGAAGAACGCCCCGCGGATGCCTTGGTGGAGTGCGCCTGATAGGAATGAATTGGTCACTTGGAAACGGCCAAATATGATCGCGGATGGGCACTTCTCGCAATGCCGCTGGACGGAATGGATCGACATCTGAAAGAGACGACATTTTTGAAGTGAGCCTTGAGGATGGTGACCCGAAGCGCGGTCAGCCGCCGGCCGCCATCTCTTCCGCGGGCGGACCCGCAAGGGTCCAGCCGCCGCCCAAGGTCTTGTAGAGCCGCACCAGGTTTGAGGTCACCGTGCCCTCGCTCAGCGCCAGTTCGTCCTGGAGCGAGAGCAGGGAGCGCTGGGCTATCAAGACGTTGTTGAAGTCCACCAGTCCGGCAACATATTGGTCCTGCGCCAGCAGGACCGCCCGCTGGGCGGCGGCCGTGGCCGCTTTCAGCGATTCGCGCCGCAGTTGTTCCTGGGCATAGGCCACCAAAGCGTTTTCCACTTCCTCGAGCGCCTGCAGGACAGTGGCGTTGTATTCGTTCAAGAACTGATCCTTGAGCGCGTTCTGGAATTCGATGCGCTGGCGGGTAGCGCCGGCATCGAACAACTTCCAGGATACGCCGGGGCCAATGCGCCAAACCTGGCTGGCGGAATCAAACAGGTCGCCGGCTGAAATGGATTCGAGGCCGATGGTGCCCGTCAGAAAAAACTTCGGGTACAGATCGGCAGCGGCCACGCCGATTCGAGCGGTCTGGGCGGCCAGCAACCGTTCGGAGCGCCGCACATCCGGTCGATGCCGCAGGGTATCCGCGGGCACGCCCACGGCCACGGATACCGGCGGCACGGGGATCGGCCGGGGTTCGGCCAACTCGCGGTTGACCGATCCGGGCAGCGTTCCCAGCAACACCGACAGGCGGTTGTTGGCGGCCGCCAATCCGGTTTTCAGGCTCGGGATCTGGGACCGGGTGGTCTCGAGATTGTACAGGGCCTGCTGCACGGCCAATTCATTGCTGAGGCCGGCCTCGAACCGGGATCTGGTAAATACAAACGTTTTCTCCTGGGCCGCAATATTGGCTTCGGCCACCGCAAAACGGGCCTGATACGTGCGCACATCCGTGTAGTTGAGGGCGACTTCGGCCAAAAGGCTCACCAGCACGTCGCGAAGATACTCCCAGCTGGCTTCGAAGTCGGCCTGGGCGGCCTCTTCCGAACGACGCAACCCACCGAACACATCCAGTTCCCAGTTGGCATCGAAGCCGGCCGAGTAGAGTTCACCTTCGGTGCCGCCGCCGATGCCGTTTTCGCTGTTTTGGTATTCATAGACCGAACCGGCGGCATCGATGGCGGGGAAGAAAGCGGCCCGCCTGACGTTCCTGAGGGCGCGCGCCTCCCGGACGCGGGCACTGGCGTTCTTCAGATCGAGGTTTCCGCTGACGGCGCGTTCCATTAAACCGGAGAGGGCCGGATCCTCCAGGGTCGACCACCATTGGGCCAGGATCCGGGGATCGATGGCGGTGTCGGTCAGCCCGTCCTTAAGTTCGTTGTACCAGGCGGAAGGGGGCACGGTGTCGGGTTTGACATAGTCGGGCCCCACGGCCGGGCACCCGCCGAGAAGCAGCAGCATGCCGATCGGCCCCAGCACCCGCAGGAGTTTTTGCCCGGTGCGCACGGCCAATTTATGGTCGTCATCCAATTTTTTAAGGATTTTCATACCGCCGTCTCCTGGCTACCCGAATCGGAATCCATTCATCATTTGTGTTCCTGCGCCCTTGCCTGTTCGCGTCGCAGCTCGCGGCGCTGCTTGCGCCGGGCATAGACCCTTTCGCGCGAAGTCTGAAAGGCGGCATAGAGCGCCGGAATCAGAAAGATGCCGATCAGGGTCGCCGCCAGCATGCCACTGAAGACCGTGGTGCCGATGGCCCGCCGGCTGTTGGCGCCGGCGCCGGTGGCGATGACCAGCGGAAACACGCCCAGGATGAAGGAAAAGGCCGTCATCAGCACGGCCCTGAAACGGATCCGCGCGCCGGCCACCGCGGCTTCGGCAATCGAGAGCCCCTTCTCGCGCTGCGTTTTGGCAAATTCCACGATCAGAATGGCGTTTTTGCTGGCCA
Organism: Desulfobacterales bacterium; assembly: GCA_049283795.1. Classification (GTDB taxonomy): domain Bacteria; phylum Desulfobacterota; class Desulfobacteria; order Desulfobacterales; family SG8-13; genus JARFQH01. The sequence goes on along the minus strand of JBAPWQ010000045.1, from coordinate 5,745 downwards.
GACCGACCAGCAGCACCAGGCCGATCTGGGCGTAGATACTCAGGTCCAGGCCGCCGATCCACAGGCCGGCCAATGCCCCGACGGCCGCCACTGAAATCGAGATGATGACCGGCAGCGGGATGGTCCAGCTCTCGTATTGACCCACCAGAAAAAGGTAGCCGAACAGCAGCGCCAGGGCCAGCAAAACAGGGGCTTGGCCGCTGCTTTTCTGCTCCTGGAAGGAAAGTCCCGACCATTCGTACCCATAGCCGTCGGGCAGGGTTTTGGCCGCGACTTGCGACATCTTTGCCATGGCCTCGCCCGAACTAAATCCGGCATTGGCTTCACCGTTGACCTGGGCGGCGGCGAACTGGTTGTAGCGGGTTACGAGCTGGGGCGCGAGAACGGTCGAGATCGAGGCCAGGCTGTTCATCGGCACCATCTTACCCTCGTCGCTGCGCACGTGAAGCCGTCCGATATCCTCGACCGCGTTGCGGTAAGGCGCGTCGGCCTGAACCTTGACCTGGAAAACCCGGCTGAAAAGATTGAAATCGTTGACGAAACGCGAGCCAAGCTGGGCCTGGAGGGTTTCGAAAACGCGGCTGACCGGCACTTTCATGGATTCGGCCTTGGTGCGGTCGAGGTTGAGGAACAGCTGCGGCACGTCGGCCGAAAACGTGCTGAACACCGCCCGCAGGGTCGGGTCCTGATTGGCGGCCACAACAAGGGCGCGGGTCACCGCGGAGAGGTCCTGGGGGCTCTGGTCTCCCAAAGCCTGCAGCCGGAAATCAAACCCTCCCGTATTGCCCAGTCCCCGGATCGCCGGCGGGCTGAAAGCAAAGATGTTGGCGGACGGTATCGCCGCCAGTTCGCGGCGTACACGGCCCAGCAGACCCTCTATCTGCAGGTCTGGTGACCTGCGCTCGTCCCAGGGATCGAGCACGATCACCCCCAGCCCGACGTTTTCGCTGGCCCCGCTGATGATGCTGAAGCCGCTGACGGCGATCACATCCGCAATGCCGGGGGTTTTTTTGAGTCGCCCGGAAACCTCCTGCATAACCGTGTTGGTGCGCGCCAGGGCCGCAGCCTCGGGCAGCTGCACATTGATGAAAAAGACGCCCTGGTCTTCGCTGGGAAGGAAACCGGTCGGCCGGCTGATGAAAAGAAAATAGGCGGCCCCGAAAACCAGGATGAAAATCCCCAATACGACCACCACCCGCCGCACCAGCCAGCCCGATGCGGTTACATAGACATTGCGGGAGGCGCCCAGGACGAGGCTGAACCAGGCCAGCGGTCCCCGCCGGACGGTGCGCGGCCGACGCAGCAGGGTGGCGCACAGGGCCGGGCTCAGGCTGATGGCATTGAGGGCCGACAATACGACCGCGGTGGAAAGGGTCACGGCGAACTGTTTATACAGCTCGCCGGTGATGCCGGGCAGAAATCCCACCGGAACGAAGACGGCCAGCAGGACCAGGGTCGTGGCCAGGATCGGCCCGATGACCTGGTCCATGGCCTTGATCGCCGCTTCCTTGGGGCCGAGACCTTCCTCTTCCATGAGCCGCTGAACGTTTTCCACCACCACGATGGCGTCGTCCACCACCAGTCCGATTGCCAGGAGCAGCGCAAACAGGGTGACGGTGTTGGCGCTGAAGCCCAGGGCCAGCAGCACCGCGAAAGTGCCGATCAGCGACACCGGGATGGTCAGTGTCGGGATCAGGGTCGCCCGCCAGTCCTGCAGGAAAAGATAGGTGACGCCCACCACCAGGCAAAAGGTTATCAGGAGCGTCAGCGCGATCTCCTGGATAGCCGAGCGGACAAACCTGGTCGTGTCGTAGACCATCCGGTATTTAATCCCCTCGGGAAACCGCTTGGAAAGCCGGTTGACTTCGTCGGCCACCGCCTGCACGGTTTCCAGGGCATTGGCCCCGGAAGTCCGGTAGATGGCCATGTTGACCGCCGGAGACCCGTTCAGGGTCGATCTGGAGGCGTAGGATTGGGCGCCCAGTTCGACCCGGGCAATATCCCGTACCCGCACGACCCCGCCTTGAGGGTTGGTGCGGATGATGATGTTCTTGAAATCTTCGGCATCCTTGAGCCGGCCCTTGGCGCGCAGCGTAAACTGGATCTGCTGCTTGTCGCTGCCGGGTGCCGAGCCGATGGCACCGGCTGCGGCCTGGATGTTCTGCTCCCGGATGGCGGTTATCACGTCATCGGCCGTCAGGCCGAGAGAGGTGAGCCGCTCGGGGTCCATCCAGACCCGCATGCTGTAATCCAGGGCGCCGAAAATAAAGGCTTCACTGACCCCTTTGATGCGCGTGACCGCATCCTTGACATTGATGCTGATGTAATTGCTGAGAAAAAGGGCGTCACCGCCGCCCTCGGGGGCAAAGAAGCTGATGACCGTCAGAAAGTCGGAAGAGCGCGTGCGCACCGTCACCCCCTGGTCGGTGACGTCGGAGGGCAACTTCGAAACAGCCTGTTGGACACGATTCTGGACATTGACCTGCGCGATGTTGGGGTCGGTGCCGACCTCGAATGTGACACTCAGGTCATAGCTGCCGTTATTGGAGCAGGTGGAGGACATATAGAGCATGTTCTCCACCCCGTTGACCTCGGCTTCGATCGGGGCGGCCACGCTGGCGGCCACCACCTCGGCATTGGCCCCGGGATAGACGGTGCTGACGCGGATTTCAGGGGGCGAGATCTGGGGATACTGGGCGATCGGTATGTTCAACAGCGCAAGCACGCCGGCCAGTGTAATGATGATCGACACCACCATGGCCAGCCGCGGCCTTTCGATGAAAATACGCGAGAACATGACTTACTCCTTGACCTTTCCGCCCTCGGTCGCGGTTTCCACGACCTGGCCCGGCTTCACCTTCTGCACGCCCTGAACGATGATGGTCTCGCCGGCCATGAGCCCGGAGTCGACGGCCCAGTTCGTACCGATAGCCGCGCCGGTCTTGATGCGTCGTTTCTGGGCCTTGTTTTCGACGTCGACAACGAACACATAGCGGCCGTCACGATCCTCCTGAACTGCCGACTGCGGCACCACCGGGAGGCGTTTGCCCTCACTGCACCGGATGAGCACGTTGACATACTGCCCCGGCAGCAGAATGCCGTTCGGATTGTCGAACACCGCTCGAACCGCGATCGTGCCGGTGTCGGCGTCCACCTGGTTGTCGATGAAGTCCAGGCGGCCGGGGATGGGATACATCTGCCCGCCGGGCAATTGGATGCGCGGGACGATCCGGTTCTGGGGATCCTCGACGCAGCTTCCGTCGCGCGCGAGCCGGGGGTTAACGAGGTCGTTCTCGCTCATCGAATAGACCGTCCGGATCGGGTCGAGTTGAACGATGCGGGCCAGGGCGCCCGTATTGGGTCCCACCAGGTTCCCCTTGGTGTAAGCCGTGCGGCCGATGCGGCCGCCGATGGGGGCCTTGATGGTGGTGTACCCCAGGTCGAGGTCGGACTGCTCCAGACTGGCTTTGGCCTCCTGAAGCAGGGCCTTGGCCTTGAGTTCCGTACTGATCGCCGCCTCCAGGTCGGTTTCCGACACGCCCCCGGAACGCACCGACTTCAGCCGTTGCAGGTACTGCCGAGCTTTGGTGAGGGAAGCCTCGGCGTCGGCCACCTTGGCCGCGGCTTCGTTGACCTTGGCCTTGTAAGGGGCCTGTTCGATGAGATAGAGCAGATCTCCGGCCTGAACTTTACTGCCTTCACGGAATTTTACCTGTTCGATGAACCCTTCCACGCGCGCGCGCAGGTCGACGGCCTGGATGGCCTCCACGCGGCCGACATAATCCGTCGGCGGATTGACCTCCTGTTCGGCAACCGGGGCGACGGTAACCACCGGCGGCGGCGCGCTGCGTCCCGACGGGGGCGCCGCTCCCGCAGAAGCGCTCAATCCCAGCATCAAAAAAAGTCCCATGAAACAGGTCGAGACCGTCGATATCAAGGCCCGGCCGCGGCTCGCTGGCTTCGTGCGGTGTGGCGCCGCCGGAATGGTCGGTGGCGCGGCGCCGTGGCGGGCCCTTGAGGCACTTTGGGAACCGGGCATGGAGTATGGGGCTAAGCGCAGCATGTTTTCTTCCTTCGCGGTAAGGATTGATCGAATTTGAATAGGGCAGGATATCAAAATGATTTGACAAATTCAAATTAAAATTTAAAAATGAGATTTGAATTTCAGATTTAATTTTACGGCCGGGAGTCGTGGTTCGCATGGTGCAGGTCAAACGCGCAACAAAATCCCGTGACCGGCTGCTGACGGCGGCCGGCCGGATTTTCGGGAAAAAAGGCTACCGGGATGCCAAGATCGCCGACATCTGCCGGCAGGCCGGGACCAATGTGGCGGCCGTCAACTACTACTTCGGCAGCAAGGCCGGCCTCTATGCCGAGGCATGGCAGAAGGCATTTGAAAACGACACCGTTTCCGTTCCAGCCGACGCCGCCGATGCGCCGCCGGAAGACCGGCTGCGCTCCCGCATCCACGCGCTGGTGCGCAAGTTCTGCGACCGCGGCGCCGGCGGGCAATTCACGCGCATGTACCTGATGGAACTGGCCAATCCCACCGGCCTGATCGACGACAGCTGGCGGGAGCTGATCGCGCCCCGCCGCCGGCCCTTGCTCGACATCATCAAGGACCTGATCGGGCCCGCCGCAACCGACGAGGACATCTGGTTCTGCGAACTGAGCATCATCAATCAGTGCCGGGCCTTGCTGATCTTCAATCGCAGCGACCTGGAATACCTCGTGCAGCAGCCCTTGACACCGGCCCTGACCCACCGGTTGGCCGACCACATTACGAATTTCTCCCTGGCGGGCATCCGCGCCATCCGCCGCAAGAAAATGACCTGAGCCCTCGGTCGACCTTTACACCATCTTTTCGGAGTGACCGTGACATGAACAAAGGGGTTAAAGTCATGGCTTTAACCCCTTTGTTCATGTCATCCTTTACCGACAAAGACAATTTTTGAAATACTCCTCCTCCAGCATAGAATAATTTTTTTATCAGTTTTGAACGGCCGCGCATCTGAAATCTTCCGGTTTGTCCATTGCAATGGCCGTGTTGAGACCACGTTCGACACCCCTCGGGAATTCCTCAAATCCATCCGGCAGAGGCCCATCCGGCACAAATAGCCGGATTAGTGCTGATGTATCAACGACGCCAATCATCGTTCGCGATCCTCCCGCACCGATTTTACGGTATCAGTCAAGTTTCGCTTTTGAAGCCGGTTGCGCCATTCGGCAGCTTCGGTCAAAAAAGACCTTCTCGCTAGTTTAACTTCCCGCTCGAGTATCAATTTAACCTGTTCCTGAAGGCTGCGGCGGTTTTCTTTGGCCATGGCCTGCTGCTTCTATTGCTTATTTCATTTTCGGGTAAGAATTTTTCACCGGTTGCCACAAAAAAGGGCTTCGTAAGTGCTCACGAAGCCCTTTAAGATAAATTATTTGATTCGGTACAGGCCTACTTCACGCGCCCCTCACGCCAGGCCTTGATCAGATCGTCGTAGTTGACCGTCTCGCCTTTGGGCTTTTCGTTGGCCAGCTTCGCTTTGGGGGCGCCGGGCTGGTTCAGCCAGTAGGCTTCGTCTTTCTCGGGGTTCAGTTTCGGTCCGCACTCGCCCTGAGTCTTCGAGCGGGCGATGCGCTCCATCACCTTGTCCATCTCGTTGGCCAGATTGTCCATGGCCGTGTCCACGGACACTTCACCGGAAACCGCCTCGCCGATATTCTGCCACCATAGCTGGGCCAGTTTAGGATAAT
>JBAPWQ010000044.1:0-11406 GCA_049283795.1 Desulfobacterales bacterium | reverse complement strand
GCAGCGCTTCGGCCGCAAAGTTTATCTCCTGCTCTCTGATCTCTCCGACGTCAACCGCGTCTGATTCTGGTGTTTCATCAATATTCTGTCCGGCCATACAGGTTCAGGATGACCTAAAGGCCTCTTTGCATTGGCGCGTACAGTCCGGATAGAAACATCTTGCGGTCAAGGCCGGTGCTGACCTGGGCGGGATTCAACGTTCCGGGTTGACGGATGAAAGCGATTTGAGATTTTAAGCGTCAGCCATATCGAACAGCGAGCAAAATTGCATAAGAAAAGATATGTGTTTTACAGGGCACTACGGATTCGGACGAATGGAAGGTGCAGCGTGCCACAGGCTGGCCGGCGACCGGCCTGTGGCGCGCTCTACCCGCGCCGCGGAGCGCCGGGCCGATGCCAGCTTGGCAAGGATGGCCACTTGAACACCGTCATCCGCGCCGTGGGCGGACAGGCGCGATCCATAGCGCGCCTCGATGCCGACGAAGCGGTCTTCGGCCATCAATTTATCCGCCAGGAAGACGACTTCTGCCTCGCGGATCGGGTCCTGCTCCGTGACGGCCAAATCCATGTGGGTGGCGACGATATCGGCCATAAGCGGCATGTCCAGCTCGCGCAGCAGCTGCGCGCCGCGGCGGGCATGCTCGGGCGCGCCGCGCGCCATATCGTGCACGAGCGCGGCAGCGTAAATCAGCTCGAGATCGAGGGCAAACCCCGCGGCGTTGAGGGCCCGGCCCATGCGCAGGGCCATTTCGGCCACGGCGCGGCCGTGCGCGGCCACGGTCGGCAAGACTTTCAAGCGGTCATTTAACAGGGCCGCACACTCGGCCGGGGACAAGACGTCGCGGCGCTCGAGCCGGTCGGCCATGCGCCGGAAGTCCGCGGGCCGGTCCAGGTCCTGGTGAATGAACTCGTCGATGACGGCCACATCCAGGGCGTGCCGCTCCAGGCGACCGAGCAGGGCGCCCAGCCCCCCCGGTGCCGCCCATGTCAAGATGGCGTGGATGTGGCGGCGTCCGATGAGCGGCGGGTGGCCGCGGCGGCCGCCGAAGCTGGGGTGGCAGATCGCGGCGTCGCCTGCGGGAAAGGCCGCCAGGAGGTCGCGCAGGGTGGCGGGCCGGACGAGCGGAATGTCGACCGGCAGGACGAAAAAGGCGCCGGTGGCCTCATCCAAGGCCGCCACGCCGGCTGCGACCGAGAAGAACATGCCCTTTTCGTACTGCGCATTTATACTGACGTGTGCGCCGCATTTTTCGACCAGGGGGATCAACTCCTGTGCGCGGTAGCCGACCACCACCAGCACGCGGTGTACGCCGGCGGACTGAAACAGCCGGATGGTGCGCTCTATGACCGTCATCCCACCGAGCCTCATCAGGGGTTTGAAGTCGCCCATGCGCTGCGAAAACCCGGCCGCCAGGATGAGGCCCGTGACGTCTTCCGGGTTCACGAGCGTCTTTTCTGCGCACGAAACCGGACGAGTTCGGCGACGATGCTCAAGCCGATCTCCGACGGAGTCTCCGCGCCGATGTCAAGGCCGATGGGGGAGTGCACCCGTTTCAGGTCGGCTTCGGTAACGCCCTGCCGCCGCAGCGTGCCGTAGACCTTATCGCGTTTGCGCCGGCTGCCGATCATCCCGATGTAAGCCGCGGGCGTGCGCAGCGCCTGCCTCAGCACCGTCTGGTCGTGCAGGTGGCCGCGGGTCACAATGACGATGTAAGCGCCAAGGTCGATCGAAAGACCGTCAAGGGCGGTATCGAAATCGGCCGCCACCCGGATCTCTTGCGCCTCGGGAAAGCGCTCGGCGTTGGCGAATTCCGCCCGGTCGTCGATCACCCGCACGCGAAAGCCGACCAGAGCCGCGAGCCGGGCCGTGGGCTGGGCAACGTGACCGGCCCCGAATAAGTAAACGGTTTCCGGCGGTGCGACCGGTTCGCTGATGACCAGGTATTCCCCGAGAGAGGTGGTCTGCAGGGCGCCGCCGTTACGGGGGGTCTGGATGAGGTTCATGACGATCGGCGGCGGATTGCCGCAGACCACCCGCCGGTTTCCGATCAGGCAATGGTCGCTGCTCGCCAGGGTTTCTCCGGCGAAGCGAAGGATGGTCAGAAAAAAATGGGGCTCCGGCGCCGACTGCACCGCCCGCCAGCAGTTGACCACGGTCGCCGCCGGGCTCTCGGGATCGATGACCTCCAGGAGCACTTCCACCCGTCCGCCGCAGATCATGTCCGTGGCGGCCGCTTCGGCATGCGTCATGTCGAAGGAAAGCACCATGGGGTGCCGGGCAGCGAGCACCTCGGCCGCTTTTTGGATCACCTGTGCTTCGAACAGGCCGCCGCCGATGGTGCCAAAGGGCCGGCCGTCTTCTGAAATGATCATGCGGGTGCCGGCCATGCGGGGGGCCGAGCCGCGGCGGCTGATGATGGTGGCCAGGACGAATCGCTTGTGAGCGTCCAAGAGGCGCCCAGCCATTTCCGGAATCGAATTCATGCGATCGATCTCTCCTGTCTGCGGTCGATCAGGGTTCGTTTGGCGGCGCCCGTCGTGCCCCAACCCGCGGGGCTCAGCCGGATGGAGCCGATGTCAAGAAATCCGCGGGCAAGGGCGCTGTGAACCACTGGCGCCCGCGCGAGGGCCTTTCGCACCGCCGCCGGCATGTCCGAAAAGCGGCCGGTGTCGCAGTGGATGGTCAGATCGAGCCGGCTCGCGCCGCCGGTACCGGCCAGCTCCGCCCGAAAATCGAGCACGCCGGGAATAGGGAAGAGCGCCTCGTCCAGGTCGGCCATGCGAAGCCGGATCGCGGGATCCAGCGCCGCCCCGTCGGCCAGGCGCCCCGCGATTTTGCCCAGCCGGCGCAGGGCGCTGCCGCAGGTACAATCGCCGGTCAGAAATCGGGCCGCATCGCCGGTGCGGTAGCGGATCAGGGGCATGGCGCGGCGGATGAGGGTGGTGACGACCACCTCTCCTGAAACGCCATCCGGCAGTATTTGGCCGGTCGCCGGGTCGATGATCTCGACCAGCAGGTCGGTCTCGCGCAGGTGGTAGCCGTCGCGCGCGTCGCACTCCACCCCGCCGCCGTAGCCCATCTCGGTCATGCCGTAGTGCTGATAGACCCGGCAGCCCCAGGTGCGCTCGATCTCCTCGGCCAGGGCGGCGGGCACGTAATCGGTGCTCAAGAGCACGCTGCCGATGGTGCCGCGGGGGATGCGGGCGCCTTCGACGTGGCGGACCAGGGTCAGGACCTGCACCGGTATCCCTACCAGAGAATCGGCGCGCCTGGCAAGGATCTCGTCGATGGCGGCCGCGGGGTCCCGCAGCGGGCCGTGAACGAATCCGGTTGCGCCTAAGCGCGCGAGCCCCTCGACCAGCAGGTCGCCCACGCTGCCCGGCGCCCTTCCGGGCAGCAGGATGAGCACGCGCTGGCCGGCCCGCACGAAGGTGGACATGCCGTGGTGAAAAAAATCGACGGTCCGCTCCAGGTCGGCCGCGTCGAAAAACACGCGCTTCGGTTGACCGCTGGTGCCCGAGGAACAAAGCGTCACCACCCGGGCCACTTCCGATTGGGAAACGCACAGAAAGGCGAGCGGATCGCGCGCCAGATCGGCGGCCGTCGTAAAGGGCAGGGCCGCAAATGCCTTGAAATCGACGGCGTCGAGCCCGGAGGCTCCGGAAAACAGGCGGCGGTAGAAGGGACTGGACCGGGCGGCCTGCGCCAGGCTGTGACGAAGCCGGTCCAGCTGATACCGCCCCAGGGCCGCGCGCGTCAAGCCGGCTCCGGCACCAATTCCGATGCGGCGTGCGATCCAGCCGTCCAGGGGGCTGAGGGCAGGGGGCGCCATCAGCGGTACAAGGCCTTTCCATCACGGGCGGTCAGGTTGTAGGCGCAAAAGGGAACCAGGCCGTAACGCGGGTCCAGCACGTGGATGCAACAGTCGCGCAGCCGCTCCAGGTCGATGGTCCAGGCGTCCTGGAAGGCCATGGCGGAGACCGAAAACGTGTGCGCGCGCGCCCGATCGAGAAAATCATCCAGCCGCATCCTCTCGCCATCCAATGAATCCTTACCGCCGCCGGGGGTAGCGGTCGTGGACGGTCCGGGTTCCGCAGTGCAGTCATTGGTGCCCGCCCACTGCCGGGCCACGTGGGCGATGGCGCGCCGCGCGCCCTCGGCGGCCGGAACGGACGGGCAGCAGGGAGATTTTGATGCGGGCGGCCCGAGTCGGCGGAGCCCGCCGCCCGGCAGGGTGAGGTACTCGGCGTGAAACGAGCACCAGGCGTTTTCGCAGCCGGGCGGATGGAAGTCCGCCGCCCTGATCATGCCGGCACCCTGGTGTTCGAGCGCGCGCATCAGCTCCGGCAACGTGAGCCGGGCGCCGTTGTTTGCCGGCGGCGGGCAGCGCCCGAAGTAGCTGACGGGCTGGAAGTGCACCCCCCGCACGGCCGGCGACAGGTCAATGGCCAACCGCAGGAGCGCTCCGATCTGATCGGTATTCACACCGGGAACCAGCGTGGGCACCAGCACGACGCCGATGCCGCAGGCGGCGCAGGCCGCGATCGCCCGGCGTTTCACGTCCGTCAGCGCCCGGCCGCGCAATTCGAGGTGCACCGCATCGTCGGTGCCGTCGAACTGCAGAAAGACGCTGGCGAGGCCGGCGTCCTTCAAGGCCTTCATGTACCCGGCGTCGTTTGCCAGCCGGATGCCGTTGGTGTTCAGCTGAATGAAGCCAAAGCCGCACGCGCGGCCCTCGGCGACGATGTCGGGCAGGTCGTCGCGCAGCGTGGGCTCACCGCCGGAGAGCTGAATATTGCTGCCGGGGGCCATCTTCCGTGCGATGCGATACCAGTCACGGATCTCGTCGAGACCAGGGTCGCGGTCCGCGTCCGGCCGGGCGTCGGCAAAGCAGACCGGGCAGCGCAGGTTGCAGCGGCTGGTCACCTCCAGCAGCACCGTGCAGGAGCGCTGGCGGTGCTCGCGGCAGAGTCCGCAGTCGAAGGGGCAGCCGTGCGAGGTCTCCTTGCGCCCCGGCTGAACGGGCGCCGGGGTCTTGGGGCGCCGCCATTCTTTCAGATGCGGGGGGCCGTTCCAGATGACCGTTTTGAATTCTCCGTGATCGGGGCAGGTTTTTTCCAGCAGCACCTGCCCGTCGTGATCGACCCGCTCGGCTGGGATGCGCCTCAGACAGACCGGGCAAAGGCTTTCAGTGGTCTCGCGGGCCATGCTGGCACTCCGATCAGGCGCCGGAGGGATCGAAACCGTTGGCGGCCAGGATCTCCAGCACTTTGGCATAGGTGTCCGCCACGATCGCGCCGCAGCGCTGGCGGGTGGCGGCCGGGCCTTCCTCTCCAACGATGGTTTCGCAGGAAATCCCGCCGTGGGGCCCTCCCACCCGCTCCGCGAACCAGTCGGACAATTCCTGCAGCATCAGCATCAGCCGCTCGGAGCTATCTTCCCCGTCCTGCCCCTTGCCGGCATAAAGGGCCAGCGCGCAGCAGCCCCCGGTCAGCGTGCCGCAGGTGGCGCGCCCGCCGCCGCAGCCGTAGGCCAGGCCGGCCATGGCGCGCACCAGGGCCGGGTTGTCCTCGCCGCGTGCCTCCAGGAGCAGGCGCATCAGAATCTGGCTGCACCCGTATCCTTTTTGGGAAAAGTGCAGCAGGCGCAGCGTGACGTCGTCGATCATGGGGCGTTCTCCTTGCGGGCCACGGCCAGAAAATATCCGGGACGGGTGCGGCATATGGCGGTTCGATGAGTTTCCGCAGCGGCGCCGTCATCGGTTGCACCCCAAAACGCCCCCAGGGACCCGCCGGCAAACACCCACCGGGCCGCCAGGAGTTTAAGAGCGTGCGAGTGATCCTCCCAGACCAGCAGGGTGAATCCGGATCGATGCATGCGGTCCACCAGTTCGGCACGGGACGCGGCGCCCTTCAGGCAGCAGGTCGCCGGAAGCGAGGCCAGGTCGGCGGCGTGCTCCGGGACGCGGGCATAGACGTCCGCCAGCACCAGCAACCCGCCGGGGGCGAGCACGCGCGCGAATTCACGCCAGGCCGCGGCGCCGTCTTCCACCAGTGAAAGAACGCATTCGCAAATGAGGCCGGACAGACGGCGGTTGCCAAAAGGCAGGTGGGTGGCGCGCGCGCCGATCAACGGCAGCCCGGTGTTTCGCCGGCGGGCCTGACCGAGCAGGTTAAAGGAGCAGTCGACACCGACGGACTCGAGTTGGCAGTTCTCCCGCAGGTAGCCGGCCGTTACCCCGGTTCCGCAGCCGATGTCGGCCACCCGTGCTCCGGCGGGCAGGTTGCAGAAGGACAGCGCCCGCCGGGTCAACTCCAGGCCGCCGGGTCGCAGGGCCGGGCCGGTCACGGCCTGCAGCGCGGGTGATTCATAGAGGGCGGGGGCGGCCATGGCGGTCATTATTTGTCTTCCAGGATCTGCTCGACCTCGGCGATCTTGCCCAGGGCCAGGTCTTCGGAAATCAGCACGAACCCGCAGACCGGGCAGGTGGGCAGCTCGGTCGTGAACTGGCTGCCCATGTATTCAACGGAAACCGGGCCGACCACAAGCGGGCGATTGCATTTGCGGCAGACCCACTCCAAATCTTCCGGCTTGACGTTTTCGGCTTTCATGGCGGCGGCCCCCCGATCACTTCCAGACGATGGCTGTAGGCGTTGTGCACCACATAGCCTGCGGGCGTCGGGGAGTACTCCACCCAGATGGTCGCGCGGTAAGGCCGGTGACGGGCTTTGAAGTGACCGGTGGGCGGGTGGACCACGACGCTGCCGCTTTTTTCCGCGGCGTGAATGACCTGCTGAATATCTTCGGTCAGGATGCGCCGTTTTTCGAGCAGATCGGCCACCGCGGGGGCGATGATCAGCGTCAGGTCTTTATGTTCCGGCATAATCGTTTTCCCTTCGCCCCAAAACTCCGCAGATAGTGAATCTTTCAGGCGTTCCCGGTTTTCCCGCCGTTCGGACCACCCCGGCCGGCTGCGGGCCGCCGCATCCGGGCCGGCCGCCTCCGGAAAGACGACATCGAGCAGGTGCACGGCCCGCTTGCCCACGGCCGCCAGGTTGTCCCGGCACATGGCGCAGTAGGTGAGGTAATCCAGCGGGCTGATGCGGGCCCGGCGGACGGCGACCTCGCGCGCCAGATCGGGATTGGCGTTTTGCATCAGTCCCCCGAACCCGCAGCACTCGGTTTTATCCCGGCCGAGGGTCAGTTCCGCGGCGGGAACCTTAAGACGCGACACAATACGACGGACCGCCGCCTGGATCTCCGGAAACGGCCGGGTGGTGCAGGGGTCGTGAATCGCCAGCGCAGCCCCGGCAGTGCCGGCGGAGGCCGGCGGCAGGCCTTTTTCATCCAATAGCTGCCACAGTGAGGTCAGCGGAACTTGCGGCAGGTGCTCGGCGAAGATGCGGAAACAGGTCGAACAGGCCGCGATGAGCCGGGGGTGTCCCAGGGCCGTCCAGTCCGCGATGAAGTCTGCGCCCACGCGGTCGAATTCCTCCTGCCGGCCGGCCCAGAAGGCTGGCGCCCCGCAGCAGCCCAGCATCAGGCCCACGCCGTCGGGCAGGACGTCCATCAAATGCCGGTAAACGCGGCGGGCCTGCTCCGGGGAGGAGGCGCACAGCTGGCAGCCGGGGAAAAAAACGTGGGTGCAGTCCGATCTTCCGGGCGCGGGGCGCGCAAGGCGAAACCGCCCGCTCAGGCTGAAGCGCATGTCCTCTATCGCGAACTCGTGGGCCGACGGCGGCATTTTGCCGCGCCGGACCATGCCGCGGCGGGCCTGCAGGCAGAGATCCTGCATGGCGAAGTCTTCCGGGCAGACGCGCTCGCACAGGCCGCACAGGCTGCAGGAGTCGATCAGCTTGTTGGCCTGGCGCATGCCCATCACGATGGAGTCGTTGTTGTAGATCTCGCGCGCGTACTTGCGGGGATAGGCGCCGAAGCGCTCCAGGTAAGCGCAGACCTTGACGCACTCCAGGCACTCGCACTGCAGGCAGCGGCCGGCTTCGGCCACGGCCTCCGCAGCCGAATAACCGGCCGTCGGGTTGGCCGGCGCCACGCGCCGCAGCGGCTGCACGCCCGCCAGGCTGGTGAAGAGCCGGGTGCGGAAGGGACCGTCCTTTTCGCGTCCGGCGGTCGGCGACACCTTTTGAAGAAAGCGGTCGATGGACGTTGCGGCCCAGCGGCCCTCGGCCGCCTGCCACACCGGGGAAGGCGCGTCGGCGCCCGCCCGGCCGCCGGCGTAAACCCCGGTCCGGCGGGTGGCCTGCAGCAGCGGCTCCACGATGATCCGACCGGCATCGTCATGGTCGATGTTCCAGTTGCGGTCCGGTTCCTCTTCCAGGCCGATAAAAACAGCCTCGTTTTCCGCCAGGCACCGATCGAGAAACTCCGGCGGGTCTATGTCCACTTTCAGCCGCACCGTGACGTCGAGCGCGGTCAGGTGCTCCAACTCCTCGTTGACGGCGGCCGCGGGCAGGCGCTCGGCGGGGATATTCCTTAAGGGGCCGCCCAGCTGCGGGCCGGGCTCGAAGATGTGGATGGAATAGCCCTTGCGGGCCAGGTCCCAGGCGACGGTGAGTCCGCTCAGGCCGCTGCCGATGACAGCGATGGTTTTGCCCTTGCGGGGCAGCGGCTGCACCCGCAGGACCGGGGCGGGGGTGGCCACGCAGGCACGTTCGAGGTCGCCGATCTGGATGGGGTCTCCGGCCTCGCCGCGTTTGCAGTGCCGGCGGCAGGGGGCGTCGCAGATCCGGCCCAGGATGCCCGCAAAGGGCATGGTTTTGTGCAGGACCTTCCAGGCCTGCGGCCACGCACCCCCGGCCGCATGGCCGACGAAGGCGCGGGCGTCCACGTGGATCGGGCAGGCGGCCGTGCACTTCGGGGCCTCTTCCTGGATGCAGCGGTGTTCCAGCGCCCTGAGTTCCTGTTGGTCCATGACTGGCTGCCAAATGTCGCGGCGAACCGGGCAGCCTTGCCGCGGTTCGCCGCAGTGCTTGTGTGCTGGTGTCAACCGTCAGCGATCGTGGTGCAGCCGGCGATCACTTGCTCTTTTTCAACCCGGCGAGAACCTTCTCCGGCAGGGCCGGCAGCTGGGTGATGCGCACCCCGGTGGCGTTGTTGATGGCGTTGATCACCGCCACGTGCGAGGAGGTCAGCGGCAGCTCGCCGACTCCGGCCGCACCGAACGGACCGTGCTCCCGCGGGTTCTCGAAATAGTGGATTTCGAGTGCATCCGGAATGTCGTCGATGTACGGGATGCCGCAGGCCGCGAGGCTGGTGTGTTTCTTGAGGTCTTCAAAATCCTCCGACAGGGCCAGCCCGATGCCCTGGGCCACGCCGCCGTAAATCTGCCCGTCCACGACCAGTTTGTTGTTTATTTTGCCCACATCGGCCATCACGGTGTACTTGTCCACCAGGGTCTTGCCGTTTTGGGTGTCCACCGTCACCTCGGCCATGAAGACGCCGTACATGTAGACGGGGAAAGGAGCCCCCTGACCGTTTTCATCGCAAGGGGTGCACATGGAGGCCGTCCACTTGCCGGAATACTTCAGCGGAATGTTTTCGGCCTTCATCTCCTCGTAGGTGCGATAGGTGCCGTCTTTCTTGCGCATGGCGCTGAGCAGCATGTCACAACCGTTCTTGATGGCGTTTCCGGTCATCACTTGCTGACGGCTGCCGCCGGACGGACCGCTGTTGGGCGTCAAGGCCGTGTCGTTCATGACCTGCTGGATCTGATCCGGCGTGAGCTTCAGCGGACGCAGGGCCTCATGGCAGGTGCCGAGGGCACCCATGTCGGCGCCCTGGCCGTGGTCCTCCCAGGACGAGGCCAGCACGACCCCATTCGGGGTCAATTCCACCGAGATTTCCGAGGAATCCGGCCCGTCCAACCCGCAGCCGTAGATGCCAAGCGACAGGCCGACCCCCTTCTTCTTCTCCGAAGTCGATTCGCCCTTGGCCTTTTTGAGGGCGGCCTGGTAGAGGGGCCGCAGCGTGTCGAACATCTCCGGGAAGCTGTAGACCTCCGGCTTCTGTCCGGTGGGGGTGGTGTCGCCTTCACGGTAGACGTTCTTGTAGCGCAGCTCCAGGGGGTCCATGCCTATTTTCTCGGCGAGTTCGTCCACCAGGCTCTCGGAAGCCAGAAAACTCTGTGGGGAGCCGTAGGAGCGGAAGGCCGACCCCCAGGCGTGGTTGGTGCACACCGTCTGGCCAAGCCCGCGGATGTTGGGAATCCCGTAACCGGCGCCGATAAACTGAGCCCCCCGTAAGGTGAGCAGGTCACCGAACTCCGAGTAGGGGCCGTGATCCACGATCCAGTCGCTTTCCATGGCCTGGATCTTGCCGCTCTTGTCCGCTCCGTACTTGAGATTGATAAAGAAGGGCGAGCGCTTGCCGGTGTAAGTGATATGCTGAAAGTAGTCGTATTTCAGGGTCACCGGTTTGCCGGTGGCCATTGCCGCGACGCCGAGGAGGGCTTCCATGGTCGGGCTGAACTTGTAGCCGAAGGTGCCGCCCGTGGGGTTCTGGACGATCCGCAGCTTCTCCGGTTCGATGCCGAGCCCGGGGCAGATCATGGCGTGGTGCAGGTGGATGCCGATGCTCTTGGAGTGGATGCTCAGGCGGCCGTCTTCGTCGAAATAGGCCAGGCCGACGTCGGGTTCCATGGTCAGGTGCGGCTGGCGCTGCAGGTAGTAATCGTTTTCGACGACGTGGGCGGCCGCGGCCATCAGGGGCGCGGTCTCTTCGCCTTTGGCGCGCTTCTGCTCGTAGTAGACGTTGGGGGTGCCGGGGTGAATCTCCATAGCATCCTCGGCCATGGCGGCCGGCGCGCTCATGTAAGCCGGCAGTTCCTCCAGGTCGACTTTGACCTTTTCGGCGGCGGCACGAGCATTGGCTTCCGTATCGGCGGCCACGATGGCGATGGCGTCGCCGAACTGAAATATCTTTTCGTCGCAGAGAATGGGTCGGTCCCACCCGTCGCCCTTGTTGGTGGGAAAGGTGATCAGTCCGGTGATGCGGTTCTTGCCCTTGACGTCCTTATGGGTAATTACCTTTGCGACCCCGGGCATCTTCTCGGCTGCCGAGGTGTCGATGGAGAGAATATTGGCATGGGACACCTTGGCCTGGACCAGGGCCAGCCGCAGGGTGCCGGGCGGCATCTTGAGCCCCAGGTCGGCGCCGTAATCGATGGTGCCGGTAACTTTGGCCACCGCGGATGGCCGCGGGTAGGCCGTGCCCCAGATGCGGCCGTCGGCCGGCAACTTGAACGATAGATCCTTCAAGGTCATCTCGCCCCGTACCACCTTGGCGGCGTCCATGACCGCATCCACCAACGGCTTGTAGCCGGTGCAGCGGCAGGCGTTGCGGTGCTTCTTGAACCACTCCCGGACCTTCTGGCGCGAAGGCTGGTT
>JBAPWQ010000043.1:0-2251 GCA_049283795.1 Desulfobacterales bacterium | reverse complement strand
GGTGTCAGAGGCGCTCAAGAAACTCTTTTTCGGGGCCTCGGCCCTCAATTACATGGGGATCAAAAACCCCTTTACCATCACGCGCGAGATGGTGGAAGACGATAAGTACTTCGACAAGCTTTTTGCCGGCTGGTATGAAGATCAAGCCCGCAAGATTCGGGGCGGATGATTCGACTGCAGAAAGTGGCGTGTTGCCGCGGGGACGCTTTTTACCGCATACAAGGCGCAAAGAACGCTGAGGGTAAGTGTTATGCGGTTGTCGATAAGAGTTTCCGCCGAGGGAGATTGACCACATCATTGTCTGTTTGGAACTGTCACTGGCGTCAATGACATTTGAACAGGACGACATCTTCAAAGCCATGGCCGATCCGGGCTTCTATCCGCACCCGGTGGAAGAGGTGCGGCAGCGGGAAACCCACATTTCACGGGTTTTTTTGACGGGCGAATTCGTCTACAAGGTCAAGAAAAAGGTCAACCTGGGGTTTGTGGATTACAGCAGCCTTGCGAAACGCCGCCATTTCTGCCGGCAGGAAACCGATCTGAACCGGCGTCTTTCCCACGGGGTCTACTTAGGCGTCGTGCCGGTCACGCGCGGTCGCGATCGATTCGCGTTGGCCGGCGCCGGCGTGCCGGTCGAGTATGCCGTGAAGATGCGGCAGCTGCCGGAGGCCGTCACGTTGGCGAGGCAACTCCGGGCCGGAGGGATCGATCGCGCGCAAATCGATGGGCTCGCCCGGCACCTGGCCGAATTTTACGCCGCAACGGCCGGAAGTCCGGAGATCGATGGTTACGGCACGCTGAAAACGATACGGCGCAACTGTGAAGAAAACTTCACCCAGCTCGAAGGCTTTCTGGGAAAGCCCCTGGAGGAAAGGCCGTTTCAAATCGTCCGGGCGGCCACCCGGTCTTTTATGAAACGAAAAAAACGGCTGTTCGAAAAGCGACTTGCAACCGGCCGGATCAGGGACTGCCACGGGGACCTTCGTTGCGGGCACATCTATTTCGACGACGGGATTCAGATTGTCGACTGCATCGAGTTCAACGACCGGTTCCGTTACGGCGACACGGCTTCGGACCTCGCTTTTCTGGCCATGGACCTCGACTTCGAGGGGTTTCCGGAAGCGGCCCGCGAGCTGGTCGAGGCCTATGTGCGCAGCGCCGCCGACCCGGATGCCTTCGCCCTGCTCGATTTTTACAAATGCTATCGGGCCATGGTAAGAGCAAAGGTGGCCTGCCTGCGCCTGGCCGAATTGGGGCCGGGCGAATACGCTTACCACAAAACCCGCCGCGAGGCGGGGCGGTACCTGGCGCTGGCCTACCGCTACGCGCAGAAGTTCACAAGGCCCGTGATCTGGGTGGTCTGCGGGCTGCCGGCATCCGGCAAGAGCACGATTGCCGAGGCCCTGGGAAAGATTCTCGGCCTCGGGGTCCTGCGATCGGATGCGGTCCGCAAACAACTGTTCGAGATTCCGGCCGAAACGGCGGTGATACAACCCTTCGGGCAAGGCATCTACGCGCCGGAGGTCACGACCCTGACCTACGGAAAGCTCCTGTTGCTGGCGCAGGAGTTGGTTGCGGGCGGGCGGTCCGTCATTCTGGACGCCACCTACGGCGGCAGCCGGCAGCGCCGGGAGGTCCTACGGCTGGCCCGAGATGCAGACGTCAATGTCCTTTTTATCGAGTGTGTCGCGCGGCCGGAAATCCTGATCGAGCGGTTGCAGCGGCGCGAAAAAGGCCCTTCGGTGTCCGATGCCCGCGTGCAGCACTTCCATCAAATCAAGGAGAGGTTCGAGCCACTGGAAGACATCGGCGAGGACATGCGCATCCTGGTCGACACAGAAGAGTCGCTGCCGCAGAACCTGAGCCGGATCCTCAGCCACGACAATTATCTGCTCTCAAGATAGCTCTGTTCCTGACCATATCGACTCTTCCACCCGAAAAAATCTGAGGCTTTCATTGTCAGAATTCCCTCCCCGCACCTAAAACTCCTCGAATCGAAGCTTCCTGTTAAAAAAATCAATGGTTTTGCTGCGGTTTTCGGTGTAACTTTCCTTGCCCTGTTTCGTTATGCATACGGGAATCTTTTATTTTATTCTGAGGCCCGAAGCGCCCGAAAAAAACCATTTCAACGTGTGCGAAAGTGATTCCGACCGGCCACTGCGAAAATTGAAACCGGCCTGAGATGTTCGCAGGGTCCAGGTCAAAAGATCATTTTTAGCGATGGAGACCGAAGATGGCAGTGTGTATACCC
>JBAPWQ010000042.1:0-4955 GCA_049283795.1 Desulfobacterales bacterium | reverse complement strand
TACCAGCCTTTTGTCGATTCTATGAATTTGAATTAATATACGAAAAATTTCCCAATCAGGTAATGGTCAAAAATAAAGATTATAACAGACTGAACCGCAAACGAGGCAGCTTTTGGCGTGCTTTGGTTTCGTTTCGAAGGCTTATTGAGAGGGAGCGTATTTTCAGCGAAAGTGATGATTTTGAAAATTTCAAGGATTCTTCTTCAGGCTGGGAAATTGATTCTGAAATTTGTGACACTTTTTGATATATTTACAGCTACATAAATAAGAGGTGATATTTTGAAATTAAAAGTAATCATTCATGAATCGGAATTATAAAACAATTAAAAGCGATAGGGTGGCCGTCCAACAGCTCATCGATAAAGGGGTGCGGATAACCTCTCCGGATTCGGTTGAAATCGGCGATGACATCGAACCCGATCGCATTTCCGGCGACAATGTCGTGATCCATGCCGGATGCAGGATCTTCGGCCGCTCCACCCTCATTTTGCAGGGTGCCCGCCTGGGCTATGAGGGACCCGTGACCGTTGTCGACTGCCAGATCGGCCCGAATGTGCGCTTGAACGGCGGCTTTTTTAAAGACGCCGTCTTTTTGAGCGGCGCCTCGGCCGGTTCCGGCGCCCACGTCAGAGAGGGAACGATATTCGAAGAGGAAGCCGGCATTGCGCATAGCGTCGGCTTGAAACAAACGATCCTGTTTCCGTTTGTCACCCTGGGAAGTCTGATCAATTTCTGCGATTGCCTCATGGCGGGCGGTACCGACCGCAAAAATCACAGCGAAGTCGGCAGTTCCTACATCCACTTCAACTTCACCCCCAACCAGGACAAGGCGACCGCCTCGCTGATGGGAGACGTCCCGCGCGGGGTGATGCTGAACCAATCCCCGATTTTCCTGGGAGGGCAGGGCGGTCTGGTCGGTCCCTGTCGTCTGGAATACGGCACCGTCATTGCCGCCGGCACCATCAACCGCAAGGACGAGCTGCGCCCCGGCCGCCTGATTTTCGGCGGCCGCGGCCGCGGCGGGAATGTGCCTTTTGCGGCCGGGCAGTATCACGGCCTGAAAAGGATCATGACCAACAACATCATCTACATTGCCAACCTCGTTGCCCTGGGCCAATGGTACGAGCAGGTGAGGCGTCTTTTCGTGTCGAACGATTTTCCGCAGGCACTTTTGGAAGGACTGCAGAAAATATGGCTCATGGCAGTAGAGGAGCGGATCGAGCGGCTTGGCGAACTCATGCAGAAAATAGCGGAGCAAGAGTTTGATCCCCAAGACAATCGTTCGGAAGTACATTCATCGCAGGAAGGTTTCAGTGGTTGCTGGTCCGAGCTGAAATCGTTCTTCATGGGCAACTTGAAAAGGGAAGGGGAGATAGCCTTGAGAGACCCTTTCCTGGAAATCATTTCCAAAGAACTCGATTTAAAAAACAAGCACTACCTGACAACAATAAAAGGATTGAGCCCGAAGTCGTCTGAATTGGGAACCCGCTGGCTGCAGGGGATCGTAAATGATGTGACAGAGGGCGCCTTTCAAATTATTCCCGGATTAAATAGTCAATGACATGCAACACATTTTCACCGCAGAGACCCAGAGAACGCAAAGAATAACTTTAAATTCTAAAGCATAACTTTATGGATTATAAGTATTTTTTTCGCCTTATAGCGAAAAAATTACCAGGAAACTCTCTGCGATCTCTGAGTCTCCAATGAGCGCAGCGAAGGGGCGGTGAATCTTACCCTAAGAAAAATAAGGCAATCGGAAATAATTACATGGGCAAATTATTCGGTACCGACGGCATCCGCGGTGTGGCCAACCAATATCCAATGACGGCCGAGATGGCCCTTAAGGTCGGCCGGGTGCTCGGCCATCATTTTGGGAATTCCGGGCGCTCGGCCATTTTGATCGGCAGGGACACCCGCATTTCGGGTCAAATGATCGAATCGGCCATAGCCGCGGGCTGTTGCTCCATGGGCGTCGATGTCGTCCTTGCCGGGGTAGTTCCCACGCCGGGGGTGGCCTTTCTGACAAGGGAAATGGGTGCCGCATCCGGTGTCGTGGTGTCCGCTTCCCACAACCCTTATTTCGACAATGGCATTAAAGTTTTCGACGCCAGGGGCTTCAAATTGTCGGATAAGGTGGAAAATGCGCTTGAAACGACGCTTCTGGATGGTGACCTTGCCGCCACTGCCGGAATGATTCGGGAAATCGGCAAAATAAACGGACTCGACACGGGTGGTGATCAATATGAGCAGTTTTTGACGCGCTGTTTTCCAACAGACTGCCGCCTCGACAACTTGAAAATTGTGCTGGATTGCGCCAACGGCGCCACTTCTTTCCTGGCCCCGCGCCTTTTTTCAGAATTGGGCGCGGAAGTGTGCGCGTTATATGTGGAACCGGATGGCAAAAACATCAACGAGGGGTGCGGCTCCCAACATCCGCAGAATCTGGCTGAAAAAGTGAGAGTCACCGGCGCGGATATCGGTTTGGCATTTGACGGTGACGGCGATCGATTGATTGCCGTGGATGAAACCGGTGCCGTTCTAACCGGTGATCAAGTCTTGGCCATATGTGCCCGATATCTTAAAAAGAACGGCCGGCTCAAGAATAATGTGGTCGTCAGCACGGTCATGAGCAACATGGGCCTCGGGGAATCCTTGAGAAAAGAAGGCATCAAAAACGTCATAACCGGAGTCGGTGACCGTTATGTGATGGAAGAAATGCACCAGCAGGGGGCCGTGCTCGGCGGCGAAGATTCCGGCCACACCGTTTTTCTGGACCATCAGACAACCGGCGACGGCATGCTGACGGCTCTGAAACTTCTCGAAATCATCCAAAGCGAAAACAGACCCCTATCCGAATTAAAAAAGGCCATGATGGTTTTTCCGCAGGTGCTGATCAATGTCGATGTCAACAGCAAACCGCCCCTGGTGTCGCTGCCAAATGTGACCGCTACCATTTGCCAGGTTGAAAAAGACCTTGCGGGAAAGGGAAGGGTGCTGGTGCGCTACTCAGGCACCCAGCCCCAGTGCCGCGTGATGGTGGAAGGCCCGAATGCCGATGATACAAATCTTTTTTGCAACAAAATAGCCGAAGCAGTCAAAAACCTTATAGGAAGCTGATTTTAAAAAGAGAGCAGCTCCGCTGCGTTTCATAAATTTTTCCCCAGAAAAATTTATTCTGGAATTAGTGGGATCACTTATGGATGCACTCCAAACGGATGAAATCGACTTGGTGATTTTTAACACCGCAAGTCTGCCGCTTGCCATGAATATTTTAAGAAAAAAGAGGATTCTTGTTGATAAACAGCCATTTACACGCCATTTGGTTGAGTCTTTGACAATGAGAAAATATTTCGATTTCTCGATTAAAGAATCGGCGATGCTCCGCAGGAGATATTTGAATGGTCGATGAGGTGTTGATACTTCGGAAACTGTCGGAATTAGACGATTACTATCAGCAGAATTTTGGATGATAGGCTGCATATGTCCCTAAAAAAAATGGCACAATTCAGAAATATCGTCGTTCATCACTATGATAAAATCGATGCTGAAATAGTGATCGGGATACTGCAAAGGGACATAAATGATTTCATCGCTTACAAAGATGCAATAACAAGTTACTTGAAAAACCCGAATTTACAATGATTTTTGCGCCTTGTAGTACCGTGAAATGGTTATCGCAAGAATGAAAAAAAAACCTGGATGTTCAGGAATTGTGGATATACTTGATGCCATAATCATAAGTGTTATTAGCCGGGGACGTCAGTCCCCGGCTAATAAATTTATCTGCGGTCGCCCATGATCCGCAGCAGCATCAGGAACAGGTTGATGAAATCGAGATAGAGGGAGAGGGCGCCCAGGATGGCGCCTTTGCGAACCACGCCGGCTTCGAGGTCGGCCGGCTGGGCCAGGGCCATGTTTTTCAGGCGCTGGGTGTCATAGACCGTCAAACCGGTGAACAGCAGCACCCCGATGTAGCTGATGACCATGGTCATGCCGGAACTCCGAAGAAACATGTTGACCACCGAGGCGATGATGATGCCGATCAGGCCCATGAAAAGAAAGCTGCCGAACGAGGTCAGGTCCTTTTTCGTGGTGTAACCGTAAACGCTGGCGGCCACAAAGGTTCCGGCGCACACGAAGAAGGTCGATGCGATCGACGAACTGGTGTAGGCCAGAAATATCGCCGACAAGGTAAGGCCGTTGAGGGCTGCATACGCCACGAAAAGTGAGGTCGCGGTCGAGGCCTGCATCTTTTGAACCCGTGCGCTAAGGTAAAAAACCATCACCAGTTGACCGATGATCAGTCCATAAAAAACGATCGGATTGCCAAAGATGATTCTTTGCATCGTCTGGCTGCTGGCCACATAAAAGGCCACGAAACCGGTCAATGCCAGACCGATTGCCATCCAATTGTAAACACTGCGCAAAAACGAATTGACAATGACTTGGCTTTGAGTTTGTGTTTGTCGAACCGGGACTGAGTCCATTTAAGCCTCCTGATATAAATTTTGTTCCAAAATTTATGAAACGCGGCTGACGCCGCTATTGACGATGGTTTTTATTTACTGGCTAATATAACATCGTTCCGGTAAATTTCAACAGGATTCGGTTTAAGTAACCTTTTAAACTTCATAAATTTTTCGCAGAAAAATTTATTTATGGGACCCGAAGCGCTTTATTCCGAACTTAAACAGTTGGCCGAGAAACTTCAGGTGACCGTGTCGGAACAGAACCTGAGAAATACCGGCATCAAGGTCAAAAGCGGTTTTTGCATCGTCAAGGGTCAAAAACAGTATATTCTGGACAAGCACAAGCCGCTCCACAAGAGGACCAAACTCCTGGCGCAGTGTCTGAGCCGGATGGCCCACGAGGATATTTACGTGATGCCCGCGGTGAGGGACGTGCTGCAAATCTACGCCGCGGGGCTGGCCCAGGGACGCAACCCCCAGGCC
>JBAPWQ010000041.1:0-18926 GCA_049283795.1 Desulfobacterales bacterium | reverse complement strand
CGCGCCAATCACAGATCCACCGCAAGGGCCGCGAGCCGTTCGAGATGACCTGCGGCAAGCACAGCCTGGCCGGTTCGGTCAGCCAGCGGGCGTGCGTGTTCTGCGGCTCGCGCGTGGTGCTGTATCCGATTGCCGATGCCCTGCACCTGATCCACGGGCCCATCGGCTGCGCGGCCTACACCTGGGACATTCGTGGGGCGCTCTCTTCCGGGTCCGAACTGCACCGGATGAGCTTCTCCACCGACCTGCGTGAAAAAGATGTCGTCTTCGGCGGCGAGAAAAAGCTGGCAGCCGCACTGGGAGAACTGATCGACGCCTACCGACCCAAGGCGGCCTTCGTTTACTCCACCTGCATCGTCGGAATCATCGGCGATGATGTGGCCGCCGTCTGCCGCAAAATGGAAAAAGGAAAAAGTATTCCGGTGCTGCCCGTCCATTCGGAAGGTTTCAAGGGGACCAAGAAAGACGGCTACAAAGCGGCCTGCGATGCCCTGTTCAAGCTGGTTGGCACCGGCAGCACGGCGGATGTCTCGCCGGTGAGCATTAATATCCTGGGCGAGTTCAACATCGGCGGCGAGGCCTGGCTGATCAAAAAGTACTACGAGAAAATGGGGGTTCAGGTGGTCTCCATCATGACCGGCGACGGCCGCGTGAGCCAAATCCGCCGCAGCCATGGCGCCGCCCTCAACGTGGTGCAATGTTCCGGTGCCCTGACCTTCCTGGCCGAGATGATGGAAGAGGCGTACGGCATTCCTTTCATCCGCGCCTCTTATTTCGGCATCGACGACATGGCCAAGGCGCTTTACGACGTGGCCGATCACTTTGGCGCCGATCCGGACATCATGGCCCGCACCCGCGATATCGTGCGCAGCGAAGTAGAGGCCATCATGCCCGAACTCAACCGCATCAAGGCCGATCTTACCGGCAAGCGGGCAGCCATCTACGTGGGCGGCGCCTTCAAGGCGTTTTCCCTGATCAAGGCCCTGCGTTACCTGGGAATGACCGTCGTGCTGGTGGGCTCACAGACCGGCAACCAGAACGATTACGCCACGCTGCGCGAGATGTGCGATGACGGCACCATCATCCTGGACGACGCCAACCCCCTGGAACTGTCGAAGTATATCATCGAAAAGCGGGCCGATCTTTTCATCGGCGGTGTCAAGGAACGTCCCATCGCCTTCAAGATGGGCATCGGGTTTTGCGACCACAACCACGAGCGCAAAATCCCGCTGGCCGGTTTCGACGGGATGCTGCAGTTCGCCCGCGAAGTGCACACCTCGGTGACCAGCCCGGTGTGGCAGTTTGTCCCGGCCCGCAGTGCGGCAGCCCGGAATCCGTTTCAAAAGGAGGGCCGTGTTTCCGGGGGTATGCCAAATCCCGTCCCGCGGGCGTCCCCGCGCCGGCGAACAACCTGAAGGATAGAAAAAGCAGCGGCAACGCGGAACCTGATTGTGACACGCCTTCCGCCATAGAGGAGAGCCCAGTGAAAACCACCGCTCGCAAAGATAATTTTACCGCCACCCAGAACGCCTGCAACCTGTGCGCGCCGCTCGGCGCGGCCCTGGTGTTCAAGGGAATTGCCAATGCCGTGCCCCTGCTGCACGGGTCCCAGGGCTGCTCCACCTATATCCGCCGCTATATGATCAGCCATTTCAAGGAGCCGCTGGACATCGCCTGTTCCAATTTTGCCGAGGAGACGGCCATTTTCGGCGGCGGGGCCAATCTGAAGCTGGCCATCGACAACATCCGCCGCCAGTACGCGCCCGAATTGATCGGGGTGGCCACCACCTGCCTGTCGGAAACCATCGGCGACGATGTGCCCATGTTTATCAAGGCCTACCAGAACGGCTGCCGGGACGAAGCCTTGCCGGCCCTGGTGCACGTTTCCACCCCCAGCTTTCAGGGCACCCACATGCAGGGGTTTCACGGGGCCGTGCGCGCCCTGGTCGCCGCCCTGGCTGAATCCACGGCACCCCGCGATCGGCCGTCGGTGAACCTGTTTCCCGGCCTGGTGTCGCCCGCGGACCTGCGCCACCTGAAAGCGATCCTGGGGGCATTCGACTTGGACGGCATTCTGGTGCCCGACTACAGCGACACCCTCAATGGGCCGTTGTGGACCGAATACCAGAGCATTCCTGAAGGTGGCACCGGCATCGCGGCGCTGCGCCGCAGTGGAGGGGCCGCCGCCAGCATCGAGTGCGGTCTGGTTCTTTCCGGGGAAAAGGAGACGGCCGGCACCTGGCTCGATGAGAACTTCGGCGTGCCGCTGCACCGCATCGGGCTTCCGATCGGCATTCGCCAGACCGATCGATTCTTCGAATTGCTGTCGACGATCAGCGGCCGCCCGGTTCCGGAAGAATGTGCCGCCCAGCGCGGCCGTCTGCTGGATGCCCTGGTCGACGGCCACAAACACCTCAACGGGGTGCGGGCGGCCCTGTTCGGCGAAGAAGACCTGGTGTCCGGGTTGGCCGCTTTCTGCGGGGAGGTGGGCATCATCCCCGTGCTGTGCGCCACCGGTGGGGGCAACGGGCGCTTCGCACAAGCCGTTCGTCAGGTGGTGCCGGAACGCGATCACGACCAGATGCAGATACTGGAAGACGTGGATTTCGTAACCATCGAAAAGGCTCTCGAAAAGATCGGCGTCGATCTGCTCATCGGCCACAGCAAGGGCTACACCATGTCCCGGCGCTTGAAACGGCCCTTGATCCGGGTCGGGTTTCCCGTGCACGACCGCGTGGACGGAAGCCGCCTGCAGCACCTGGGCTATCGCGGCGCCCAGCAGCTGTTCGACCGGATCGCCAACACCTTGATCGAGGTGAAGCAGGAGGGATCGGAGGTCGGGTATACGTATATGTGACGGAAGATGGCGGACGGCGGATGGCGGATGGCGGAAGGCGAAAAAAGATGGCCGAGGACAGACGACTGAGGACAGATGGCTGAGAAATGACGATGGCCGACGAACAATAGCAAACAGGATGTTGGGCGAAATCTAAAACCGGAACTCAGAACCCTTTAAACCCGAATCCCGAACCAGGAACCGATACCGATGAATCTCGACAACCATCCCTGCTTCAATCCCGGCGCCTGCACGTCTTTCGGACGGGTACACCTGCCGGTGGCCCCCCGATGCAACATCCAGTGCAAATTCTGCAACCGCAAATTCGACTGCGTCAACGAAACCCGTCCCGGCGTCACCAGCGCCGTGCTCTCGCCCGGTCAGGCCATGGTTTACCTGGAAGAAGTGTTTGCCCGCAAGGGAAACATTTCCGTCGTCGGCATCGCCGGGCCCGGGGATCCGTTCGCCAATGCCGCGGAAACCCTGGAGACCCTGTCCCGCGTGCGATCCCGCTATCCGGAGGTCATGCTGTGCGTCGCCACCAACGGCCTCGACCTGACCCCCTGGCTCGACGATCTGCAGCGGCTGAAGGTCAGTCACGTCACGGTGACAGTCAATGCCGTAGACCCGCAAATCGGGGTGCAGATCTATTCCTGGATGCGGGTGGGTAAACGGGTGGTGCGCGCCGCAGAAGGGGCGGCGATTCTCCTGGAGCGGCAGGTGGCGGCAATCAAGGGCCTGAAGGATCGCGGCATCGTGGTCAAGGCCAACAGCATCATCCTGCCCGGCATCAATCAGGGGCACATCGAAACCGTGGCGCGCCGCATGGCCGATCTGGGCGTGGACCTGTTCAACGCCATGCCCTATTACCCTAACGCCGGCTCCGAATTCGAGCATCTGGCCGAACCGGACAAGACGACCGTCGACGCCATCCGTCACAAGGCGGGCGTGCATGTCAAACAGATGCGGCATTGCACGCGCTGCCGCGCTGATGCAGTCGGCCTGCTGGGCGAAGCCCCCGATGCCGGGCTGATGAACACGCTGAGCGCCTGCGGGCGGCTGGACGAGAAAAAGGCCCGCAGCGGCCGGGTGTCGCCGCGCCCCTGCGTGGCCGTGGCCAGCATGGAAGGGGTGCTGGTCAACCAGCATCTGGGCGAGGCCGAAAAGCTCCTGGTGTATAGTCATAAGCAGGGCCGGGTCCAACTGCTGGAAGCCCGCGCCACTCCCGCTAAAGGCGGCGGCATGCAGCGCTGGCAGGTGATGGCCGAAACCTTGTCGGACTGCGGTACGCTGCTGGTCGGCGGCGTGGGGGCCAATCCGCAGAAGGTGCTGGCCGAGGCCGGCATCCAGGTGCTGGAGATCGAAGGACTCATCGAAGAAGCCGTGCGGGCCGTGTTTGCCGGCGAGACGCTGAACCACATGGTCAAGCGCAGCCTCACCGCCTGCGGGGCGTCGTGCGGCGGCACCGGCACGGGCTGCGGGTAGCGGCTGTCAGGGGGCATGGGGTGCCAGGCGGTCATCTATCGAGAACAGCCGCAGGAGCACGGCGCGCCGTGCTCCTGCCGACTTTGCCACGCTGGTAAAATGGTTTGAACAAACCGCAGGTCAACCGCAGCGTTGATCGATCTTCTCACTGGGCTAAACCGGCTCAACGGGCCCAACTGGCCAACGGGCCAACGGGCCAACAGGTCAAACTTAAATTGGAGGAGCAAATGGAAAAACCCAAGCATCACATTTTCGTCTGTGCCAGCTTTCGCGCCGACGGCGATCCGAAGGGCGCCTGCCACAAAAAAGGGTCGACAGCCCTGCTGCCCTACATCGAAAACGAAATCCTCGACCGCGGGCTGGACGCTCAGATCACCAGCACCGGCTGCATGAAGGCCTGCGACTACGGTCCGGTGATGGTCATCCAACCCGCAGGCCTGTGGTACGGCAACGTGGAAAGCGAAGAGACCGTGGATGAAATCCTGGACGCCCTGGAAGACGGCCAGGCGGTCAGCGGTCGCCTTATCGCTTAACGCCGGTTACTGATGACACGGATAGAGAATCCGCAAGGGAAGGACACCATGCAATTACACGCCATCACCGGTTGGCAGGACCACATCCTGGACGGGCGCAAATACCTGAAGACGGCCAGCAACGGGCGGTCGCGCCCCGCCGTGTTCAACAACGAACTGATTTTTCAGCTGGCCGCCATGGCCATCGAGAAACTCATCGTCGGCGTCTCTCAGTATCACCACCGGATGCCGGCCGACCACACCCTGTCCGGCCTGGTGGACGGCCTGACGCCCGCTTGCCCGATCGGCACCGAACTGGCCGACCGGATCCGGCGGGTGGAACAGATCGACGATATGTGTGCGCTGACACCTTTTCATCGCAGCGCGCCCAGCGACAAGCAAGTCCTGGACATATTGGAGGTCGGCCGCCAGGTGGCCGGTTTTGCCGAACAGCATGTTCCCGGCCTGGCGCCCAAGTGAATACCCGATGAAAACCGACTCGCCGGAGACGTCAGTCCATATAGTCGATACCACCTTGCGGGACGGGGAGCAGGCGCCCGGCGTGGTTTTCAGCACGCGGGAAAAAATGGCCATCGTGCGTCTACTGGACACGGCGGGCGTGGATGAACTGGAAGCCGGCATTCCAGCCATGGGGGCCGCCGCATGCGCGGAGATCCGTGAACTGGTGGAGCTGGCGCCCGGCTGCCTTCTCACCAGTTGGTGCCGAGCTGTCGAAACGGACATCGACCTGGCCGCCGGATGCGGAACCGGCGGTGTGCACATCAGTTTTCCGGTATCTCCCATTCTTCTGCGGGCCATGGGAAAAACGCAGGAATGGGTGCTGTCCCGGCTCGCCGACCTGGCGCCGGCGGCCCTGCGTCGGTTTCAACTGGTTTCCGTGGGCGCCCAGGATGCCTTTCGGGCGGACCCGGAATTTCTCGACGCCTTCGCATGCGCGGCATCGGCGCACGGGGTCCACCGGCTGCGGATCGCCGACACCGTCGGGCTGGCCCGGCCCCTTCAGGTGGCCGGCATGGTCCGGCACCTGTCCGATCGGCTGGGGCAAACCCGCCTGGAATTTCACGGTCACAACGATTTGGGAATGGCCACCGCCAACAGCGTCACGGCGCTCGAGGCCGGTGCCGGCGCAGTGAGCGTCACGGTCAACGGTTTGGGAGAGCGGGCGGGCAACGCGGCGCTGGAAGAAGTCGCCGTCGCCGTGAGCCGGCTGCCGGGCGCGCGCTGCGCCGTCAGGCTTAAAAAGCTGCCGGCGGTGTGCCGTTTGGTGGCCAAGGCCGCCAACCGGCCCATCCCGGTCGCCAAGCCGATAACCGGCCGGGCGATATTCAGCCACGAGTCCGGCATTCACTGCGCCGGGCTGATCAGGGACCCCGCGACCTATCAGCCCTTTGCTCCAGAGGACGTCGGCCGCAAAGGCTGCCGTTTCGTTCTCGGCACCCATGCCGGAACGGCCGTGATCCGTCACCTTCTGTCGGACCGGGGCATCAGCCTGGTGCCGGCCGACACCTCCAGACTGCGGGACCTGATTCGACAGGAGGCCCGCCGGAGAAAAACCGCCCTCACGACGGCGGCCGTGGTCGACCTGTACCATCAAAGCGCAGGACTCTGACGGCAAACCTTATTTTCTGACGATCTGGCCTTCGATCTGACCGGCCAGGTTCAGGGCGGCGTTCATGGCGTCATTGACCTTGAACAGCATCACTTTCAGTGTCTTCAGTGATGCCGGCGTCGCCACTATCTTTTCCTTGCCGGCAAGCAGTTTTTGGAGTCCCGTGGCGCGTTCGGCCAACCGGGTGAGTTTCGCGGCGAAAGCACCGATTTCCTCGGCCCATTTTTCCCGCTCTTCTTCAGGGAACAAGACCCGATTGTTCCCCATTCCTTCTTCCAGAATTTCAATGCCGTAATCCTCCGGGTCTGCGATGATTTCGTACATGGTTCACGATCCTTCCCAAAGAATGATCTTTTTTTCTATTTGCCTGAATTTAGCCGGTCCCCGCTGTCGATACAAGAATTTTATTTTTGCAGGCCGGGTTCGTTCGAATATTGACTCGTTATTTCCTTGTACAGACCGAATCGGTCGGCCATATGACAGTGATGGGCAAATACGGGGCATTGCTAATACGAAACTCATAATGGTATAATAATAATTTCATTTTCACCATCGATAGTCGCAATGTTTGTCGCCACACCGAACGACGCAACAACACCCATATATTTTATCGTATTCGACGACACCAGCCACTTGTCGACACGAGAGGCAATATCATGCAGGAGCTTCACTTTACACCCACCAATGGTCCTGTCGATGACGCCATCGAAGGCCTGATCGACCTGGCCGGCGGGATCGAGCAGCGGGGAATTATCCGTGAAATGATCCTGGCTTCGCTCAAGGCCGGCCAGGAAGACGACCGCAAGGCGGATTTGAAATTGATGAACACGTCCCTGAAGGAGATGCGCTTCACGTCCAAGGTTTTCGGGCCATACCGTCACAAGAAAAAGGTGACCGTGTTCGGTTCGGCGCGGATCAAACCCGAGGAGACGCTGTATGCGATGGCCAGGGAGCTGGGGCGCGAACTCGTCGCGGCAAATTACATGGTGATAACTGGCGGCGGCCCGGGGATCATGCAGGCGGTCAACGAGGGCGCGGGACCCGAGTTTTCTTTCGGGGTCAACATCCGCCTGCCGTTCGAGCAGAAACCCAATCCGGTCATCGACGGCAATCCGCGCTACATCATGTACAAGTATTTTTTCAACCGCAAGGTGGCCTTTTTAAAAGAAGCCCATGCCGTCGCGCTGTTCCCCGGCGGCTTCGGGACATTGGATGAGGCCATGGAGAGCGTCACGCTGGTTCAGACCGGAAAACGCTACTCTCTGCCGCTGATCCTGATCGACGAGCCGGACGGCCGGTACTGGTCGCAGTGTTTGGAGTTTTTTGAACGGGAATTGTTAAAACGCCACCTCATCAGCGCCTCCGACTTGAATCTGTTCGAACGGGTCGATTCGGTTGCCAAGGCCGTCGCGCGGATCAACCACTTTTATCGCCGCTATCACAGCCTGCGCTATGTCAACGGGCGCCTGGTCATTCGACTGGCATCGCCCATCGAACCGGGCATCGTTGCGGAACTGATGCATCAATTCGCCGATATCATGGTGCCCGGTGGAAAAATGGTGCTCGCGCAAGCCCTGCCGGAAGAGGCCGATGAGCCGGATATCGCCGACCTCCAGCGCCTGGTAGTCGACTTCAAACACAGCGATTTCGGCGGATTGAGAAAACTCATCGACACCCTCAACGACATCTGAAGCCTTGCCGCATTCGGCCGCTTTCCCGAAAGATAAATTTTATCTTGAAGCCTATATATCAGGGAGCGTTCCAAAGTCCCCCGAGATCGATCAGGATGAATCTGGGGCGGTAAATGTCGGCATTGCGATAGACGGCCGCAGGATCGCGGACGTGATTCAGGTTGTAGGAAACCAGCAGGCGCCCCGGTGGCGACAGGTCCGGGTGCGCCAGGGCGTTGTAGGCCACCAGGTCGCCGGTGGCTTCCGGCGGGCGGTAGAGCAAGATGCTGCCGGACCAGGGACCGGTCGGAGACGGCGCGAAATAAGCGACAATGTCGCTGTTGAAGGGCTTCCGGTTGTCGGAAGTGATCAGCACGTAGCGGCCGCCGGCATTGAGGACGCTGAACTGAAGCGCCGCCCCGGCCAGGAGCCGTTTGGACTCAAGTGGATCCGCCTGCCAACTGTCGCCGTTCCAGTACTCCCAGACGCCGTCGAGGTGCCCGGAAACAGCCCGGGCGACATGCACGTGGTTGGCACGCTGCAAATCCTCGACCCCGTAGACATAGGTCACGCCGGCATCTCGCAGCAGGGCCGCGCCGTAGGTCACGCCGTTTGCCGATTCGGCCGCGGTGATCTTCTCCCGGTGCACTCCCGGCAATGAAAAGGTCGCAATGTCGGTGCCGCTCCAATGCCAGTCCCACATTCCCGGCCCGGTAGCCGTGAACCGCGGCAAGAAGACGCGCAGCCGGCCGCCTTCGACCAGGCCATCCGAGGGCCAGTACCACGAATCCTTTGCCGGCGGTGAAACCAGCGCCCGGGGAGACGCCCGGGTGCCGCCGTAGAGCGTTACCAGGGTGTCGCCGCTTTGGATCACGAAGGTATTGCGAACCATAGGAGTCGAGTCGTCCCGGCCGCCGTCCGGCCGGAGCCGGCCGAGAAAGGTATCGCCGAACAGCCACAGGATGCGACCATCGGGCAGCGGCACCGAGCGGGTGCCGTCACCACCGGTCCAGCCGCCGTCGCGGCGCGTGAAAAGCGCGTTGTGAAAAGAGTCCGGCTCGGCGGGGGGAAAAAGGACGTCAACCGGGTAATGCCGGCCGGCACCCGGCCGTTCGTCAGCCGGCGCCAACGGCCGGGCGCAACCCCAAGGCGTCCAGGAGAGGCCCAGAAGACACGCCAGCAGAATGGCCGCGTAAACGAGGCGCCTGGTCTTGTAACGATCGGCAAACCGGCGGGGATTATTGACCGGCAACATCCGCTGCTCCTGTAATCAAATGGGCGGTTGACGATCGGCTGGTTTCGGCCGATCCGCCTAACCGTGGACGATTTCCTGCAGGATCTCTTTGACCAGGGCCCCGTCAGCCAGTTTGCCGAAGTGCTTCATGACCGGACCCACGGCCTGCAGCGGACTCTTGTAATCCGCCAGGTCGATGTTCTCCTTGATCCAAGCGGCGATTTCCTCACGGGTGGCGGCACGCGGCAAATAGCGCTCCAGTGTTTCAAGGTAATCGGAAGAGGTTTCTTTTTTGGCCTCCAGCACGATCTTCTCACTTTTGACGAGTTTGCGGATGATGCCGAGGATGTCGTCGTCAGCGATCTCTTCAGGCTTTTTCAGACGCGTCGTCTTCTTGCCGCTCTCCAGCTCGATCGGAACCGTGAGGCTCGGAAACTCGGATATGATCTGCCGCAGCGCGTCGCGCACCCCTTGGTGCTTGTTAAGCATGGCCGTCTTGAGGTCCTGCCTGATTTTCTCGAGCAGGGATATTCCGTCACCCTTTTCCCAGCCATAGCCGGCCGCAGTTGGATCGCACATCATCGACTCCTTTGGAATAAACGGTTCAAGTACAGTCATATTTTAACTTTCAATACCGCACGAAAGGGTATTATACTGCCTTGTTATGGGAAAAGGGCTAAGAAATTACCTCTCCACCGGTATTTGGCGCATTCAGCTGCGGCAGGTGCCGCCGCTGAATGCGTTTTTTATCCGGCAACTGCGCATCGCCGTCCTGACCGCCCGCAAGACCATCAAGGACGATGCCGGCCTGCTCGCCCCCGTCTTGTCTTTTTTCTCCGTGTTTGCCATCGGACCGCTGGTCGCCCTGATTCTGGGGATTGCCAAGGGATTCGGGATTAAGGAGCGTCTCGAAACCGAGATCCTGACCAAAATACCGGCCCAGGAAGAAATACTCCAACAGATTATCGGCCACGCCCAGGCTCTGCTCCAAAACACTCATGGAGACTTGATCGCCGGCGTGGGAATCGTCGTACTCCTTTTGTCGGCGATAAAGGTTTTCTTCCTGCTCGAACACGCCTTCGATGTCATCTGGCATGTAAAAAACAAGCGCTCCTGGAAGAAAACGATCAGCGTCTACCTGGCGTTTCTGTTGCTGGCCCCGCTGTTTATTCTGTTTTACAGCAGTCTTCCGGCCTTTGTCATCAGCCGGCTGGACGAATTTTCGTCGCAATCGGCGCTGCTCGCCAAAGTCAGCCCGCTGATTATCGATCTGCTGCAGCTGTCGCCTTTCCTGCTGGCCTGGGCCCTTTTTTCCCTGGTCTATGTCTTGATCCCCAACACCCGTGTCAAGCCGCTGCCCGTCATCACGGCCGGTGTATTGACCGGTACGGTCTATCTGCTGATCCAGTGGGCCATGGTCGAATTTCAGGTCGGAATCACGAAATACAATCCAATTTACGGCAGCCTGATCGCACTGCCCTTGCTGCTGATGTGGATCAACATCGGGTGGCTCAGCCTGCTGATCGGAGCAGAGTATGCCTACGCGAGTCAAAATGTCGACTTGTACGAATTCGAGCCCGACTTCACCGACATCAGCCTTCATTTCAAAAAGGTGTTGACACTTCAACTCCTGCGCCGGCTGGCATTGAGATTCTCCATGGGAGAAAAGCCTTTAAGCGCCGGCCAGATCTCCGAACAACTGCATATCCCCCTGCGCCTGACGCAGCAGATCATCGGCGAACTGGCGGCGGCCGGTCTGGTCTCGTCCACGAACGTTGACCAGAACCACGATCCGGCTTACCAGCCGTCCAGTGACATCCACCGCTGGACCATCAAATTTGTCACCGACGCCCTCGAACAACGGGGCACTAACCGCCATCCGCTAACCGAGACCGACACGTTGCGGACAATCGAAAAGGCCCTGGCTGAACTCGGGGCAGCCGTGGAGGGATCAGAGGCCAATCGAGGGCTGCTCAAGATTTAGCTGCCCAGGACGGCTAAATCCGGTCGCCCTCTCAAATCGACGGCGTTTTCTGCAGGCGGCCGCAAAAATCAGCTTTCCACCTCGCCGGCAAAATGGCACGCCGCATAATGATGCGGGTCTATTTCACGCAGATCCGGCTCCTTCCGGCGGCAAAGATCGCGGGCATGGATGCAGCGGGTGTGAAACCGGCATCCCGCCGGTGGATCGATCGGACTGGGAACATCGCCCTTCAGGATAATGCGGCGGCGCTTTAGCCGCGGGTCCGGCAGGGGCGAGGCCGAAAGCAGCGCCTGTGAATAGGGGTGCAGCGGCCGCGAATAAAAATCCCGGCCGTGAGCCAACTCGACGATCTGGCCCAGGTACATCACCGCCACCCGGTTGCTGACATGCTCGACGACATGCAGGTCATGGGAGATGAAAAGATAGGTCAGGCCGAACTCCTGCTGCAGGTCCTTGAGCAGGTTGAGCACCTGGGCCTGGATCGACACGTCCAGGGCCGAGACCGCCTCGTCGCAGACGATCAGCTCGGGGTTCAGCGCCAGGGCCCTGGCCACACCGATCCGCTGCCTCTGGCCGCCCGAAAACATGTGCGGGTAGCGTCGCATCTGCTCGGGACGCATCCCGACGACATCCAGCAGATACAGCACCCGCTCCTCCCGTTGGCGTCTGTTTTTCATGCCGTGAACCAGCAGGGGTTCGCCGATGATCTGGGCGATCGTCTTGCGCGGGTTCAGGGAAGAAAACGGGTCCTGAAAGATCATCTGCATCTGCCGGCGCAGTGCCCGCATTTCTTTCGGAGAACAGGCCAGGATGTTGCGGCCCTTGAAGAGCACTTCTCCGGCCGTCGGCTCCTCCAGCCGCAGGATGGCGCGTCCCAGGGTGGTTTTGCCGCAGCCGGACTCGCCCACCAGCCCCAGTGTTTCTCCGGAGCGCACGATCAGGTTTACGCCGTCGACAGCCTTCACCGCCGCCACCTGTTTCAAGAAAACCCCGCCCCGGATGGGGTAGTGTTTCACGAGATTTCTGGCTTCCACCAGGACGGCGCTGCGGCTGTTTTCAGACATATTTCAAACACCGCGCGGTGTGATTGTCACCCACCGCGACCATTTCCGGTTCGATGCGTCGGCAATCGTCGAAGACATCCGGGCAACGGTCGCTGAACAGGCAGCCGGATGGCAGGGAGAACAGGGAGGGGACCATGCCCGAGATGGTTCTCAGGCGACCGTCGCCGGTTTGGCGGCCGAGGACCGGTATCGATTGCATCAGACCCACGGTGTAAGGATGTTTGGGGTCGGCGAAAAGCGCTCCCACCTCGGCGTGTTCCACCAGTTTACCGGCATACATCACCGCCACGTGCTGCGCCATTTCGGCAATCACGCCCAGATCGTGGGTGATGAAGAGGATCGCGGCCCCGGTGTCTTCTTTGAGTTTGTTCATCAGGTCCAGGATCTGGGCCTGGATGGTGACATCGAGCGCGGTCGTCGGCTCGTCGGCGATCATCAATTTTGGACTGCAGGCCAGCGCCATGGCGATCATGACCCGCTGGCGCATGCCGCCGCTCATCTGATGCGGGTAGTCCGCGAGTCTTTTTTCCGGGGCTGGAATGCCGACCAGTTGAAAGATGTCCACCACCCGCCGGCGCGTCTCCGGGCGCGAGAGGTGCTGATGCAGGCGAATGACCTCGCCGACCTGCTCGCCTACCGTGAACACCGGGTTCAGCGAAGTCATCGGCTCCTGAAAAATCATGGAAATCCGGTTGCCGCGGATGCGGCGCATGCGGCGCTCGCCGAGTTGCAGAAGATCGGTGCCCTCGAAGAGGACCTTGCCGCCGGCGATCCTGCCGGGCGGCTGCGGGATGAGCTGCATGATGGCGTGGGCGGTCACGCTTTTGCCGCAGCCGGATTCCCCCACCAGCCCCAGGGTTTGCCCGGCGGCCACCGACAAACTAACATCATCGACCGCGCGCGCCACCTGGCCACGGATGACGAATTGGGCTTTTAGGTTCCGGATGTCTAATAGTGTGGTCGCCACGGGGGTATTCTTAGAACGGTTAAGTCAGTTGAGTCGGTTAAGTCTGTTAGGTCAGTTTAGTCAGTTGGGCCAGTTTAGTCAGTTGGGTCGGTTGTTGGGTTTGTTGAGTTTATTGAGTTTATTGGGTTGATTGGTTAATTGGTTGATGGGGTTGATTGGGGTAATTGGGTTTAAGGATGTCATCGATTTTGACTCCGGGTTCAAAACGTCAGGGCCGCTGCCACGAGGCGATGCGTGTAAGGTGGCCGGCCCGGTCAATCTCTCAATCGTGGATCCAGGGCGTCCCGCAGGCCGTCGCCCAGCAGGTTGAAGCCGAGAACGGCCAGCAGGATGGCGATACCCGGAAAGGTCATCACCCACGGGGCGCGCAAGATCAGGCTGCGGCTCCTGGCGATCATGGAGCCCCACTCGGGGGTCGGCGGCTGGGCACCCAATCCCAGAAAGCTCAGGGCCGCCGCATCCAGGATCGCCGAGGCCATGCTGAGCGTCGTCTGCACGATCAAAGGCCCCATGCAGTTGGGCAGGATCGCCAAAAAGATGATCCGCAGGTTTCCGGCCCCGATGGCGCGGGCAGCCATAACATAATCCTTGCCGCTTTCCTCCAGCACGCTGCCCCGCACGATACGGGCAAACCGCGGCACGTAGGTGATGCCGATGGCCATCATGGCATTCTGAAGGCTGGGGCCCAGGTAGGCCACCACGACGATCGCCAGCAGCAGGTAGGGAAAGGCCAGCAGCATATCCATCAGGCGCATGATGATGCTGTCGACGGCGCCCCTGTAATACCCCGATATCGAACCGAGCAGCGTGCCGCAGAAAAAAGCCAGCCCGACGCTGACAACCGCCACCAGCAATGAAACCCGCGCGCCGTAGATGATCCGCGACAGGGTGTCGCGGCCGAGATCGTCGGTCCCCAACACGTTCTTCAGCGACCCGCCCTCCTGCCAGACCGGCGGTTTGAGCTGGTCGTAGAGAGACGTCTCGAGTGGATTTTCAGGACTGAGCAGCGGGGCGAAAACGGCGGTCAGAAAAAAAACGACGATGACCACCAGGCCCGCGACGGCAGTCTTGTTGCGCCACAACTGGCTCAGCTGCTCGGCCAGCGGATGCCGCAGCACCGGATCCCTGTTTTCCCTAAGCTCGCTCGTCATAATTTTTCATAGCGGCGCAGCCGCGTTTCATAAAATCGCCCCCAGGCGATTTTATTATCGGATGCTGATCCTGGGATTGATGACGGCATAAAGCACATCCACCCCCAGATTGATGAAAACGAAAATGGCGGCGATTAACAGCGTGCCGCCCTGAATGACCATGTAATCACGCTGCATGACCGCATCGTACATCCACTTCCCCACGCCGGGCCAGGCGAAAATCGTCTCGGTCAAAATAGCGCCACCCAGCAGCACCCCGAATTGCAGGCCGATCGTGGTGACGACCGGAATGAGGGCGTTTCGCAGGGCATGTTTGAATGTGACGCTGAATTTCGACAGCCCTTTGGCCCTGGCCGTCTTGATATAGTCCTGCCGCAGCACATCCAGCATGGCCGAGCGGGTCATGCGCGCGACGATCGCGGTCGGGATGGTACTCAACGTGACCGCCGGCATGACGATATGCCACAGAGCATCCTTGAAGGCCGTCCAGTTGCGGGTCAACACGGCATCCAGAATGTAGAAATTGGTAATCACCTCCAGGTCGACCCCTACGCTCAAGCGGCCGGATATCGGGAGCCAGCCGAGATGGAGCGAAAAGATCAGCATCAGCACCAGGCCGAGCCAGAAGATCGGCATGCTGACCCCGGCCAGGGCCGCGACCATGCTGGCGTAGTCGAAGATCGAATACTGCTTCGTGGCCGAAATGATCCCGAGCACGATCCCGAAAAAGCAACTGATCGCCAGGGCGACGACCGACAGTTCGATCGTGGCCGGAAAGCGCTGCTTGACCTCGGTCCACACCTTCTGCCGGGTCCAGATGGTTTCCCCCAGGTCGCCCTTGAGCAGGCGCTTGAAAAACATGCCGTACTGGACGTAAAGCGGGCGGTTCAACCCGAGGTGCTCCCGGAGCTGTTCCAGGGCTTCGGGCGTGGCCCGTTCGCCGAGCAAAAGCTCGGCCGGGTCGCCCGGCGTGAGCTGGAGCATCAGAAAAACGATGATCGAAACGCCGATCAGGGTGGGGATTAAAATCAGGATTCGTCTGATGATGTATGCGAGCATGGTTTCGGGTTGCGAGTTTCGGGTTACGAGTTGCGGGTTGTACCGCGTGATCACAGAGCGGTTGGCGGCATGTAGGGGCAGGCCTTGTGCCTGCCCTTTGGCCGGTCAGGGCGCCATGCCGGTCCAGGGCGCCACGAGGGGCACCCACCCGATTCAGGGCGCCCACAAGGGGCGCCCCTACAGAAATGACGCCGCTCGTAGGGCTCTTATTCCAGCCAGACGTCTTTCATCCGCACCGACGCGGTCGGGTGCAGCTTGAAGTTCATCACGTTTTTCAGCTGCGGCCATTTTACGGTCGAGTGGGCAATCGGGATGACGGGGCACTCGTCGTAAAGCAGTTGCTGGGCTTCCTTGTAAATTTCGGTGCGCTTCTCCTGGTCGATCGTCTCGCGGCCCTTGATCATCAGTTGATGATATTTTTCGTTGTGCCACTGGGTCCGCACGGCCGGCGACGCCAGGCCGTCGAAGAGCACCGCCAGAAAGTTGTCCGGGTCCCCGTTGTCGCCGGTCCACCCCAACTGGAACATGTCCATGTCCGCCGGCTGTTCGCGCTGGCGCTTGAGATAGGTGCCCCACTCGAAGGTGACGACCTTGGCCGTAATCCCGACCTTGGCCAGGTCGGCGGCCATCGCCTCGCCGACCTTCAGGCCCTCGGGATTGTAAGGCCGTGGCACGGGCATCGACCACAGGGTAATC
The DNA here is from genome assembly GCA_049283795.1 of Desulfobacterales bacterium. Classification (GTDB taxonomy): domain Bacteria; phylum Desulfobacterota; class Desulfobacteria; order Desulfobacterales; family SG8-13; genus JARFQH01. The sequence goes on along the minus strand of JBAPWQ010000041.1, from coordinate 2,638 downwards.
TCGCCCAATTCCTTGCCGTCGGCAAATCCGGCCTTCTTGAGGTACTCCTTGGCCTGCTTGACATCGTACGCGTAGCCGGGCACGTTGTCGTTGTATCCCCACATGGTCGGTGGAATCGGGTTCCTGGCCACTTGCCCCAGCCCCTGGTAAATGTTGTCGACAATCGCCGTGCGGTTGATGGCATGCGCAACCGCCTTGCGCAGGTCGACATTGCTCTTCCAGGGCTCCTTGGTGAGGTTGTAACCGACGTAGCCGATGTTCATTCCGGGCTGTGACACCAGTTTGAGGCTCTTGTCCTTTTCGGCCAGGGCGATATCGGCCGGATTGGGAAACTGGCAGATGTGGATGTTGCCGGTTTTGAGTTCGAGGAACCGGACCGAGTTTTCCGGAATCGAACGGAAAACCAACTGATCGAGGTACGGCCCGCCGCTCTTGTTCCAATAGTCCGGATTTTTCTCCAGGATGACCCGGTCGTCTTTGACCCATTTGACAAACTTGAACGGCCCGGTCCCCACCGGATTCCGGATGAATTCCTTGGGGTCCTTCAAAAACGCCGTGGGGCTGATGATGTCGGCGAAATCCATGCCCATGTTGGCCATAAACGGAGCATTCACCTTTTTAAGCTTGAACACCACCGTAGAATCGTCGACAGCCTCGATGCTCTCGACGATATCATCCATTTCCATCGAGACCCAGTACTCCGGCGGCCGCTCCTGGGCGGGGATTTCCCAGCCCTTGCCGACGAACTTCACCTTGCGGTCCTTCATCATGCGGCCGATGGAAAAGACGACGGCGTTGGCATCGAAAGGCGTCCCGTCGTGGAACTTGACCCCTTTGCGCAGATGAAATGTGTAGGTTTTGCCGTCCGGGGCGATTTTCCACTCCTGGGCCAGGCCGGGCTCCAGGGCGGTCGACTCGTCCTTGTAAAAAACGAGCGCCTCTAAAACGTTGTCGCAAATCATGAACGAATTGCCGTCGGTCTCGTAGGCCGGGTCCAGGCCCACGCTGTCACCCCCGCGACCGAACACGAGCGTTCCCCCCTGTTTGGGCGCCGCGGCGGCGATGGTCACCAGAAATAGTGCAAGCACACTCATTAAAACCGTCAATCGTTTCATCGTCTTCCTCCTTTTGCCATTTCTGTTGCGTGCGGACGGGCGCACGCCCCCTCGGCCTCACAGAACCTGCTGATGTCGCGAATCGGTTGTTACCCTCTCAAGGCCCCCCCTTGAAGCCGCCACGAAACATCGAGATGCTTATTGGTTGTTCAGCGTTCGAAACCCTTTTTCTTCTTCAGGGCGGCATAGATGATCGCCACATTCAATCCGATCTCCCGGAGATCAGGCTCACCAGGTACGCGTCGAGGAATTCGTAAAGCCTGAAGACACTGGCGATGTCGACGTGTTCATCGGCCGTGTGCTGGCTCATGCCGCCGTCCGCACCCCACACGATGCCCTTGATCCCGTACTGGCTCAGGTGGCGGGCGTCACTGGCACCATGCTCGAATCCGGTTGCCGTTCCAACCGCGATTTCCAGCAGCCGCTCCAGATGAAGGGAATCGCCGCCCATGAACAGCGGTTCCCTTTCCTCGATCACCAGGCGGCCGCCGATCTTGGACTGCATGGCCGCAACCAGCGCATCGATATCGTCGTTTTCGGTGTAGCGGATGTCAAACAGCGCCTCGGCGCTGTCCGGCACCTGGTTGATCGATGTCCCGGCCTTTACCCGGCCGAAATTAATGGTCCGGTGCCAGTGGTCCGGCACGGAATCCTTAAAAAATGTTCGAATGACGCGATAGTCATCGATCAGTTTCTCGATGGCATTCTCTCCGAGCCATGGTCGGGCGCCGTGAGCGGATTTGCCCGTGGTGATCAGCTTGAGCCGCAGGATCCCTTTTTCTTTGACGACGATCTTGGCAACCGCGCCGCCGTCCAAGGCGATGCAAAAGTCGGCCTTCACCAGGGGCAGCACTTTTTGGGCTCCGTTGACCCCGCCGATTTCCTCGTCGGTGGTGATCAGGATGCCGAAAGGCAGGTCCTGCTGGGTCCCCCCCCGGCCGCGGCACCGCTGCAGGTGTTCCTTGAGAAGCACCAATGACAGGGCGGCCGCGTATTTGTCGTCGATGCTGCCGCGGCCGAAGAGCTTGCCGTCATGCCGGCGGGGTTCGAACAACGCGTCCGCACCCTCGACCACATCCACGTGGGTCATCAGGAGTACGGAAAATTTTCCGCTGCGTGGCACGGCCAGAAGCGAGGGATAATTCTGAAAGGTCAACCGCTGGTAATCAATGGCGTTGGCCGTGAAAAAAGCTTCGATGTAATCGGCGCACCGCTGAATTTCGGATGGATTGCTGTGGGTGGATTTGAACCGGATCAGGTCTTCGGTCAGCCGAATGGTTTCCTCCATGTGAAAGGGCTCCAGAACGGGTTAGAAGGCGAGGCGGCAGACAAGTGACACCGCTTTCCTCATGTCTTTAGCAGCAGACGTCATGTACGGCAAGGGCAAATACCGGTGGTTGCCGGAGGCCGCGCTGCCTGAAGAAAAATTTGAGATTGGCATGTCGATCTGCTATGATAATAAATAATTGTAGGGGGTTGGCGATAAAAATCCCCCGGCTTTTGCCCGGCAGCGATCCTGTAAG
>JBAPWQ010000040.1:0-10639 GCA_049283795.1 Desulfobacterales bacterium | reverse complement strand
ACTTACCACGATCCGTGCAACTACTGCCGCAAGGCGCAAAAGTTGTTCGGCCACGGGTACTACGAAGAACCGCGCTGGATCCTCTCGCAGTGTCTCGAAAACTGGGTCGATCTCTACCCCGCGCGCGAGCATCAGATCTGCTGCGGTGGCGGCGGCGGCGCCCTGACCACCGGCTATCACGAGGAGCGGGTTTTTTACGGCCGCCGCAAAATGGAGCAGATCAAGGCCTCGGGCGCCGGCATGATCGTGGTCCCCTGCCACAGCTGTCACGGGCAGTTCAACAACATCAAGAAGCATTACGGCCTGCAGGACCTGACGGTCAAATACCTCTGGGAGCTCGTCGCCGACTGCCTGATTCTCTAAACAGGAAAAACGAAATATGGAAAAGGCCGTCATCTCGGTCCTGGGGCCCGACCGGCCCGGCATCATCGCCGCCGTGACCCGGATGCTGTTCGAAAAGAACTGCAACATCGAAAACGTCAGCCAGACCATCCTGCAGTCCGAATTCAGCGGCATCTTCATCGTGGTCCTGCCCGCGGAGCAGTCGCTTGCGGACCTGCACGACTATCTCCAGCAAGGCCTGACGCCGCTCAATCACCACGTGTTCGTCAAGCCGCTCGACGCGGGCGGCCCGGCCTTTGCGATCGCCGCCAGCGAGCCGTTCGTGATCACCACCCGCGGCCCGGACCGCAAGGGGCTGGTGGCCGCCATCACCGAAATCATCGCCCGTTACGGGGTCAACGTGACCCGTCTGCAGGCGGTCTTCAAGGGCGGTGCGGACCCCAACAGCAACATCATGATCTATGAAGTCGATATTCCGGCCGACATCGATCAGCAGGGGCTCTATGCCGACCTGCGGGCCAGGGCGGGCGAATTGAACCTGCAGATCAGCATTCAGCACCGCAACATTTTCGAGGCCATCAACCGCATTTAACCCTTCGGCGACGATCGCGAACCCCGACGAAAGAAACCCCATGCTGACGGAAAGAGAAATACTCTCGACCCTTGAAATGCTGGAGAGCGAGCACCTGGACGTGCGCACGGTCACGCTGGGCATCAACCTGCTCGACTGCGCCAGCCACGACCTCAAACGGTTCCAGGACAATATCCTGTCCAAAATCGGCGACCTGGCCGGCCCCCTGGTCAGGACCTGCGACCGGGTCGGCGGCACGTACGGCATACCGGTGGTCAACAAGCGCATTTCGGTCAGCCCGATCGCCGTCGCGGCGGCGCCGTTTTCATCCTCCCAGATGATCGAGATCGCGCACACCTTGAACCGCGCGGCCCGGGAGGTCAACGTGGATTTCATCGGCGGGTTTACGGCGCTGGTGGAAAAAGGAATCGCCAAGGGCGACCGCGCCCTGATCGACGCCATTCCCGAGGCGCTGGCCGGCACCGACCGGGTGTGTGCGTCGATCAACGTGGCCTCCACCCGTGCCGGCATCAACATGGACGCCGTCTATCTAATGGGCCAGAAGATCAAACGCGCCGCCAGCCTCACCGCGCGCCAGGACGGCCTCGCCTGCGCCAAGCTGTGCGTTTTCGCCAACATCCCGCAGGACATTCCCTTCATGGCCGGGGCCTACCTGGGCATCGGCGAGGCCGATGCCGTCATCAATGTCGGCGTCAGCGGACCCGGGGTGGTGAAAAAGGCCATCGACCGCGCCCTGGCCGCCGACCCCGGACTGGACTTAGGGCAGTTGTCGGAGTTGATCAAGCGCACGGCCTACAAGGTCACCCGGGTGGGCGAACTCATCGGCCGCGAAGTGGCGGCGAAGCTCGGCATCCGGTTCGGCGTGGTCGACCTGTCCCTGGCACCGACCCCGAACGTCGGCGACAGCGTGGGCGAAATCTTCCAGAGCCTCGGTCTGCTTGCCATCGGCGTTCCCGGCACCACGGCCGCCCTGGCGCTTTTGAACGACGCCGTGAAAAAGGGCGGCGCGTTCGCCAGTTCGCACGTCGGCGGCTTGAGCGGCGCCTTCATTCCGGTCAGCGAAGACCTGAACATCTCCGCCGCGGCCGCCGCCGGGCACTTGAGCCTCGAAAAGCTCGAGGCGATCACCAGCGTCTGCTCGGTCGGCCTCGACATGGTGGCGCTGCCGGGCGATACCTCCGATGAAACCCTGGCCGCGATCATCGCCGATGAAATGGCGATCGGGGTCATCAACAAAAAAACGACGGCTGCCCGGCTGATCCCGGTGCCGGGGAAAAAGGCGGGCGACAATGCCTATTTCGGCGGCCTGCTCGGTCAGTCCGTCATCATGGCGGTGAACAACTCGCGCGGTGCCAACCGCTTCATCCGGCACGGCGGCCGGATCCCGGCCCCCATCCAGAGCCTGGTCAACTGACCGGCCGGCGGCGACGAGTTGCGGGCATTTGCAGATGCGGCCTCGATGTGGTAAGCCGGGCGTACCGGTCTAAAGCCGCGCCGCAACACGGGACGGGTCACCGCATCCCCGGCCTTGGCCGGGCCCGGACGCGGGCGAGACGTCGAAACGGTTATCGGGGAAGGTGCAAGCGATGTATCTTCATAACCTCATGCTGAAATACTACTGTAAACTGCTGCTGTTCAATCCGGACAGATAAGGGTCAACGCACCTGAAGATCACAGCCCATGCCGCCCTCACGACATCAAAGCCTTGCAGACCGCCGTTTCCCGTTTTTCCAGCGCCATTTTCTGCCGGATCTGCTCAAATACGCGGCCGTCATCGGCGCTCTGGGCTGGCTGATCTTCAGCGGTGTCGAGGGGCTGGGCTACAACTGGCAGTGGTACCGCGTCCCTTCCTATCTCTATACCTTCGAAAACGGCCGCCTGACGGCCGGCCCCCTGATCGACGGCCTCCTGGTCACCCTCAAGATCACCCTCGTCAGCCTGGTCCTGGCCTTTTTATTCGGCCTGATCACTGCCTTGTTGCGGCTCTCGCACTCTTTTGCCGCCCGGGGACTCTCGCGCGGCTATCTCGAAGTGATACGCAACACGCCGCTTCTGGTGCAGCTTTTCCTCATCTATTTCGTGCTGTCGCCGGCCCTGGGCATGGGTGCGTTTACATCGGCCGTGCTGGCCCTGAGCCTGTTCGAGGGCGCCTACATCTCGGAAATCATCCGCGCCGGGATCGTATCGGTTTCCCGGCACCAGTGGGAAGCCGCCTTCAGCATCGGCCTGAACCGGTGGAACACCTACCGGTTCATCGTTTTGCCGCAAGCGGTTCGCAGGATACTGCCGCCGCTCACCAGCCAGGCCGTCTCGCTCATCAAGGATTCTGCCCTGGTCAGCACGATCGCCATTTATGATCTGACCATGCAGGGCCAGATCATCATCGCCCGGACCTATCTGGTCTTTGAACTCTGGTTCACGATTGCCGCCATTTACCTGGTGATGACGATGAGCCTGTCGCTGACGGTTTACACCCTGGAAAAACGTCTGAAAATTGCGGAGTGAGGTGCGATGTGATCGATGGCGGCAGTCGACAAATGAAGATGCCCGAAACAGCGGGCAAAGGTTTCTCATGCACGAAACAGCGTCTCAAAGCATCGAAAGGAGCGTTAGTATGAATCGCAGCTGGACATTACGGGTAGTGGTGGGTGTACTGGTGGTCTTGACCAGTCTCGGCGGTAGCGCCCGCGCGGGCAAGGTCCAACAGGAACTGACCGGTGAGAGCACCATCGAAAACGTGCTCCAGCGGGGCGTGCTGCGGGTGGGCATGTCGACCTTCGTCCCGTGGGCCATGAAGGACAAGACCGGCAAGCTCGTCGGCTTTGAAATCGATGTCGCCAACCGACTGGCGCAGGACACCGGCGTTAAAATCGAATACGTGCCCACCAAATGGGCCGGGATCATTCCGGCCCTGCTGACCGGCAAGTTCGACGTCATCATCGGCGGTATGGGCATCCTGCCGCAGCGCAACCTCAAGGTGAACTTCACCATCCCCTATGACTACAGCGGAATGTCGATCGTGGCGCACAAGCAGCTGGCCGCCGGTTTCAAGAGTCTGGAGGACTTCAATCGGCCCGAGGTCAAGATCGCCGTGCGATTAGGCTCCACGGCCGAAATGGCCGCCCGGAAATCCATGCCGCAGGCCAGGCTCCAGCTTTTCGACGACGAGTCACAGGTCATCCAGGAACTGCGCAGCGGCAGGGTCCATGCCCTGGTCTCCTCGGCGCCGCTGCCGGCCTTTCTCGCCCTCGAGAACCCGGACATTTTATTTCTGCCGCTGACGGAGACCTTCACCCGGGAGCCGATCGGCTTTGCCGTTCGCAAAGGCGACGTCGACACGCTGAATTATTTCGACAACTGGATCCGGGTGGTCGAAGCGGAAGGCTGGCTGAAAGAACGAAAACAATACTGGTTCAACACCAAGGAGTGGGAGAAAGAAGTGAAGTAAATCGTGCCTCGGAAAAAAATCAGAATATCGCTGCTGGATGTCGCCGTGCTCCTGCTCGTGACGGCGGCCGGCGTCTTGATTGTCTACCGGATTCAGGCCGGCCTGCACTACAACTGGCACTGGGGCGCCATCCCGCAGTACCTGTTCCGGTTCGATAGCGCCACGGGCAGCTGGAAGCCGAACGTTCTGGTTCTCGGTCTTTTGACCACCATCCGCCTGAGCCTCTGGGCCACGCTGCTGGCAACGGTCATCGGCACCGTCATGGGACTGTTGCGGGCCGGCACCGGCCTTTTCAACCGATTGATCGGCGGGAGCTATGTCGAGATCGTGCGCAATCTTCCACCGCTGGTGCTGGTGTTCATCTTTTATTTTTTCATCGGTGATCAGGTCCTGCCGGCGCTCGGCGTCGAAAAACTGTTATTCGACCTGCCGGAGACCGGCCGCAACCTGCTCAGTCTGCTCTGTGCGCCGCCGGCCCTGCTGGTGCCATTTTTTTCGGCCGTGCTGACCCTGGCCATCTTCGAAGGCGCCTACATCACCGAAATCGTACGCTCCGGCATTCAGTCGATCGAAAAAGATCAGTGGGAGGCCGCGGCCGCGCTCGGCTTCACCAAATTCCAGCAAATGCGCCACATCATCATGCCCCAGGCCGCCCAGCGCATCTTGCCGCCGCTGGCCGGTCAGTTCATCTCGACAATCAAGGATTCGGCCATCGTTTCGATCATCTCGATTCAGGAATTGACCTTTCAGGGGATGGAACTGATGGCCACCACTTATTACACCTTCGAAATCTGGATCACCATCACCGGTCTCTACCTCCTGCTGACACTCAGCTGTTCCCTGGCGGTCGAACGGCTCGAGATCCGTTTGCGAAGGCGGCGCACCGCCTGACGGCCGTGGTTGCACCGATCGATTCCAACAGCGGACAAGGGCCCGTTAAGAGTCTGGTTGCACCGCGCCCCTGCCTGCGTGTCGGTCGAATCGGCTTCTCACTTGATCGACAGGACCGGGCAGGGGGCCTTGATAATCACGAATTGGGCCGTCGAGCCCATCAACAACTTGCCCACCTTGGACCGTCTCTTTACGCCCACGACCACCAGATCGACGTCGTTTTCCTCGGCGAACCGGACCAGGTCTTCCCCCGGCGAAAGGCCGCGGATCAGAAGATGGGTTTCGCAGGCGATCTTCTCGGCCGTAAAAAGGGATTCGGCATAGTTCAGCCCGCGCTCGGCCTGCAGTATCTCCGCCTGTTCGTTTTCCGTGCCCTTCACCATCGAAGTGACGATGCTGACCGTTGCGTCAAGGGCCGCGGCATATTTTCTGGCGGTATCGATCGCATCTTTGGCGGCCCCCGACCCATCATAGCCTACTAAAATTTTCATCACCCTGCCCTCCGTTACGTCTTATCCACAACACCGGTTAATAGGGGATATCAAGGCCCGGATCATTTTACCCCATTATCCCGATCCGCAGCTGCTGGTCATAATAGGCATGTCATCGCCATTGTTCAATCGAAATAGCGGGAGGAAACCGGAAAGGGACCGGAAAGATGCCGCGGCCCGGCATCTTTCCGGTGATGTGCCCCGGCTGCTCAGGCCGGTAGCTGAAGGGCGGTGATCTGGCTCAAGATACGATTGGCGGCGGTCGAGCCGAGTTCGATGGCGCGCGTCGCATGCTCCCGCGCGGTTTCATAGAACCGCAGGCGAAACGACACGTCGGCCAGGTGATAATATCCTCTGGGATCACCAGGCGCCAGGTGCGTCACCTTGGAAAAATGCTGGATCGCTTTCAAATATTCCTTTTTTTCAACCGCCATACGGCCGAGTTCAAATAGATATTTGAGCCGTTCGTTCTGGAAAACCTCGTCCGGATCCACTTTCCGCGGATTCGGGTCAAAAGGGTCGACGGCAGTCTCATCGACAGGGCCCTTTGCTCCCGCCGGCTTCGGGTCAAACAGGATCACCTCTTCTCTTCCACCGTCGGGGCTTTCCTCTGCAACCTGAGAAAAAAGCGCCTGGTTGATCTCTTCTTCCAGTTCATCGGCGCCCCAAATCGCGGCAGTATCTTCAATTCCGGTCGCGCCACCGTTTTCGGCGGCGGAAAAACCCAACGGTTCCGGGGCGTCTTCCGCTGCCGCTTGAAGGTGCTCGCGCGCGCCGGCGGCCTTTCGCCCGGCCATTTTCGCCTCGATTTTTTTTACGATTTTCCGGGCCGACCCGGCGCCCAGGTCCTGCGCCCGCCGGGCACATTCCATGGCCCTGTCGTAGTCTTTGAGGCGGTAGTGTATAATCGCCAGGTTATAGTGCCCTTTGGCTTCTTGCGGCCGCAACGCCGCAAAACGACCGAAATGCTCGAGCGCCGGGCGGTAGTCTTTATTCCTGTAAGCGCTCATGCCATCGACAAATAAGCGTTTGGCCGCGGTCAAGTCCTCTTTTCTCTCACCAACCGTCGGTATCGGGTTTTGCGCGGTCGCAGCTTTCGCCGGTTCAATCAAAGCCGTTTCATCATTTAACAGCGGATCGACGGCCGCGCCGCCCGGGAGCGATACGACCGACAGATCCAAAAGCTCATCTTCCAGGACCGTATGGCGCAGCATGTCCCCCTCATCGGCGGGTGGCGCCATCGCCCGGGTGTCTTCCTGCGCGGCAACCGCTGCTGCCGGCCCGCGCATATGGTGCACCGTTTCGGTTTCCAGCCATGCATCGGAGACACTGTTCCCCACCCCGGCGTCCGGGGCCGCGTCAGGCCCCAGCTTGAGGTTTATTTTCGTCATGATTTTTTCGGCGTTCGCATAGCCGAGATCCAGGGACTTGCGGGCATCGACTGCCGCCTGGCTGTAATTTTTCATGCGATAGTGCAAAATGGCCAGGTTATAGGACCCGCGCGGATCATCGGGTGCCAGTTCAAGATAGCGACTGAATAAATCGATCGCCTTGACATAATCTTTTCTTTGACAGGCCAGCTTGCCCCGACCGAAAAGGACTTTGGCCCGCGCCGTTTTTCCCTCAGGCCTTGGCGACGGCCCGCCTGTATCTTCCGGCCCTGTACCTCCGGCCTCTTGCATGGGCACCGGCACCGGGCCGGACGCCGAACCGCTTTCCGGCAGCGGCACCTGATCGGGTAACTGTCCGATGATGGCCTCTTCCGTTAGCTCGATGACCTCGAAGGTGTTCGTATCGGCGTCGGCGATGTTCTCGAGGCAGTCCTCGGCACCGGCCAAAACGGACGGGTCGGTCGCAACGCCGCCACTCTTTCCGGCCGCAGACTCCTCGGCCCCCTGCGGGGGCGGCCCGCCCCCCGGCGTCATCCATGCCCTCTTTTCCGGTGCGTCAATGGGTGGCCGGTTCTCACCCGGGCGGTCGCAGGGGATTTCATCCAGGAGGGTGAGGATCACATCGGGTTCCGCCGGCACTTCGGCCGCCGCCAGTTCCGGTGTATCGGCTGCCATCAGCGGTCCGCGCGGCGTCTCCAGAATATAATTGGTGTTCAGGGAAGAACTTTCGACCGTCTCCTCCCTGTCGATAGTTTCGGCATCCTGCCCGGCAACCTCCGCGGCGTCACCAGCCGGCGTGTCGGCCGGCATCCCGTCTTGTGCCGTGGTCGCCGCGACCACTTCATTCAGCAAGTCGATGATATCGGACTCCGTATCGTCGCCGGCGGTAACGGCTTCCGCCGGTGGCGCCTGATCTTCCGGCTCGTGAAGCAAGTCCCGGCCGCCAGGCGCCGTAACGCCGTCCACGGGGTGAATATCCAGGGATGGCACCTCGCCTAAAGCATCAAATTCCTCGGTCGAAGCAGCCTCATCGGCAACGGCGCCCGGCAGCGAAGCGACGCAAGGGCCGTCGCTTTCGCTAAGCACCTGCGAAGCATCACGGCCGGCCTCCCCGACCGCGTCTTCGGGCACGGTGCCGGATTCGCCCGATGGCGGTGTTGGCGCCCGGCCTTCCGGTTCTTTCCCGGCTTGTTCGGAACGCTGCGCCTGGCAAATAGCAAACCGGCGCGGTTCCGCGGCCGTGATGGTGATCGGTTGATCCGGCAGGGGCGCCAACAGGAGCAACGACAGCCTGTTTTCGAGTTCGCGGATTCGCTTGCCATCCTGCTGCTCGCGCAGAATGGCCAACTCTTCGCGCTTTTGGTGCAGCGCCAGTTGCTCGACAAGATACTCCTGGCCCTGCTGCAGATCGGCAAGCGTCTGCGCCATACGATGGTTTTCTTCAATCACCCGATCGGATCGGGCCTTCAAATCGAAGACCGCCCGACTCAACTGCCACTGAATCTGCCGGGCCTGATGGTTGCCGGCGCCGTGCGTCTGTTTTTGGATGAATTTTGACAGCATCCCGCAGTGGGCCGCCGGCCAGTGTGGGCCTGCCGGTATCGCGATGGATGTATCGAAAGTCAGCGCCCCGACAGCCGGTTTCGGCAAGGTGGTTGTTTGAAATGTGTCCATGGCTATTCTCTCGCTTGGTTTAGTCGGTTCGGTGTATCAACAATGCCGGAGGCGGCGTAGGGGTCGCCTGCCTTATGAGCCGGCCGGCCGCGGTCGTTTCGTGTTTTTGACAAACCGCGGATTGACGCTATATTTCATTCCATACAGCATACGGTGAACAAGATCGTTATTATATAATTATTTATTATTTTTCAAATATTTAATATAAATAGATTAAACTTCTACTTTAAGTTTAGATCAAAAGATCGACATGCCCCTGCCTGCATCTCGAAACCCTGCGAAAAATCACGTTCGTGTCGGCATCATCTCCGACACCCACGGTCATATCGACGACCACATCATCGACGCTTTTACCGGTGCGGACCTGATTGTCCATGCCGGCGATATCGACCGGCCAAAGGTCCTCGACCGGCTTGCGACGGTCGCGCCCGTCAGGGCGGTACGGGGCAACATGGACCGCGGGCCTTGGGCCGAAGACCTCCCGCTGACCGCCCTTGTCGTTGTCGAAAAAGTGACGCTCTACGTCCTGCACGATTTAACGCGGCTCGACCTGGAACCCGCGGCGGCCGGCATCCAGGTCGTTATCAGCGGTCACACCCATCGGGCCGCGCTGGCCGAGAAAAACCGCGTCGTCTTTCTGAACCCCGGCAGTGCGGTGGACCCGCGCCAGGACGGCCCGCCGACAGTGGCCATCCTGACCGCCCGCGGAGAGACCGTCGATGTCCGGTTCATCGAACTGCCGGCCGTGTGATTCGGTGTCGAAAAGCGCCGTCGGTTGACGCCGCACAGCCCTCCCGCCCATTGTCCGGAGTGCCGGAGCGTTTCATCCCAAGGTCCCCACCCGGCCCGATACTCAGGGTGCCGCAAAAGATCGCGTGCTGCCCCCTCAGGCGAATCGGATGACAACGATGCTCCGGTCGCTGTCAAATACCGGCAGCCGGTAACGGTTGACGGTCAACTCGGGCACGCCGGGAACGCCCTCCCCTGACGATCCGATGGTCGTCAGATACCGCCGGGCGGTCGCCACCTCCGCAGCGGAAATGCGGCCTTTCAGTGCCAGGATGAGGCCTTTGGCCGCGACGAACGGCACGGCCAGCGCCAGAAAATCCGCCAGCGACGCCAGGGCGCGGCAGACGATGACATCGAAAAGCCCCAGCCCGGCATCGCCGGTCCGCGCCTCCCCCCCGGCACTTTTCATTTTTTCGAGCCGCAGGTGCACGGCCCGGTAGTCCGTCAGGCGCAGCACCCGTCCGACATGCGCGAGGAAACTGACCTTTTTGCGGGCGGCGTCGATCGCCGTCAGCGTCAGCGTCGGCTGCAGTATTTTCAGCGGGATGCCCGGGAACCCGCCGCCGGAACCGATATCGAGCACCCGGGCCGGCGGTGAGATCAGGGGCGCGGGAACAACGGCGTCGATGTAATGGTTGACGGCCATCGCCAGCGGTTCGGTGATGGCCGTCAGGTTGATTTTGCCGTTCCAGAGCAGCAGTTCGCGCGCGTGCACGGCAAACTGGTCGAGCACGGCCGACGGCAGATCGACCCCGAGCCGGCCGGCGCCGGCGCGGATGACATCCTGCCACTCTGGTGTCCCGATCATCATGCCGTTATTTTCACTTTTCGCGGCGGCCTGGAGGCCATAAAACTTAAATATAAAGCCTAGGTAATACAAACGCGCCGCACTTCGCGGACGTCGGTTATGCCCTTGAAGACCTTTAAGATGCCGTCCTGCTTCAGGGTGGTCATGGCGTCTTTGGAGGCTTGTTCGAAGATCTCTTCGGTCGAGGCCTGTTTCTTGATCATGCGCTTGATG
>JBAPWQ010000039.1:0-15492 GCA_049283795.1 Desulfobacterales bacterium | reverse complement strand
TTGAGAAGATCCATGCGGTCGAGGCAGTTCATCTCTTCGATTTTTCTGATCAACACCTTCTTCAAGTCGTTTGTCACGGCGCCCTCCTCGGAACGGCAGATCTGGTATCGCCCCGCGGCGTCACTGGAATCATTCTGCGGGCGACACTGTTTACGCCTATCCTTTCAAGAGCTGTACCAGTCACTGAATATAATAAATTTTATATTAATTTCAGACATATAAATAGAATGCGCGCTGGGATTGCCGTGTTAAGCCGGCCGGGTTGTGCGCAAAATCGCTCAGTAAAAACGGGTCAAATTCCCCAGCGGACTGGCGACTATCCTTTCAGGCCGTGTTCCCTGGCGTGTCGCCGCCGGCGTCACTGTTGCCACCAGCCCCATTCGCCGACGCTCACATCCGTATCTTTCCAGCGCTTGACCAGCCTGCCGATGGTCAGGCCTTGCACGGCAATCGAGAAAACCACGACCATGTAAGTCATCACCAGCAGCACGCCCCGGGCGTGTCCGGCGGGTAGGGACAGGGCGAGCGCCACCGCAATTCCGCCCCGCAGGCCGCCCCAGGTCAGAATTCTCACCGTATTGGCCCGATAAGATTTTTTTATGCGCAGCAGGCTGAAGGGAATCCCGACGCTGATCAACCGGGCCAGCAGCACGAGTGGAATCATAATGATTCCGGCCATTAGATATTTCAGACTGAACTCCAAGGCGAAGACTTCCATGCCGATCAGGATAAAGAGAATGGCGTTCAGAATCTCATCGATCAGCTCCCAGAACATGTCCAGGTTCCTGCGTGTCATTTCCGACATCGCAAAGGATCGGCCCTGATTGCCGATCATGAGGCCGGCGGCGACGATGGCGAGCGGGCCCGAGGTGTGCAGGGCGGTCGCGCCTGCGTAACCGCCGGTGACAAGGCCCAGGGTGAGCAGGATCTCCACCTGGTAGTTGTCCACACGCTTGAGCATTTGATAGGTGGCATATCCCGCAGCCAGGCCTAACGCAATTCCTCCCAAAGCTTCTGTCGTAAAAAGAAGAAGGGCCTTCCGGGCACTGACATCATGGCCTCCATCGACAATTCTCAGCAGCACGATGAAGACTACTACCCCAACCCCGTCATTGAAAAGAGATTCACCGGCCATCTGGGTTTCCAGGCTCTTGGGCGCCTGCATCGTCTTCAGGATACTGATGACGGCCACCGGATCGGTGGGGGAAATCAGTGCGCCGAACAGCAGGCAATACATGAACGGAACGGGTAACTTGAGGACATCGAACACCATCCAGGCAAAACCGCCCACGATGAGGGTGGAGAGGATCACTCCGGCGGTGGCCAGGGAGAATACCACCCATTTCTGGTTGATCAGCTCATTGAGTTCCACGTTCAGGGCGCCGGCAAAGAGAAGAAATCCGAGCATCCCGTTGAGAAGCAGCCGATTGAAATCGATGCTGCGAACGATGGCAAGGACTTGATCTTTAACGTCCCAACCGAACTGACCCGCAATGATCAGGCCCGATGACAGGATCAAGGCCGCAAGCATCAGCCCGATGGTCCTGGGAAGATGAAAATACCGGTAATTGACATAGCTGAAGACGGCCGAGAAGGTGATCAGGATCGCTATGATGTCTATGATGTGCATGTCGTCTGAGGGGCGTCGATACCTGCCGATCCCTGATCCTTTACCCTTCTTGCAGTGAACTCGCGAAGAGATGGCTCTTGTCTGATTGCTTGCGCTGAAAATCCTTAAAATAGGCCGGAAAGCAATCCGGCGGTGGCGCTGCGCGTTTGGGGTCTGCCGCGTCAGCGCCACCGCCGGCGAAGCGGTCCGGCGACAGGATCAGGTCTGATCCACGCTGGTCTCTCTCTTCCAATACCGCAGATCGCGGCATGTTTCAATAAACGACTGCGCCGCAGCGGCCGATTCCAGCGCAACGCAGCCCTCGTCCAGCATCTCGAATATCCCGGCGTCCTTCAAAAGGGGTTCGGCGGCGCCGCCATAGCCGATGAACTTGCAGTGGGCGAACGCATCGCTGACGAAATCACGCGCCGTCGCATCCCTGGACAGCTTTTTCGCCCCGTCTTCGGAGGTTAAAAGAACGACGGCATCATAGAGCACCGACGGTCCGCCGTCGATCTTCTGGTGGGTCTTGATGCGGTTGCCGCCACAGTCTGTGACCCCGCCGATCTTTGGCGCGACGACCTCCAGCATGGCGCCCTCCTTCTCGACCGCCCCCTGCAGGGCGTCAAACAGGTCGGGTATTGGGGGCGAAAAAGGCATGTATTTTTTTTGAATTACTCGTTTTAAACCCCTCACCACGAAAGTCCCGTCTGCGGATCAGAAAAAATGGCCAATGGAAATCTCCAGCTAACCTGGAGTTTCCGTGGTTTTTTATAGGGTGTCAGGCCTATAAATACACTTCGAATCGTCTCCATTTAAGGTTTAAGACCTATTGGGGCTGCGACCGATCGTTGAAATAGTAGGTTAGCCGGGGGTTTTCACCTCGGATCCGAGGCAAGGTGCCGTAACGAATAAGGAGGTATTTAATGGCTTTTGCGAAGCGCCGCCGGGTTGTCGCCGGGACGATTTTAACATTGCTGACTGGTGCAGTGGTTCTGCTGATCCTTTACATATTGTCCAAATTGGTGGACATCTGGTGGTATCGTTCTCTGGGATACGAATTTTACTTCTGGCAGCGAACGCTCTACAGCTACACCGTTTTCATCGTGGTCACAATGATATTCACGGGGTTCTTTTTTATCAATCTGCGCCTGGCTTCCCGGTTTCTGTCAATCGAGCCCTCCGATAGCGATCCCGGGGGTATGTCGCGTACCGCGCGCCTCTATCACCGTTTTCGCACCGGCTCCTTGTACTTTTCCCTGCCGCTGGCGCTGGGCTTGGCGATCGTGATCGCCCTGCCGCTCTACCGCAACTGGGAGATGTTTCTTTTTTACATCTTCGGACCCGTCGCCGGGGTCGCGGACCCGGTCTTCGGCAAGGATGTTTCCTATTACCTTTTCTCCTTTCCCATTTACCGCATGATTCAGAGTCGTCTGTTGCTCTGTTTCATCATCTTGTTTTTAGGCCTGGCACTTCTCTACCTGATCGAGGGCCGGCTGCTCGCCCGTCAGAATCGCTCCCTGCCGACAGCGGCCAGGTGGCACCTGAGCATCATTCTGCTGATGACCTTTTTAATCGAGTCGTGGGACCTGATCCTTCAACGCAATGCCCTGGTTTACAAGGCCAGCTACGCCCCGCTCTTCTACGGACCGGGGTTCGTGGACATGAAGATCATCGTGCCCATGATCTGGTTGCAGGTGTTTTTCTGGACCGGCTCGATTTTTTGCCTGGTCCTGGTGATTCATAAGAACGAAGGTCGCAAGGTCTTTGCCGCTTTGCTTCTGGGGTTTTTGATCGTGCTGGGCGCCAGGTCTTTCGATTTTGTGCCGCGGCTGGTGAAAAAATATGTGGTCGAGCCCAACGAGTTCGCCCTGGAGGAACCCTACATCGCCAACAACATCGAATCGACGCTGCAGGCCTACCGGCTCAAGTCGGTCGAGTTTCGCAACTTCAACCCCAAAGACGTGCCGGACGCTGACATCGACCCCCGTCTCGACGATATCCTGCGCAACATCCCGCTTTGGGAAGAGCCGATCATGACCCCGGTGCTCGAACAGCTTCAGCAATTACGACGCTACTACCGGTTCCCGACCGTCACCGTCGACCGCTACACCGTCCAGGATAAATATGCGCAGGTTTTCGTGGCGCCGCGGGAACTCGATTACCGCAATCTTCCCGGCGATGTTCAAAGCTGGACCAATCTACATCTGACCTACACCCACGGCTTCGGGGCGACCATGACCCCGGCCAACCAGAGCGGGGGCAGTCCCATGGTCTGGTACATGCAGGACATTCCCATCCGGTCTGAATACGGGCTGAGCGTGGCGCAGCCGCGAATTTACTTCGGCCTTCACTCCACACCCTATGCCATCGCTCCCAATGACACCGGCGAGCTGGATTACCCCAAAGGCAAAGACAACGTGACGGTCGACTACCAGGGCAAGGGCGGCGTGCCGGTTTCGTCGATCTTCCGAAAGCTGGTCTTTGCCTGGTATTTCAAAGACCGCAATATTTTTTTGACGACCCGCGTGACCGACGAGAGTAAACTCCTCTTTCGACGCAACATCATCGATCGCATCCGGACCATCACGCCTTTCCTGGTGCTGGACCAAACCCCTTACGTGGTGTCCAACTCCCGCGGCATTTTCTGGATTCAGGATGCCTACACCACCTCGTACTGGTACCCGGCCGCCACCCCGATGGAAATGAACGGCACGCACCTGAACTACATCCGCAATTCGATCAAGATCGTCGTGGATGCTTACAACGGCAGCGTGGAGTATTACCTTTACGATCCGGAAGACCCGATCGCCAAAGCCTACAGCCGCATTTACCCCGGCCTCTTCAAGGACAAAGCCGCCATGCCGGCGGACCTCCGTGCGCATGTCCGCTATCCGCTCGATATTTTCGACATCCAGATGCAAATCTACAATAAATACCACCAAACCGACCCCAAAACGTTCTACATGCAGGAAGACCTGTGGGCCTATGCGGAAGTGAGTCATCAGAATTCGCTCGAGCCCATGAAACCCTATTTCATGACGCTCAACCTCTTCCAACACGATCGACTCGATTTCCTCCAGCTGGTGCCCGCCATCCCCAATGGCCGCAGCAACCTGCGGGCTTTAGCGGCCGTCGGCTGCGATGAACCCAACTACGGGAAAATCCTCGTCTACGAATTTCCCAAAGCCGAACTGGTGCGCGGTCCGGCCCAGATCGTCGCCACCATAAACGAAGAGCCGGATATCGCCCAGCAGTTCACCCTCTGGGACCAGGCCGGCTCGGAAGTCATCCGCGGCCGGATCATCATTTTGCCCGTTATGGGAACGATATTTTACATTCAGCCGGTCTATCTCATCTCCACCTACCAGGTAAAAACCCCCGAACTGCAACGGGTCATCGTCAGCGGTGGCCAGCTCGCCGTCATGGAAACGTCTCTGGAGGAAGCCTTTAAAAAAATCGTGCAGCTGATGCACTCGGAAATGAAACAAGTCGAAAAGCAATTTCCCCCGAACTCGCCGGAACCTCAACAGCAGCCCACCGGCAGTCCATGACCCTCGCCGTCCTTCATGGTGTTGACGCAGTTGAACGGAAAACGAGCGCAATCGGCGCTGTTTCATGGCGCCGTCGGCCCGGTGGGCCTGTGATATCCGGTCATCTCGGTCAGCGTGACCGGAAAGGTGTAAATGGGCAGCATGATGTTTGATCAGCTCAGCGCCACATTTGCAAACCCGCCGGTGCCATGGTATGCGTGAACCTAGTTTTCAGCCGTGCTGGCGAAGAGACACCCGGGGGTAGAATGGAAAAATTCATAGACTTCGAAAATGTTCATGCGATGTTGCGACAAACCGTCGACCAGCGAGGTAAAGATCCGGCTTATCGGTGGTTGACAGGCGATGGCCAAGCCGAAGAAGTGACTTGGGAAGAGTTCTGGGCCCAAGTGCGCCAGGTGGCCAAAGGCCTGATAGCCCATGGGGTGCAAAAGGACGACAAGGTCGCCATCGTCAGTTACAGCTGTTACCGCTGGGTGCTGGCGGACCTGGCCGCCGCCAGCATCGGGGCTGCAACAGTGGGAATTTACCAGACCCTGCCGACCAAAGACTGTCGCTATATCATTCAGCACTCCGACGCGGTGCTCGTTTTTGTGCAAGACCGCCAACAGCTCGACAAGTTGCTGGAAATTCGCCAGGAGATCCCCGCGGTTCGCCACGTGGTGCCTTTCAGCGGCGACGATTCAGGTGATGACTGGGTTGTGGGATTCGGGGAGTTCATTGGTCGGGGCCACAACGTTTCCGACCGCACATTTACGGAAATGGCGGCGGCGGTGAGGGCTCAGGATGTGGCCGCGATAGTCTATACCTCGGGCACGACCGGCGTGCCTAAAGGGGCCATGCTCACGCACGACAACCTGACCTTTACGGCCCAGTCGGTCGAAAAAAGCGTGCTTTGGTATCCGGACGACCAGGTATTTCTTTTCCTTCCTCTGGCGCATGTCTTCGCGCGCACCTGTGTTTATACCGCCCTGTTGACCGGGTGCACGCTGACGTTCAACCGCAGCATGGACACCCTGGCCGAGGATTTGAAAACCGCCCGGCCGCACTGGTTCCCGAGTGTTCCGCGGGTTTATGAAAAGGTCCAGGCTAAAATCATCAACGCGGCCGAAGCCAAGGGCGGCTTGGCGCTGAAGATCTTCCGCTGGGCCTTGGCGGTCGGATACGAGGTCAGCGGCCTGCGATTGAACCACCGTCCGATCCCGCCATTGGTCGCGCTCCGCTATAAAGTGGCGCATCGCCTGGTATTCGCAAAAATACAGGCCGCACTGGGTGGCCGGGTGCGCTGGTGCATCAGCGGCGCGGCGCCGCTGAATCTCGAGGTCGGAAGGTTCTTTCATGCCGCCGGTATCCTTATCGTGGAAGGCATCGGGATGACGGAAAACACGAGCTTTTCCAACCTGAACCGCTACGATAACTATCGCTTCGGCTGGGTGGGCCCGCCCGGACCGGGCATCGAGCAAAAGGCCGCTCCCGATGGTGAAATCCTGTTTCGCGGCCGTAATGTCATGCAAGGCTATTACAAGATGCCCGCCGACACGGCGGCGACCATGACGGCGGACGGTTGGCTGAAGACCGGCGACCTGGGGGAAATCGACGCCGAAGGCTTTCTGCGGATCACCGGCCGCAAAAAAGAAATCCTCGTCACCTCCGGCGGCAAAAATATCAGCCCGGCAGCTATCGAAGCGCATCTCACCACTTCACGGTTCATCCACCAGGTCTGTGTGGTCGGTGACCGGCGCAACTACCTGACGGCCCTCATAACCCTGGAACCCGAGGCAATCAGGGCTTATGCCGCTCAACACGAAATCGTCTTGAATTCCAGTGACGACCCCGGCCGGCACCCTGCCATATATAAGCTGATTGAAACCGAAATTGCCGCACGGAACTTGTCCCTGGCGCCTTTCGAGACCATCAAGAAATTTACGATCGTGCCGGAATTTACTATGGATAACGGGATGTTGACACCGACACTCAAGCTGCGGAAGAACGTTGTTCTAAACCGGTTCGCGGACAGCATCGATTCGATGTACGGGTGATACCGACCTGAATATTGAAATATGTCAACCCTCGGAAGGTGCAAATTTGACCCAACTGTATCGGCGTGATGACAAGTAGTGCTCTTTCGATTTCGTGCCCCATTTAAATGGTGGATAATTTTTGAGTTCGGATCCGATCATTGTATCGTTCTCGTCTTTAACGGCATGTTCCCAATATGATTCCCTGCATATCGGACAAAAATGCGTCGGGTGCGGAGAATGCCAACCGGATACACACAACTGCGGTTTCACATTGCACTTGTAAGAAGTACATTTCATATGTTTTCCATTCACTTCGATGTATGCCATAACCCGCTACGGTAAAAGACGTGATGCAATGTGCCATTGTAGCAAATATATTCAATTAAATCAATCCTTAAACAGACAATCACTCTTTATCTTGAAGCCCTATTTTTAACCCCTGTTAATCCCGGTCAGGAACACCTCATGGATACGCCAGACCGAATTTTTTTGTCCCGCAAAGAGGTTTTGGCGGCCATTCGGGCCGATTTTCGCCAGTACGCCCCGCAAACCCTTCTTTTCCTCGAACTCTTTCCGCTGGTTTTGGGCGATCGAGCGGTTATATCCGGTACATTTCATGACGAGCGTTTATGGATGGCCGAGCGCGGAGAAAAGATGTTCCCGATCCGGGCCCGTGACCTGGGCCTTCGCCTCATTCGCGAACTGGAACAAAATCCACCGTCAGTGAAAGAACTGGCCGCAATATGCCGGCGCGTCTTCAGAACCACCGTCACGCCGGGTCAGCAGGACCGGTCAAAAGAGCCCGGCCTATGGCTGTCGACCGGCATGGAAGCGTTTGCCTGCCGCCAGTGCGGGCACTGCTGCCGTTCCCTCGATTACTATGATCAACTCACGGAAGCAGATTATAGTCTCTGGCGCGCGCTGAATCGTGAGGACATCCTTGAAAAAGTGCGGCGTATCAAACGGGAGGACAACACGTTTGCCTACCGGGTTTGGCAAAGGACCGGCACGGCACCATCGGAAATTTCCTGCCCCTGGCTCCACAAAATCCCCACCCAGAACCGCTGGGAGTGCCTCATCCATGATGTACGCCCGCAAATCTGCCGCCAGTATCCAGGCAGCCGCAAACATGCGGAGATGACCGGCTGCCCGGGTTTCACGGCAATCGACTCAATGGCCACAAAATCCCGGGCCAGAAAGAGAAGGCTGCATTGTAATACAACCGACGACCAATAATGCATTCCAAGATTTCTATCTTGAAGTCTAATAAATCTTGCGTTGACAAACGCAGCCCTTGCCTGCTATTTCGCCGCGGATATGACTGTAGTTGGCCTTTCACGACGATACACTTTGTTTTTAAAAGGAGGAAAATGATGAAACTTGCGAAACTGACAGTGGTCTTCATCTTGATGGTCGCCTTGCTGGGCTTCGGTGGCTGTTCCGATCAGGGGACGACGGGCGGACAGGGGCAAAAGCCGGCCGCCAAAGGCACGGGCATGCCCTCGGCCGATGATACCCCGATGGACAAAGAAGAAATTAGCGGTGTCCTGGAGCAAGGCGAAGCCGGGATCGTGCTGGTTTCAGGCAGCGAAAAGTATCTCGTCACCGGCCAGGATTTGACCGCGATGATCGGTAAAAGGGTAACGATCACGGGAGTGGTTGAAGAGAGCGGCGGCCACAAGAAAGTCGAAGTGGAAAAGGTCACCGAGGCCGAATAGTTCGTGCCTGAGGATATCCCATCCTATCAGCGCGCACGTGAGATACTGATGATATATCGACAGGGCTGAACAAGACAAAAAAGGGGTGGTCCACCCGGTGTGGATCACCCCTTTGTCGGCCGGCGCAGCCGTGGTATTCCTCGTGAGCCGGATTAAGCCTTTAGGTTTTAAAATGTAACATATTAAAATGGTTAGAAGGAAGTCTGACCGGTAATTCTCATGCCACCGGTCTCTACCCTCCTTTTGGTTCCCCCAACCGCCGACAACCTTTTTTCACCCCGCATCCGTCTGGGGAATACACGCCGTGCAAGGGACTCCAGCCTGGCATATTCCGCAAGCGGACACGGCGAAACCATAGGTATCCAAAGTATACTCTTTCATTTTCTGCAGTGTGTAGCGCATGCAGACCTGTTTGTCGTGGCCGGATTCACTGATAGCCTTGACCGGGCACCGCGGGATGCACTTGCCGCAGCTGCCCTGGGAATAGAAAAGGCAATAGGCGTGCGGATCGGTGTAGCTGCGCGTAGTGGGGTCAATCGTTGTGCGGGCCACCACCGACCCCGTCCGCATGGCTTTTCCCACGGCTGTTATGAGCCCGTCGCACAGGCCGAAGGTTCCGAGTCCCGCGGCGTAGGCCGCATGCCGTTCCGACCAGTTGGAGCACGGCGCATACGGCCCTGCATCGAAGTGGCTCCAGAAAGCAGCGAGCACCGGCGCCACGGCCTGGACCCCGGCTGCGGACAAACGGTTTACCAGTGAGCGCCGCAACGATTCGTTGAACAGTTCGCCGTAATGCCGCAGCATGATCCAGCGCTCGCTCGGCCGCTTGACAGCCGCGGCCTGTTCCTCGCGCACGCGGGCCATGGACGGCAGCACCCAGCTGATAACCGTCAGTTCGGCGGGATCTAATTTGGTTTCATGCGGAAAAGCCTTTTTAAAAATGGCAAGCGGGGTCAGATAAAAATCACCGATGTGGTCCACATATTGCCTAAAAATCGGGTCGGCGCCGTTCGAAAAGCCAACCAGCGGCACATCGAAGGCCCTCTCGCCGGTCGGCAGGTGCAAGGTATTTTCCGGGGATGTGGCGACAATCTCTTCGACGGCGGCCGTGATCCAAGCGCCGTCGGCAGTTGGCTTTTCCATCACATCCTCCTTGTGGTTGAGTTCTAACGCCTGGACAATTGACCCCACGCTTATTCATCGATAAAGGCCATTTTAGATTAGGCGGATGGCTGTTGATATCACTTTTCTGCTTTGGAATATAGCTGTGGAAGTGCAAAAATAAAAAAAGCCTGTCACGTATACCAATCAACGCGACAAGCTTAAAATTTAAGATGGCGGGAGCGACGAGACTCGAACTCGCGACCTCCGGCGTGACAGACTACGTTCGGGAATCTATATTTGCTATAAATTTAATGATATATAAGCATATTAAAAATGTTACTGTGTTAATATTTGTGTGAATTTACCTGTAAAAATCGGTAAAAACCCGAATATCCGTCACGGTTTTCACTCAGTTTTTCACTCAGTGGCCAATCTCTCTCATCCTCATACCGCTATTGAAAACAGGTGGTGCAACAATCGATTGAATATTGATCGATATAATCTGAAAACTTTCAGCAAAACCTTTAAATGTCCACCTTTGTTAATTCAAAAACTTTCTTTCCGGCAGGAACCCGCTTTATATGGCGTTCGAGTTTAAGGGCCTCGCTTTTGGTCATTTTTGAACTGACACCTGCCATCTCAACCGGCATCCGTGATTTCGTGTATTTGGCACCCTTTCCGGAATTATGAGCAACCAACCGCTTTTCGATATCGTTGGTAATCCCGCAATATAGGGATTCATCAGCACAGCGAACCAAATAAACGACCCATTCCTTTTTATTCATAGGGGCTGCTTCAATCCATTTTAAATAATGGTAATCATTGTTCAAAAATTAAAAAGACTCTCATCTCTGATGGATGGTGTATTAATTCCAAATACACTGAATCAGGTAAAAGAGGTTCTTAATCCCTTGATCATAAAACTGCATGAATAATCGTCTCTTTGTAGGATGTTCGAAGTGATTTTTTCAACGTGGATCCTTTTATACATATTCGATTTTCGAGCCGACAAATGTACGGATTTAATTTTATACAATAATTAAAATATGTTATAATAATATTATTCGAAAATCCGCTTAATTTAATCGAGGGATGACAAAAATGATTGAACTGCGGAAAGCTACCGAAGATATTTTGAACAAAAACAAGCGTTATATCGAACAGAGATTCTTGCCTTATTATCAGGAAATATTGTCCAACAATGATTTAATCCTGAAGTACAGGCAACAATTTTACATGAGGGGGTTCCTCTGGGCCTATATCAATGTCACCCAAGCCAAATCTAAGTCGCCGGAGTTCAGTATACGTTACGGTGGTCAAGAAGTCGCATTAATGCGATTAAACAGTAAAGAAGAACGTTTCTATTTACATTTTAGTCAAGATAAACATTCGAGAAATAACAAAAAACTGTTTAACTTCGATATTAAGCCAGGGAAATATGAGTGGAAATTCTCTGCCGAGGCCAAGGCATTCAGAAAAAGATTTGAGAAGGAGCCGCCAAGCACGAGCCACGGGATCGGTGAGCATTGGTATGAGTCCTTTATTCTCGATGAGCTTCAGAATCCAAAGGGGGGCAAATTCTGTGGAAATTACAAATTTATATATATAGTGCCAGAACGGGTATTCAGAACCCACCGTAATTGTTGATATATTCGCATAAAATAAAAACGAAGATTTTCCGGTTTGATGCAGAATTGACTTGCACTTTTAACTCGTTGGCGGTAGATATCTTTTTGAATTAACAACAAATACCGTCTTTCTGCCGCCCAAGCAGAAAGCCAACAACGAGCCAAACCCAAAAAATCTTCGTGGAAACAATCTATGCGAAAAGTCGTCGATTTGCAAATGAAATTCTGGAAAAAAGACATCTCTGACATTGAATTCGACCTCAAATCGCGAGATGAAATTCCGCAGTTGCTCATGGGGCTGCAGTACATCTATCGCACGCCGCTGATACGTGAGCAGGTTTTTGGCGTCTTAAAGCAGATAGTTCCCAAACAAAGTCAGGATACCGGCCGGCCCGGAATGGATCTGTGGAAAATACTGGTACTGGGCACCCTGCGTTTAAACTGCAACTGGGACTACGATAAAGTCCATGAGATGGCTAACAATCATCTCAAGCTGCGTCAGATGCTCGGCCACAGCGAAGCTGATTCCGATTCCAGTTACGCCCTTCAGACCATAAGAGACAATATCGTGCTGCTGACCCCAGAAATACTCGATGAGATCAATCAGATCGTGGTCAAAGCCGGCCACAGCATGACTGCCGGAAAGAAAGACCAAAAACTGCGGTGCAGCTGCGATTCATTTGTGGTCGAGACCGATGTGCACTATCCGACCGACATTAATCTGCTCTTCGATGCAGTGCGCAAAATGATCAGCCTGATTGCCATCATCTGCTCCGAGACCGGCATAACCTGCTGGCGCCAGAGCCATCATAACATATTGAAAGTAAAGCGCCTTCTGCGCGGCATTCAAGCCCTGAAACGCTTTTCATCCAAGGATGAGGCTAAACAGCAAAAAAGAGAGCAGTTCATTGCCGGCGAGCATCAAGAATACATCGCTGAATGCCAGGTGTTTGTGACAAAGACCAAAGAGACCATCCGCATTCTACGCGAACTTGAGATCTTAACGTTTTCCCAGGATTTAAGACTTGCGGCCGTTGAAGAATATATTTCTCATGCACAGCGACAAATCGAACAGATCCACCGGCGCGTTGTTTTGGATGAAAAGATACTGCACTCTGAAAAGGTTTTCTCCATCTTCGAGCCGCACACCGAGTGGATCAGCAAGGGTAAAGCCGGCACACCGCAGGAATTGGGCTTAAAAGTCTGCGTGCTCAAAGATCAGTTCGGATTCATTCTTCATCATCATGTGGTAGAGCAACAAACCGACAACCAGGTGGCGGTTGCCATGGTCCAGGAAGCCAGGAGCAGGTTCGAGAATCTTGTCGTCTGCAGCTTTGACAAAGGTTTTTACAGCCCCGAGAACAGGCGGCAGTTATCAGACATATTGGACCTGGTTGTTCTACCCAAGAAAGGGCGCTTATCCGCCCGGGACAAAGAAATAGAGCACTCGGAAGAATTCATTGAATCCCGGCGCAGGCATTCGGCAGTTGAGTCCTGCATCAACGCCCTGGAAAACCACGGCCTGGACCGCTGTCTCGATCACGGGCTTCATGGATTTAAGCGCTATGTGGCGCTGTCGGTGTTGGCACGGAACATACAGATATTAGGTCACCTGATTCAACAAAAAGAACTGAAGCGGCAGAAGCGACAAAAAGCTGCATAGAAGCACCGCTAAACGATTCAAAAACAAAAAACAGGCGGGGAGCTATGCCCGATTTTAGAAGAAATACTGCTAAATGCCGTTTTGAACCCCGCTCCTGGCGGACTAAATGGTAGTAATTTAATAAATATTCATCAGCCTGAGGTCGGCCGGCAAAAACAGCCGACTTTTCGTTCAGACACTAACTATCTGAAATGTCTAGATATTTTTATTTAAATATAAATTCAATATGTTACAAGCGATATGTGGCTGTTATTACGGGAATAAAAAATTGTCAAAGATCACTATTCAGGGGTGCGGAATGTAGGCTAGTAGAGTCGAGGACGAGCGCGGTATCATTGCAGCCCCGTTTCCCGTCCCCGCTCATCAAACCGGACGTGCGGAGCTACCGCATCCGGCTTTCCGACTGGATTCACCTCAAGGCACACGTCGTTCAGCATTTCTCACCGGCCTCGGCAAGAGTACCCCAAGCTCTCCAAATACCTTTTCCGAGGGCCAGCGGAGGTTACCTCGTGAGCGCACCTTATGCCGACACACCAGAAAGCGCCTTACACGATTATAGACATTTCGTTCCAAACCCCGGTACGCTGGCTGAGTCCAGCCATAACAATAGTATCGACACCACCCCCTCAGCAACATATTGAGGCGATTGCGCACATCAGGCCAAGCACCTTTCTCTCCAGGTATCAGTAACCTGCCTATTTTCTCCTTGACTCGTTTCAGGCTTTCCTTGGATGGAACAGCTCCCATGTGCCATTTACCCTTATTGGTAACGCACATTAAGCCGAACGTGTAACCCAGAAAGTCAAAATGCTCTTTTCGTGCGTTCCTCAACGATGTCTTATCCATATTCAGTGACAGACCAATTTTAGCCATGACAGTTTGCGTCCATTCAAGTGCCTGCGACGCCCAACCCCGGCTTAGTATGACGAAATCGTCTGCATACGCCACCACTTGGGCCTTAAACGCATCTTCACAGCCTTGTAGACGCCAATGTTTCAGGAAACGATTCATGTATAAATTAGCCAGCAATGGACTGATGACACCGCCCTGAGGTGTTCCGCATTGGCCTTTGCGACCACCACTCATCTGATCCTTGCCGTTTTCATCATTGGATCGAACTGGGGCCTTTAACCATTGCTTGATCAACCTCAGCACGTCACGATCTGAAATTCGACGAGCTACGCACTGCATCAGTTCAGGATGCGGGATCGTATCGAAATATTTCGACAGGTCCGCGTCCACCACATCTGCATAACCCTCTTTGAGTAGCCTGTGAACCTCGCTGATCGCATCTATTGCGCTGCGCTTTGGACGATAAGCGTAGGTATTCGGCTCCAAGTCCGCCTCGAATATCGGCTCGATCACCAGCTTGGCCGCTGTCTGAATCACGCGGTCCCGTATGGTAGGGATACCTAAAGGACGTTTCCCTCCTCCGGGCTTGGGTATCGTTACTCGAAGTACCGGTTGTGGTTTGTAAGTCTTTCCACGTAGCTGCTCTCTGATACCTGACAGCCACCCTTCCCTTCCTTCTGACTCGATCTGTTCGAATGTAACGCCATCTACACCGGCTATGCCGCCATTGGCCTTGGCCAATCGATAGGCGTGGTCTAAGATGTCGTCTCGATAGATTTTGTCATAGAGAAGGTAGAAGCGAAAGTCAGGTTCCACCTTCGCCTTGAGGTAAAGCTTTCTCTGGAAAGTCCGAATCTTATCTGGCGTTTTCAGGCTCATCGCCAATCACCTCATCTCGTAACCCTCGAAAGCATACCAGAAGCAAGGGGCCTTTCCTCCATCGGCATTACCCGATCTCACAGGTAATATGCCCCTCTCCGACTTCCGCCCAGGCCAGAAACTCACACCCCTGTTGCGGGCCACGACCCCGCACCTGAAAAGCGGATCTCCCACGTTACTCAAGTTACCTTCCTGACATGCTGCCCTCATTACCCCGGTAGATCAGATCAGGCACTTGCAACGGTTTCCTTGCCTGTTCTGCAGCGGCCTTCCTCGAATATTGGGCGAGTCGGCATCTACAACTTTCCTTTCGGGGCCTGCTCAAGGTTCACTTGCGTTGCGGCCTGCCAGGTTGCTGCAGCCCTATGGCTTACATCTTTCCCCAAAGCTTCAGCAGGAAGATTGCTCTATCCCACTGTCTGGGTAGCTACCGGGATGAACCGTGAATTTCCCGGGCGGGACTTGCA
>JBAPWQ010000038.1:0-3132 GCA_049283795.1 Desulfobacterales bacterium | reverse complement strand
TGGCGGATGTGACCGAAAAAAGGCGGCAGCCGTGGAAAAAAAACTACCGCTGATTTCGCAGGATGACCGAAGAGCGGGTGTCGATTGTTCTTGACAGGATTCTGAAGGTTGACTATAGGCTTCACCTTGATTCCCGTAAGCCGGGGGGGCGAAACACACCCCCGATATCGATCTGACAAAGACATTTCCGTAACGAGCGCGGCAAGAGACCGGGACCATTCGACGCATGGGGCTTGAAAAGGTATTAGCAAAAAAGCGCAACGCCATCGTCGGCGACTGGTTCGACATGGTGGCGAAAACCTATGCTCCCGACACCGCCCAGTTTTTAAAAAGGGACAAAGACCCCTTCTCCAATCCCGTCGGCGGGTACCTCACCAAGGGTCTGTCCGGTCTGTTCGATCAGCTTCTGACCGGCATGAACCGTGAGGCGGTCCGCCCGTTGCTCGATCCCATCGTTCGGGTGCGGGCCGTCCAGAACTTCACCCCCGCCCAGGCCACCGCCTTTGTTCTCGTCCTGAAGAATATCGTCCGCACCCATTTGAAGAATGACCTCAAAGAAGGCCGCCTGCTGGACGACTTGTTCGAGTTCGAGGCGCGGGTCGATGCATTGAACCTGTTTGCCTTCGACATTTACATGGAGTGCCGCGAGAAAATCTATCAACTCAAGGCCAACGAGGAGAAAGACAAGATCTACAAAGCTTTCAAGCGGGCGGGCTTGATCGATGAGGAACCGGAAACAAAACCGGCCACTTGAGAGGTCCGGTGCCATTAATCACCCAAGCCGCGGGCGCCGGTCCGGCACCCGCGGCTGTAACCGAGGAGCTGGTCGATGAACAAAAGGTACATAATTTCCCTCCTGGCAGTCATCGTGCTGTTTCTGCTGGCCTATGTGGGGGCTTCGGCGGTTCCGGCCACCAGATGGGTTTTCGGCGTCTGGATACCCTATGCCGCGGTGCTGGTATTTATCGTGTTTTTTATTCGCCGCATCCTGGCCTGGGCGCGCGTGCCGGTCCCCTTCCACATTCCCACCACCGCCGGGCAGCAAAAATCACTGCCCTGGATCCGGCATGCCAAATGGGACAACCCGTTTTCCAAAAGCGGCGTATTCATGCGCATGCTGCTGGAAGTGGTGGCTTTTCGATCCCTTTTCCGCAACACCCGCATGAAACTGCGGCAGGGGCGGGTCTCCTACTCACTCGAAATCTTTCTGTGGGTCGGAGCGTTGGCATTTCACTATGCATTTTTCGCGGTGCTCTTCCGCCACCTGCGGTTTTTCACCGAACCGGTCCCTCTGCCGATACGATTGGTGGAAAATATCGACAGCTTCTTTCGTCTGGAAGTTCTGCGGGACACCGTCCAGATCGGTGTGCCGGGGGTCTACCTGTCGGGACTGGTCCTGTTAGCGGCGGTCACCTACTTGCTGCTGCGGCGGCTGTTTGTTCCCGGCGTCAAATACATCTCGCTCGCCTCGGACTACTTCCCGTTGTTTCTCATCATCGGGATCGCTTTCACCGGGATCCTGATGCGCTACTTTACCAAAATCGACGTCACGGCCGCCAAGGAACTCGCCATGGGGCTGGTCACCTTCCGGCCCAGCATCCCGGCGACCCTGGGAGGCATTTTTTACGTGCACCTGCTTTTCGTCAGTGTCCTGCTGGCCTACTTTCCATTCAGCAAGCTGATGCATCTGGGCGGGGTTTTCATGAGCCCCACCCGCAACACGCGTGCCGACACCCGCGCCCGGCGTCATGTCAATCCGTGGAACTATCCGGTCGAGGTGCATACCTATGACGAGTACGAAGATGAATTCAGAGACAAGATGATCGAAGCCGGACTGCCGGTCGTAAAGGAATCGGCGGAACCGGCGGCGGAAGAACCAGCCGACGCATCCGAGGAAAAGGAGTAACATATGTCCGACATTCCAACTGCAGAAGAACTCTTAGACAACGTCGGCAATCGTCCAACGGCGACCGACTGGATGGATGTTCCCGTTGACATCCGCAAGGGGATCGCCTGCTATGCCGGCAATCCCAAGAGCCTGGAAACGCTGGGCGCTCCGAATCCGAGGACCTGGAGCTGTTTCGACGACGACTGGCAGCTGCCGGAAAACTGGCAGGAAATCATCCACAACGGTTTCAAGGAACGGCTGGAAAAGTTCCGCACGTTCAAGATTTTCATGGACATCTGCGTGCGCTGCGGGGCCTGCGCGGACAAGTGCCACTACTTCATCGGCACGGGCGACCCCAAGAACATGCCGGTGCTGCGGGCCGAGCTCCTGCGTTCGGTCTATCGCAACGACTTCACCACGGCGGGCAAGATCCTCGGCAAGCTCAACGGCGCGCGGCCGATGACCGAGAACGTGCTCAAGGAGTGGTGGTACTACTTGTACCAGTGCTCCGAATGCCGCCGGTGTTCGCTGTTTTGCCCTTACGGCATCGACACGGCTGAGATCACGATCATGGGCCGCGAGCTGACCAACCTGCTGGGCCTGAACATCGACTGGATCGCCACGCCGGTGTCCAACTGCTACCAGACCGGTAATCATCTCGGTATTCAGCCCCATGCCTTCAAGGACATGCTGGATTTCTTCGTCGAAGACATCGAGGAGATCACCGGGGTCAACTGCGAACCCAATTACAATAAAAAGGGCGCCGACATTCTTTTTATCACGCCCTCGGGGGACGTCTTCGCCGACCCGGGCACCTATACCTGCATGGGGTACCTGATTCTGTTCAAGTTTCTCAAAGATAAATACGGCCTTGATGTCACCTGGAGCACCTACGCCTCGGAAGGCGGCAACTTCGGCTTCTTCACCTCCCACGAAACCATGAAACGGCTGAATGCCAAGATGTATGCCGAAGCCAAACGCCTCGGTGTCAAGTGGATTCTGGGCGGCGAATGCGGCCACATGTGGCGGGTGATCCATCAGTACATGGACACCATGAACGGCCCGGCCGACCACTTGGAGGTGCCGGTCAATCCGATTACCGGCACCACCTTCGAAAATGCGGCCTCCACCAAAATGGTCCACATCACCGAGTTCACGGCCGATTTAATCAAGCACGGCAAACTGGATCTGGATCCCAGCCGCAACGACAACCTGAAAATCACCTTCCACGACTCCTGCAACCC
>JBAPWQ010000037.1:0-1972 GCA_049283795.1 Desulfobacterales bacterium | reverse complement strand
GTGTGGGGGCCTTGCGCGGCGCCATCCGGCCCCGAAGGGCCCCATCCAACTATCCGAATCATCCATCCATCCCGTTTTCCCCGAATAACGAATAACAACTAGCGAGGCTTCGCCTCAGACCATCGAGGCATGTTTTTGATGACAAAGAGGGCCCCAGGTGGCAAATATACAGGGACGAGTTGTTCCTGTATCATGAATCGCTTAGCGATTGGTGACAAGAATGTCAGATGCACACCTGGAGCCCGGGACCGATGATAGCAAAAAACGTTGCTGAAATCCTCAAAAATCATATCGTGCTCGAGGTTGAGGGCATCGATCGGGTGTATCTCAACGGGTATGTTCCTCTGGTGCAGTCGGGAGGTGGTGCAGCCACCTTCATTCGCAATCACCTGCACAAGCCAATCGCCTCCACGGCAGCCGTTGCCCCTGTGTCCCGGCAGTTTGTGCATGCAATCGAGGCCTTCGCCCGTGTGCACGGCATCGACATCGTCGCGTTTGAAAAAAAGCAGCGCAAGGATGACGTCATGAAGGCTTATCTATCCAAGTTCACCAAACCCGAGGGCGTCTTGTTCATCGGCAAGGCACAGGAGAAAGCCTCGTTGTTTCGGACCGTCAAGAGAACAAACCCGCAAACCGGCCGCCCCTATCCCTGGCTTTCGCGGGGTACGGCCATGCCCAACCACTACTATTTCTACATCCTCGATGAGGATTTCGGCCCTTTGTTCATCAAGTTCTGCTCATATTTCCCTTATGCCGTAAAGGTCTGCCTCAACGGGCACGAGTGGCTCAAACGTCAGCTGGAAAGGCAAAACATCGCTTACGCCCCTCTGGACAACGGGATACTTTCATGTTCCGAACCGGTGCGCCTGCAACAAATCAGCGACCGGCTCGACGCACACAAAATCGAAGCCGTCTTCCGTAAGTGGCTGGCACGCCTGCCCCAGCCCTATGCGCCGGAGCACCGGGCTGCCGGATACGGCTACCAGCTTTCGATCGTTCAAGCCGAGTTCTCGCTGACTCAGATCTTCGACACCGCCCGCATCGGCCGCCAGTTCTTCGAAGAGGTCATCAGAGAAAACATCGATCTGGGCCGTCCTGAAACGGTACAGCTCATTTTCGCCCGGCGTGTCACCCGGCGCACGCCTTCCAGGTTCCGCACCCAAATCGTAACCAAGGAGGTGGTGCCCAGCATCAACGTCGGCTACAAACATTCCAAGATCAAACAATATTTCAAGGAAGGCCAGGGGCTTCGCACCGAGACGACCATCAACGACACCCGCGATTTCAACATCGGCAGAAGGCTCAAAAATCTGGGCGCCTTGCGCCAAATCGGCTTTGCCGCCAACCGACGGCTTCTATCCGTCCAAACACTGAGCCACGATTGCGCCATCGGCGCACAACGGTTTACGTCGCTGGTTGAACCCGCAGTGGTTGAAGGCCAGAGGGTTTCGGCGTTGCCCTTCGGTAATGCGCGTGTTCTCGCCCTGATGCATACGCTCTGCTTGCTTTGCCTTACTGTCAACGGCTTTCGCAGCCGAGACTTCCGGCAGTGCTTCTGCCAATTCTCGGGCCTTGTCCCGGAACATCACAGCCAAGGCAAAGTGACCTACGATCTTCGCCGGTTGCGTCTGCACGGTCTGATTGAAAGAGTTCCCGCAAGCTTTCGCTACCGCGTCACGCCCCGGGGACTTCAGGCGGCACTTTTCTTTACCCGAGCCTACGGCCGATTTTTCCGCGTCATTTTCTCGAAACCGACAGACCCAAGCCAAAAGCCGCGCACTGCTGCCATCCGCGCCTTCCATAACGCATCCAAAGCGGTTGACCGGCTTGTCGAGGAGGTCAGACTCGCTGCATGAAACTTGACTCATTTACAACACGGCCTTGGCAATAAATGGACGTTAACGGCCATGTCTGTAGCGAGAACAAAAACCCTTTTCTTTTTAAGTTCTTCAATCTCCCCGAGATTTCGGAG
>JBAPWQ010000036.1:0-5133 GCA_049283795.1 Desulfobacterales bacterium | reverse complement strand
CACCGCGTCGAGCGGCTTGATGAGCAGGTTGAGGTTGAAGGCGCCGGCCACCGCTGCGAACCCCAGCGCGATGCCCGCCAGCGGGTGCCGGCCGAGGCTGAGGAACGCGGCGCCGGCCAGCGGGATCAGGACCACATATCCGGCATCCGCGGCGATGCTCGAGAGCACGCCGACGAAAGCCAGCAGGTAGGTGATCGACCAGGCCGGCGCGACCGCCACGATCATGCGGATCAGCGCCTTGATGAGTCCGGCTTCCTCGGCCACGCCCACGCCCACCATCGCCACGACCAGGAGCCCGATCGCGGCGAACCCCATGAAGTTGGGCACCAGACGGACATACATGTCGCGGATCCCGCTGGCCGAGGCGAGGCTGCGGGCATGCGTCGTAACCGTCTCGATCGCGTGGGTCTGCGGATCGATCACCTGGTAGGTGACGCTCGCGCCGGTCGCTTCCAGGATAAAGGAGAGGGCGATGACAAGCCCGATCAGGATCAGGAAGATGATCACCGGGTGCGGGACCCGGTTTCCGACCTGCTCGACGGTGTCGAGGAACCGCTGCATCATCGATTTGGGTGCATTGGCTGTCTCAGTCATGTTCAGCTCCTGTCAGATGGACATTCTTCTGAAGGAGTCCCCCCCGGGGCTGGACCGACACCGGCTCGCGCCGGGAGACTCCCTTCCCCTATGTGAAACTGCAATCGGACGCAGCGGCCCTATTGATACGGCGCGAACGCCGCCGCCACGTCGGCGCCCTTGCCGCCGCGCATGACCAGGCCGAGCAGCAGCCGCGCCTTGAGGCCCGAGAGGCAGCCCGCGGGCACGACACCGCGCTCGATCAGGTCGATTTCCGATCCGGGATAGCCGTAGGTGCGCGTAAAGACATGGCCCGTCATGGCCCGGCTGGCGAGCACCACCGGTATCCTGGCCGCCAGCTCGCCGACGATCGGAGCCACGTCCGCATGCACGTGGCCGGCGCCCATCCCCTCTATCACCACCCCCGCGTAGCCCAGGCCGGGCAGCGAACCGAACAGGCGCCCGTCGTCGCCCATGGTGGCCATGATGAGCGCCACCGGTGCGGGCGGGCCCTCCGCGGGCGGCAGGGTGGGGTTGCGCGTCACGCGCACGTAGAAGCGCGGCTGCCGTTCGATGAGGGTGCCGATCGGCCCGACCAGCGGCGAGAGAAACGCCGAGGGCAGAGCGGTGTGCGACTTCTGGACGAAACGCGCCGCGTGAATGTCGTAGTTGAGGACCGCGAGCGTTCCGAGGCCGCGCGACGCCGGGCTGGCGGCGACGATGGCCGCCGACAGCAGGTTGGCGGGTCCGTCAGCGCCCGGGGCGTCGGCGCCGCGCATGGCCCCCGTTATGACCACCGGCTTGTCGGAGTCGACGAGAAGATCGAGCAGGAAGGCCGATTCCTCGATGGTGTCGGTGCCCTGGATCACCACCGCGCCGTCGAACCCGGAAGCGAACGCCTCCCTGATCGTGCCGGCGACCTCGACCAGGTTGGCCGGGGTGAGCGACGGGCTGGGCAGGCGAAAGGGTGAGCGCGCGTCGATGTCGCCGACCTCGGCGAGCGCGGGCACCGAGGCGACCAGCTCGGCGGCACCCAGCTTGGGGGTGATGCCGCCCGAATCGCTCGGGACCATGGTGATCGTCCCGCCGAGCGACAGAACCAGAAGACGGGGTTTGTTCATGTCGTCACCTTCCTTTCAATCAATCTTCACGCTTCGCGGTTCGGGCGGCGGCGGGTTGGCCGGGATCTCGCCCGGCTTGTAGTCGGGCAGCCGGCCGGCCGGGAAGATGGCCAGCAGCGACAGCGCGGCCATGATCAGCAGGCCGATCTTGAGCGCCCGGAGCCGCGCTTCCTCGTTGATGCGCACCGCCTCCTTGACTTTTTCGGGGGGAATGCTGGTGCGCTCCAGGGCCGCCTGCAGCCGATCGTTGCTCATGAAGGTGATGTTGTTGTCCAGGTCGATCTGGGACCGGAGTTCCGTTTTCAGATCCGGGTGCTGGGCCAGCGACGCCAGGATGAAGGCGCTCAGCAGGCCGACGAGCAGCGCGCCCGAAACCGCCGTGCCGACGGCGGCGGCGAGGTTGTTGGTCGTCCCGCGCAGCGAGCCCACGTCGCCGGCCAGCTCCTTGGGCGAGGCGGTGACCAGCACGTTGAACAGCAGCGTCACGAGCGACCCCTGACCGATGCCGAACACGATCAGCCCGATCATGACGACCGGCGCGCCCCAGTCGTTGCGGACGACCCACGCGAGCCACAGAAGGGCAGCCGTGCAGAGAATGAAGCCGTAGCGTCCGATCTGACGCGGCGTGAGTTTTGGGTAAAGCTTGATGATCAGCATCGCCGTGAAGAACACGGTGAGGTTGAACGGCATCATCGCGATGGCCGTCTCGAGCGGCGAACGGCCCTGGATGATCTGGATGTAGAGCGGGACGGAGAAGTTCAGCATGCCCTCCATGGCGACCACGGCGAACATGGCATAGACCGCGGCGCGCTCGGCGGCGGAGCCGACCACTTCCAGGGCGAGCAGCGGCGTCTTTCCGGCCGCCGCGCGCCGGCGCGTCCAGACGATGAAGGCCTGCAGCAGCACGATGCCGGTCACGATCATGAACGGGGCGGGCGACATGCCCAGCAGGTCGAAGGGCGCGGCGGGCCGCGCGAGACCGAGCCCCCACCGGTTCAGGTTGTTGAAGCCGAAGCTGATGAGGGTGATCGCCGCGGCCGTCAGCACCACCCCGAACAGGTCGATCTGCACCTCGGGCCGGCCCTTCGCCGGCTTGAGCTTGAAACTCAGCAGGACGACCAGCGCCGACACCGCGATCAGAATGCCAAAGGCGGGCCGCCAGCCGATGTGGGTGCCCAGCACGCCGCCGATCACGAAGGCCAGCACGCCGGCGCCCGCGCGCGCCGAACCGAGGGCGCCGAGCGCGGCGGCCTGCTGCTCGCCGTGATACTCGTTGGCGATCAGCGCCACGAGCGCGGGGACCAGTGCCGCGCCCGCGAGACCGCTCAAAAGCTGCGCGGTCAGCATGAGGTTGGCGGTCGGGCTGAAGGTCATCAGCACCTGCGCCCCACCGAACAGGATCACCACGGCGCGGAAGATAATCACGGCCCCGAACCGTTGGTTCAACTTGGCGCCCAGCATGACGAAACCCGCCACGGCGAGCGAGTACATCACGATTCCGGTGGCGACCGTGGTCGGCGGCACGTTGAAGCTGTTCACCATGCCGCTCAGCGCAACCGGCAGCGAGGCCACGTTGAAGGACATGATCGCCTGGCCGAGGGCGATCGCGATCATCGGCACCCAGGATTCCCGTGTTTGCGTTTGAGCACTGGTGTGTGCAGCGGTCGTTGCAGTCATGGCGTTCTGTCTCCTTTGGCGATTCGATTCGGTTTTCCCCGGCGCCCTGCGTGCGGCGCGCCGAGGGTGCGTCCTGCGGCCGGGCGGGTCAAACGGCGGGCTTCGAGGCGAAGAGATTGAGACCCAGCCGTTCCGACAGGTATTTGGTGACGCGCTGTCCCTT
Source organism: Desulfobacterales bacterium (assembly GCA_049283795.1). Taxonomy (GTDB): domain Bacteria; phylum Desulfobacterota; class Desulfobacteria; order Desulfobacterales; family SG8-13; genus JARFQH01. Next base: position 1,599 of record JBAPWQ010000036.1, on the reverse strand, counting down.
GATGCTGTTCCCGGCGCCGTCCAAGAGCGGGGAGAAGGTGCCCAGGCCGCCTTTGCCCGGCGACACGGTGACGATGCCGCCGCTCACCCCGCTCTTGCCGGGCAGCCCGATCTCGTAGAGCCAGTCGCCGGAACGCTCGTAGAGACCGGCGGTCGCCAGCATCGCCAGCACGCGCTTGGCGATGGCGCCGTCGACCACGCGCTCCCCGGTCAGCGGATTGACCCCGCCGTCAGCCAGGGTGGCGCCCATCACCGCCAGGTCCTTGACCGTCACGTTCAGAGAGCACTGCCTGGTGTAGACATCGGTCGACTCCAGCGCATCGAAATAGAGCCGGCCATAGCCCTCCAGCAGTTTGGCGATGCCGCGGTTTCGCTGGTTGGTTGCTGCCTCCGACTCGTACACCTCCTGGTCGATCGCCAGCGTACGGCCGGCAAAACGGGACAACCCCTCCTGGATAAACCGCCATTTGGCTTCGGCCGTCTCGCCCGGCACGAGACTGGTGGTGGCGATCGCCCCGGCGTTGACCATCGGGTTCATCGTGCGGTCCGCATTCAACTCGATGGCCATTACCGAGTTGAAGGGCAGCCCGGTGCTGTTTACGCCGATCTTGCGGCGCGCCTCCTCGCAGCCCACCGCCTGGGACACGAGCGCAAATACGAAAGGCTTCGACACGCTCTGGATCGAAAATTCGTGCCCCGTATCCCCCACGGCAAAGACATGGCCGCCGATGCCGACCACGCACACCCCAAAGAGTTTTCGGGGCGTGCGGGCCAGAGCGGGTATGTAGTCCGCAACCTTGCCTTCATCCAGAGACTTGTAGCGCTCGTACGCCTCGGCAATCAGAGTCGCCACCTCCTGGTCCGGCGGCAAATGGCCGGTGGACACGGCAGACTGTGCGGTGGTCTCGTCGATATCGATCTCGGTGAACATGCCGGGCTCCTTTGGTGGCAACGGTTAAAAAAATAGGCGTGAACTTGAAACATGGTTGAGGATGATAACCGAAATATAAAAAACTGGCACAACTTAATTATTTGCCATCATAAGTCAAGATGACAAATGTGTGCCTTAGGTCTCTAACATTATGAAAAATTTTCTTGCACAAATACTTGGCCGCTGCTAAGCAATGCAAGAATTTGAAAACCGAAAAACATTTCGACGCCACCTTTTAATGAAATGGCCTGTTGGTTAATTTCATACCCCATATCCGGGCAAGGTCCACGCCATCACCCCGACCCCCAGCTCGAAGAATTCCGGGTTCCACGTTACCTGAAAAAAGAAGCCCTTGGAATACGTCATCTTCGAGGCGCTGAACCTGAAGACACTCAAAACCGTCGAAACCGACTGGGACCCCGAGCCCCAGCACCCGTGAAAGGCTCCCATGCGTAAAACGTTATTCCGTGCCTCAAAGAGCTTCCCGACGATTTTGGCGGCCGTCGTCCTAATTTGCCTGCTCTTCCCCGCAGCCTGCGACCGGCAGAACCCGGGAGCGCCCCCCGCGGCTCAACCACCGCCGGAAGTGGTGGTCACGACGGTGGCCCCGCAAACCGTTCCGATGTACGGAGAATATGTCGCCCGAACCGAGGCGCGCCAAACCGTGGA
>JBAPWQ010000035.1:0-26147 GCA_049283795.1 Desulfobacterales bacterium | reverse complement strand
CGAGGTCTACCGGCAGGGGGACCAGTTGGTGATCCGCCTGCGCGGCATGCAGTTTCCGATCGGCAAGGCCGTCATCATGCCGGGAAACTATGAGCTGCTCAGCAAGGTCCAGCTGGCAATCCGCAGTTTCACCGATCCCGAAGTCATTGTCGAAGGCCACACCGACAGCACCGGTTCGACCGAGGTCAACCAGCAGCTGTCCCAGGAAAGAGCCACGGCGGTCAAAGAATACCTGCTGGCGAATGACACCTTGCCCGGCAGCAGCGTGATGGCGGTCGGTTATGGGTCTTCGCGGCCGTTGATGTCGAACGAAACCTCCGATGGGCGCGCCGTCAACCGCCGGATCGACGTGATCATCACCCCGCGCCGGCCATGACGGATCAACGTCCACCGGAGCCGCAATCGAGACTGCTGCCGCTCACAATAGTCACATGAGGCGCCGACTTTTTCGTTATGCTGTCTGCTGGTTTGTTTTTCCCTGCCCTTTTTGGGGCGTTCTGATCATAAAAATCCGCGGTGCGCCGGTGGCTCAAACCGTATTCTCCGTAGCCGGTCTCAAGGGACATCGATGGCGGATTCGGTTTTATCCGGTAAAGACGTGACAGTTAAAGGGGAAGTGCCGTGAACGGAACGATTTCCAGCTCGAAGGTCGGCGTTTATATCGATGCCGAGAACATGCGGCTGAACGGCGGCTTCGGCATGCAGTACGATGTGTTGCGCGAATTTGCCTGCCGCGACGGCGCCGAGGCCGTGCGCCTGAACGTTTACGTGGCCTACGACGAGGACCGCGCGACCAAGGATTCGAAATACAAGTACAAGATCAACGAATTCTTTTTTGTGCTGAGGGAGTACGGCTACAAGATCAACCGCAAGATCGTCAAGTGGTTCACGGACGAATCCGGCAGCCGGTATTGCAAGGCCAACGCCGATTTGGACATGGCCGTCGACGCCCTCTTGCAGTCGGAATATCTGGACCGGGTGATATTCGCCACCGGTGACGGCGATTTCGTCAAGGTGGTGCGCGCGCTGCAGAACAAAGGCTGCCGGGTCGAAATCGTGGCGTTTCAAAATGTTTCCAAGGAACTGCGCTATGAAGCCGACATGTTCCTGCCCGGCTACCTGATCCCCAGCCTGTTTCCGATCAAGCAGCCGCGCGGCCGGACCTGGGGGGATATCGGCTCGATAGTGGTCGGGCGCTGCTACCATTACGACCAGCAGCGCGGCCGGGGCTACATGCGCTACATCACCCGGATTTCGGGCGGCTTGTGGATCACCGATGCCCGAAATCCGAATTCACCTTACAAGACGGCCTTTTTCACCCGGTCCGATCTGCCGGAGGGCACCACACCCCACGACCTGCCGGATCGGAATCTGATTTTTCAATTCAAGTTGGCCGAGCCGATAGAAGCCGCCAGTGCACATGCCACAGAGTTGAAGCTGCTGGCCGAACTGTAGCCGGTTTCCGTCCATATATGGCCAGATCGTCATGAGAGGAGCGTTCCCATGAAGATCGGAATCGGCTACGAGAATCTTTCCGACGCGAGGGTTTCGGGCAGGCGGGTGGCCGAGGAGGCCCGGCAAAGCGGTTCTATAGACCGGCCGGATCTCGTCCTGGCTTTTTGCAGCGGCGGGCTTTCCCCCGTCGACTTTTTCGAAGGCCTGCAATCGGTTTTCGGGCGCAGCGTGCCGATCATCGGCGGTTCGGCCGTTGGTATCATCACTCATCACACGCTTTGCTACACCGGGCATCCGGCCGGGGCGCTGGCGATCCAGTCCGATGAGATCCGCTGCCGGACCGCGGCCGCCGAGCGGGTGAACGAAGATGAGAAAGACGCCGGCCGGCGACTGGCGCTGCGGCTCGGGCGCGCGCCGCAGGACCGTCTGCTCCTGTTTTTCTACGATTCCATCAAGCAGGCTGCGACCCGGCAGTCGCCGCCGGTTTTAAACGCTTCCGCGCCCTTGATCGAGGGGGTTTCCGAAGTGGTCAAAGGCGACATCCCGATCTTCGGTGCCGGCCTGGTGGGCGAATACGCCATGCAGTCCTCGGCCCAGTTCTGCGGCGTGTCCGTTGGTTCCGGTATGGTTGCCGGCGCGGTGCTGAGCGGCGGTTTACGGCTGTACCATCGGATCATGCACGGCTGTACGCCGCTCGATGGCATCTATCACCGCGTGACGAAGGCGGCCGGCCCCTGTATTTACGAAATCGACGAGCACCCGATCGTTCCGATGATCGATGGCCTTTACGGGGACCGCAACTGGCGGAAAAAGACGCCGGTCGACCTGTTGACTGTTGGCATCCATCACGGCGAAAAATATTCAGGCGTCGAGGAGGGGCACTACGTCAACCGGCTCATCGTCGGGGCTTCGCCGGAAGGTGAGGGCATCTGCCTTTTCGAGCCCGATGTTGAAGAAGGCACGGAAATCCAGTTCATGCTGCGCGATGCCGATAAGATGGTAGTCTCGGCCCGCCGCAACTCAACTGAGCTGTTGGAAGAGATCCGGGCGGACGGCAACCAGGCCCGGTTTGGGTTTTACATCGATTGTGCCGGTCGAACGGCCGGTTATTCGAATACCCTGACCGAGGAGGCCGCCGAGGTCCAGCAGGCCTTCACCCGGCACGGCTGTCCCCTGTTCGGATTTTATTCCGGGGTGGAAGTGGCGCCGTTGCTCGATAAAAGCAGGGGGCTGGACTGGACCGGGGTGCTGATCGTCATTGCAGAGGAAAATCGGGATGGCGGATGAAGAATTGGCTTTGAAACATCGGATCGTCGAATTGGAAGGTCTGCTGGCCGCAGCTCGCCGTGAATCCGCTTATTACCGGCAGACCGCCGGCGAGACCGGCAAACGTCGCCTGCGGGACGTGTATCAGTTGTCTCGTTTCATTGCCGAACGCAAATGCCTGGAAAGAACCATCCGTGAGAATGACCTGAAGTTCAGCTCCTTGACGGAGACGACCGCCGCCGGGATCGTGATCGTACAGGACGACCGCATCGTCTACGTCAACCCCGCCGGTCAGAGGATCGGCGGGTATTCGCCGGCGGAGATCGCAGCGCTCAATTTCTTCGACCTGTTCGTTCCGGAACAAAGAAACGGCATTCGGGCCCGGGTCGAAAAACAGCTCGACGGCATCGCGGTGACACCCTGGAAGGAAATAGAGATCGTCACCAAGACCGGTGAGAAAAGGTGGCTCAGCTACACCATCAGCCGGATCGAGTTCGAAGGCCGACCGGCCCTCCTGGCCAGTTTCATCGACATTTCGGACCGCAAGGAGGTTGAAAAACGACTGCGCGAGTCCGAGGAACGCTACCGCTCGCTGGTCGAAAACATCAAAGAGGGCATCATGGTGGCCCAGGACCAGAAAGTGGCCTTTGCAAATCACTATATTGCAACGTCGTTGGGCTACTCCATCGCAGAGATACTCTCCAACAGCGATCCTTTCGAATATCTCCATCCGGATGACAGGGCCATGGTGCGGGAAAGGTATCTGTTGCGGATCAGCGGCCAGGCGGCTCCCGAGACATACCCCATCCGCGTTGTCACGCGCGACAAAGCGGTGAAGTGGATGGAGTTGACCGGGATGCGGATCGAATGGAAAGGCCGACCGGCCACGCTGAACTGTTTCACCGACATCACCGAGCGGATGCAGGCCGAGGAAAACCGCCAGAAAATGGAAGCGCACCTGGCCAGGGCCCAGAAGGTGGAGGCGATCGGGACTCTGGCCGGCGGCATCGCCCACGACTTCAACAACCTGATGATGGGCATCCAGGGCAACGTTTCTCTGATGCTCGACGACCTCGATGTGGCCCATCCGCACCATGCCTACCTCGTCAACATCGAAAAACAGATCAAAAGCGGAAGTCGGCTCACTTCGCAGCTGCTCGGATATGCCCGCAAGGGACGCTACCAACTTCGGCACCTGGACATGAACCAGTTGCTCGAAGAGCTGGCCCAGACCTTCGGCCGCACGCGCAAGGACATTACCATTCGTATGCAGCTCGACCCGGACCTCAAAACGGTCAAGGCCGACAAGGGGCAAATCGAACAGGTGCTGTTGAACCTCTTTGTCAATGCCGCCGACGCGATGCCGGAGAGCGGCGACCTGATCCTGAAAACCGGCAACGTCACCCACGCCGATATCCTCAGTTCGCTTTTCAAACCGAGGCCCGGCGCCTATGTCGCGGTGAGCGTTACCGATACCGGCACCGGCATGGCGCCCGATATCCTGGATCATATTTTCGAGCCGTTTTTTACCACCAAGGAAATGGGGCGGGGGACCGGTTTGGGATTGGCCTCGGTCTTCGGCATCGCCAAGGGTCACGGCGGCTACATCGATGTCTTCTCCCGCAAGGGGCTGGGAACCACTTTCACCGTCTATCTGCCCGCGGCCGGCGCTGCGGCCAAAGAGGCGGAACCCTTGCCGGCGGACGGCATCCAAAATGGTCAGGGCGTCGTTTTGCTGGTCGAGGATGAGGAAACGGTGCTGCAGGTGAACACCAGGATGTTGAGAAGGTTGGGCTACACGGTTATCGAGGCCGCAGATGGATGCGCGGCCGTCGATCTGTTCAAACTGCACGGGTCCAGGATCCAGCTGGTCATTCTGGACATGATCATGCCGGGAATGGGTGGTGCCGAGGTGTTCGAACGGATAAAACAAATCAATCCGGCCGTGAAGGTGCTTATTTCGAGCGGCTGCGACATCAAAGAGCAGGCGCCCCGCATCCTGAGAAAAGGCTGCGACGGTTTTATACAGAAACCATATGGTTTAGACGAATTATCGAATAAAATAAGTCATATAATGCCAAAAATATAAAGTGATATTTTATATTATCACGCCCAGCGAGAGGGTGTCCGCATGACTTACCGGAAATCGGCGCGCTGCATGCCGGTCATGGCCGTTATGATCGGATGCGTCCTCGCGGGCTCGATGCGCACGGCCAGCGGCGAGGAGAGCGGGGGACGGCGGTTAACCACGCCGGTCCGGCATATCATTCTGTTCATCGGCGACGGCATGCAGACGGCGCATGCCGTCGCCGCCGGCCGCTATCTTTGCGGTTCCGATGAGGGCCTGGCGTTTCAACGTTTTCCCCTGCGGGAGGCCGTCGCCACCTGGGATGTGGCTACTTACAATCACTGGGCCGAGGAGAGGGGCGAACCCTCTTATAATCAGAAGCAGATTCTGCCGTGGCTGGGGTACAATCGCGGCGAGGGGGGACAGGGGCCCGCAGTCGACCGCAAGGTGGATCGCCAGGCAAAGGTCGAAGAGGCCTACCTCACGGCGGCGGCCACCGATTCGGCTTCGGCCGCCACGGCCTGGTCGACCGGCTTCAAGACCGATGAGGGAAACATTGCCTGGATGGCGGGCGATCCGGCCGATGGTGCCCTGACGACCCTGGCCGAGCGATTGCGCCGCGAAAAAGGGTTTGCGATCGGCGTGGTCAGCACCGTGCCGTTTTCACACGCGACGCCGGCGGCCCAGATCAGCCACAACACCGACCGCGACAATTATGCCGCCATTGCCGCCGAAATCCTGCGGCGCTTCCAGCCGGAGGTCGTGATCGGCGGCGGCCATCCGCAGTGGGTCAATCGGTACACGTATCTTTCCGAAGCGGATTATGCCGCTCTCAAGGCCGACGGGCTCGGTGGCGCCTATGTGTTTGCGGAGCGCCACAGCGGTGTCGACGGGGTCGCCGGACTGCTGGCGGCCGCCCGAACGGCGGCGGTGAGCGGCCGGAAGCTCTGCGGCCTCTTCGGCGGTGCCAATGGAAATTTTGAGTCGCCCGTTCCGGTGGACGCGCCCGGTGCGCCGGTGGTGACCCCGGCCACGACCGAAAATCCGCTTCTGCGCGATTGCGTGTCGGCGGCGCTGACGGTCCTGAGTCGGGATAAGGAAGGCTTCTTCGTGCTGTTCGAACAGGGGGATATCGACTGGGCCAACCACGCCAACGACTTCAGGCGCATGATCGGAACCATGTGGGACTTGGATCAGGCGGTCCGCGCGGCCGTCGCCTTCATCGAAAAACCCGGCGACGATATCACCTGGGCCGACACGCTGTTGATCGTCACCGCCGATCACGGCACCGGCGGCATGCGGCTCGGCGAGCCCCTGGGCATCGGCGAGTTGCCGCACCAGGTGAAGGCCACGGTTACGCCGTGCCCCTCGACCTACTGCGAAAAATACACCTATCCCGATGGCCGTGTCTCCTATGCCTCCGGCGCCCATACCAACGAACTGGTCCCGCTGCATGCCGTCGGTAGCGGCCTGAACCTGTTCACCGCTTACGAAGGCGTGTGGTATCCCGGCACGCGGATCATCGACAACACCCACCTCTTCCACATCCTGGCCGCCGCGGCCGGGCTTTCTCACCCGTCAAGCCCGGCGACCGCCGAGGCGGTGGTCGGCGATACCCTGCGGTAATGGGCCCGTTGGTCCGTTGGTCCGTTGAGACCGTTAGCCTGTTCGGCCGTTTAGCCTATTTGCCCTTGGCACCCGCTTCGTAGGGGCGAAAAATCTTTCGCCCCCCCCGGGTCATGCACCGCACCCGCCATCGATGCCGCTTGAAATACACGCACCGCAGGCGCACGACGCGCCGCGCCTCTACCATTACGGGCGAAAAATTTTTCGCCCCTGCAGGCCGACGGCGTTTCGCGGTATCAGCCGATGACCATGATCACCTCACCGGTCGCCACCTGGGCCCCCTTCAGCACGCGAATTTCTTTGACCGTGCCGGAAACGGTGCTGGTCAGGTTGTTCTCCATCTTCATGGCCTCGATGACGGCCACCGTCTGACCGGATTCGACCGCCTCGCCGACGCCGACCTTGATGTCGAGGATCAAGCCCGGGATGGGGGCGACGACCGACCCGGCGCCGGCCGTTGCCCGGCGCGGGGCCGCGGGCGCGCTAGCGGCTTTGGCGGGTGCTGCGGCGGTCTTCAGCCCGACCGCCGACAGCGAAGGCATGACAGGTTGAGCGGGGGTGTCCGCCGGGTGCTGCCAGGCGACCTGGTAAGGCTCGCCGTTAACGCGCACCGCCAGACGGTCGCCCTCGACCGGTTCGATCTCGACCTCGTAGTCGTTTTCATTGACCGTGAGATGATATTTCATGGTGCTTACCTTTCAGCTGCGACGGTGATGAACCCGTCTGACGTTCTGCGGGCGCTCCGCCATCATGCGGCTGCGCCCGCTCAAGGTCCAGGCATCTGGGGAATAAGTTTTAAAAGGCTGTGACGGGGCGGCGCGGCGGTTGGCCGCGTGCAGGTGCAGCGCCGCCGCGATGGCCGCGGCAATTTCACCGGCGGCCGGCTCGGCTGCTGCTGCGGGTCGCGGCGCGACCGCAAGCCCACCCGCCGGTTCACCGGCCGTTTCAGGCGGGGTGCGGCGGCCCTCCAGCCTCTGGAAGATCCGGCCGGAGAGGAGGATGCCCGCCATCAAAATCCCCAGCACGATGAAGATGCCGAAGAACCGGATGAAAAGGGTCCCCAGGGCATAGCCCCAGAAGGAGTCCCGCGGACCGCCGATGAGGTGGATGCGCCCGTCGGCGACCCCGTCGGCGTCGAAAGGACCGCCGTCGGTGACCGGCACCACCAGTTCCTGCACCCGCGCGGGGTGATCGAAGTTTTCAACCTGCGCGTCACGGCTCCAGGGGCTCTGCAGATGCGGATTGAAGACGTAGAAGGCCGTTGAGCGGGTGAAAAAGTCGGAAAGAATCGACACCCGGACCTTGCCGCCGATCGGCACATCCTCGACCAGGATGTCGAACAGGGCCGATTTGAAGTTTTTTACATCCACCTCGGGCCGCGCGGCGGTATCGAAATCCACGCCCCGGACCTCCGCCAGACGGCCGCCGGTCACGCGAAAATCAATGGTGACGCTGCCACTCTTGGCGCGCGGGATCAGCTTGGCCGTAATCGTCTCCTGGTTGCGGGTGAATTCGGGCCGCGGCTTTTCGACATCTTCGCCGACGATGAAAGACCGGGCCCGGTCGGGATGTACCAGCAGAACCGCCGGAGCGACAGCCAGGAACATCGCCACGGCCCTTGCAAAACAGATCATGGTTTGGCGTCTCATACCCCCCTCCTATTGGAACATGGCAATGAACATGCCGGCGGCGGCGGCCGAGCCGATCACCCCCGCCAGGTTGGGCCCCATGGCATGCATCACCAGCCAGTTGTCCGGGTCGGCCTTGAGCCCCTCTGAATGCGACACCCGGGCCGACATCGGCACGGCCGATACGCCGGCCGAGCCGATCAGCGGGTTCAACTTTTCTTTTAAGAAAAAGTTCATGATGTGCACCGTCAGGATGCCCCCGAAGGTGCAGACCACGAAGTCCACCAATCCGAACCCGAAGATCAACAGGGGCTTCAAGCTCAGGAATTTTTCGGCCTCCATGGTCGCGCCCACCGAGAGCCCCAGGAAAATGGTGACGATGTTCATCAGGGCGTTCTGGGCGGTGTCCGAGAGGCGCTTGACGACGCCGCACTCGCGCATGAAGTTGCCGAACATGAACATGCCCATCAGGGGCGCCACGGCCGGGATGAGCATGATGATCAACACGGAGGCCACGAGCGGAAAGAGCAGTTTTTCGGTGGTCGAAACCGGGCGCAGCTGCCGCATCTTGATCCGGCGCTGGGCCGGGGTGGTCATCAGGCGCATGATCGGCGGCTGGATCAGGGGTACCATGGCCATGTAGGAGTAGGCGGCCAGGGCGTTGGCGCCCAGCAGGTGCGGCGCGAGCTTGGCCGTCAGGTAGATCGTCGTCGGCCCGTCGGCACCGCCGATGATGCCCACCGAGGCGGCCTCCTTGAGGGTGAAGCCGAAGACCAGGGTCCCAATGTAGGTGATGAACACGCCCAGCTGGGCGCCGGCGCCGATGATCAGGGTTTTGGGGTTGGCGATCAGGGGCCCGAAATCGGTCATGGCGCCCAGGCCCAGGAAGATCACGCAGGGGATGATCTCCCACTCGATGCCGTATTTGTAAAAGGCGCGGATGAGTTCGGGCGCCCCGTGCTCGGTGAACCCCATGAGCGGCACGAGCGGAAAGTTGACCAGGAAGATGCCGAAGCCGATTGGCACCAGCAGCAGGGGCTCGTAATTCTTGGCCACCGCCAGGTAGAGAAAGACAAACGCGACCCCGAGCATGACAACCTGTTTGAGCATCAGATTCGGCAGTCCGGTCTGGGTGGTGAGGATGCTGATGAGCAGCTCGTAGACTTGGTCCCAGGACATGGCGCAGTCTCCTTTGTTATAATGGAATGTTCCCGTGCTTCTTGGACGGGTTGGCATCGCGTTTGGTCCGCAACATCTGCAGGGCTTGGATGATCTTCGGACGGGTGTCGGCCGGGTCGATGATCTCGTCGATGTATCCCAGCTCCGCGGCCTTGTAAGGGTTGGCGAATTTTTCGCGGTACTCCGCGACCAACCGCTGACGCTCCCGGCCCGGGTCTTCGGCCCCCTTTATTTCCGAGCGGTGGATGATGTTGACCGCCCCGTCGGCGCCCATCACGGCGATCTCGGCCGTCGGGTAGGCCATGACCCAGTCGCCGCGGATGTGCCGCGAACTCATCACGCAGTAAGCCCCGCCGTAGGCCTTGCGGGTGATGACGGTGATGCGCGGCACGGTGGCCTCGCAGAAGGCGTAGATCAGTTTGGCGCCGTGCTTGATAATGCCGCCGTGTTCCTGGTGGGTGCCCGGCAGAAATCCCGGCACGTCCTCGTAGATGATCAGCGGGATATTGAAGGCATCGCAGAAGCGCACGAAGCGCGCGCCCTTGATCGATGCATCGACATCCAGGCAGCCGGCGATCACGCTCGGCTGGTTGGCGATGATGCCCACCGGCATCGTGTCCAGGCGCGCGAACCCGACCACGATGTTGCGGGCATAGTGCTGGTGGACTTCGAAAAAGTACCGGTCATCGACGTTGGCGCGGATGATGTCGCGGATGTCATAGGGCTTGTTGGGGTCGGCCGGGACCACGTCCCGCAAGGCCGGTTCGCGGCGCTCGGAGTCATCGGCGGTCTCCAGGCGCGGCGGGTCCTCCAGGTTGTTTTGCGGCAGGAAGCTCAGCAGCTCGCGGATGCCCTCGAGGCAGGCGCCGTCGTCGGGCGCCGCGAAGTGGGCCACGCCACTGACGGCGTTGTGGGCCATGGCGCCGCCCAGGTCCTCCTTGGTGACGACCTCGCCCGTGACGGCTTTGATGACGTCCGGGCCGGTGATGAACATGTGGCCGGTTTTCTCCACCATGAAGATCCAGTCGGTCAGGGCCGGCGAATAGACCGCTCCGCCCGCCGAGGGGCCCATGATGGCGGTGATCTGGGGCACGACGCCCGAGGCCATGACATTGCGCAAAAAGATGTCCGCGTATCCGGCCAGGCTCATGACCCCTTCCTGGATGCGGGCGCCGCCCGAATCGCAGAGGCCGATAACCGGGCTGCCGACCTTCATGGCCGTTTCCATCACCTTGCAGATCTTCTCGGCATGGGACAGCGAGAGCGAGCCGCCGAACACGGTGAAGTCCTGGGCATAGACGAAGGCCCGGCGGCCATGAATCAAACCGTGGCCGGTCACCACGCCATCGCCCGGTATTTTCTGGTTCTGCAGGCCGAAATCCGCGCAGCGATGCGCCTTGAAACGGTCCATTTCGGTGAACGTGGCGGGATCGAAGAGTTTTTCAACCCGTTCGCGAGCGGTCATTTTGCCGCTTTCGTGTTGTTTGCGGATGCGTTCGTCACCACCGCCCCGGGCGGCCTGCCTGTTCTTTTCGTCCAGTGTCGCGATCAACTTGGCGCTATCCATGTCTTCTCCTTATTCTTACAGGGTAAATTCAGGCGGAGATGTCGCTCGCTTTTCGATACCGGCGGCTCTCGAATCGCCATCCGTCTTGCGGCCGGGGGTGCCGCTATATTTTGGAAATCCACCGTGTTTGCATGGACCGGTCTCGATGCCTGCCGCGCGATGGTTCCGCGCAAGGGCGGTCAGCGCGAGATGCGAATCGATTTTACCGGTGCGGCGATCGGGTCGTCAAACAGGTGATGGCCCACCGGCAAGGGCGGCGGTCTGCAAATGCAGGAACGGAGATGAGAAGGCGTTCCGTTAGCCGGGGCGGCTGAATGAAGGGTCGACCGCTTGAATCGGCGGGGGCCTCCTGCGGACTGGTCGGGGACCTGCCTGAAACGGCGAAGGGTTGACGACCATCCACAGAGAAAAGCCGGTTCGCGGTGCAGAACGTTGGCCCACACCCCTTTGGCATGCAAAAACGGCCGGCGGCCTCCGGTTGGGGCGGCCGACACGTCGCCACAAACCTCCTGTTCAGACTGTGGTGATGATCTTCTTCCTGTCGATCGGAGAAAAGCTGCCGTCGGGGGCGCGGGATGGCTGTTATTTCCACCAAGGCGTCCGGGTGAAAATGTCGGTTGCCGTGCGATCCAATCGATGGCGGGCGACTCTATCAGGCGATTTTGAATTTATCAACAGCAGAAATGGGTTTATAATCGACCCGGCCGAAAAAGACCATTTGGGGAGAGGTATGAGTTAACCGGCTAACGGGCGAAACGGTCCAAACGGGCCAAACGGGCTTAACCCATCGGCTTATTCCAGCACCTTACGGAGGTTTATAAAATTACTGCGGTCGAAGCCGAGGGTTTTGAAGAAAGAGAGCAGGTCGGTCGAGTCCCAGCGCACGGACGTGTACACGTTGTGAATGCCTTCGCCCTGGTAGAATTTAAACACTTCGCGCGCCAATTCCGCCCCGATCCCCTGGCCCATGTAACGGGGGTTCACCCCGAGCGATGCGATCCAGGCGCTTTTTTCGATTCCGAAGCCGAGGGTCATGATGTAGCTGATCATGAACCCGGCCACCACCCCACCCAGTTCGGCCACAAAGCAGGCGTCACTGGTTCTGAGGGCATGTTCCTCGACCAGGTTCCTGAAATCGGCGCGAGCCGGCTTCTGGGTGATGGCGCTGTAAATACGGCTGATTTCATCGGCATCGGCGGGCTTCAATCTCCTGATGGTCACATTTTCCACTGAAAAATTCCTCGCCGCTGGTGAGGGGTTAAGGGGGCGGTAGCCGGCTGCGGCCGCTGGGCGACTCAATCGATACGAATGATTTTCACCTGGTGGCCGACCCAGTTTGGCGGCAGATAGACCCGCCCGCTGTTTCCGCTGGACTTCACGCATTTCTCGATCATTTCCTCGCCGTAAATCTCGAATTTAACGCGATTGTCCGGGAGTTCCGCGGAGGGATCCTTGTTAGCGGGTATTTCGGGAGTTTTATCCTTTGACGCCATAGAGACCCTCATCGTGGATGAGAAAGATGGTGCATTCAATACGGATAGTCACCGATATTCAAGCGGTCAGGACTTGCATTATCACGCCGCGGACGCGGCATTTTTTTGACCGCCGGCGGATGGCTGCTTCATTCGGAGAATAAAAGGATATTTCCCGAAGCTACATTAAAGCTACATTGAAGATTCGTCAAGCAAAAATGACTCTGCATTCCCGCTGCAGCGGGACTCGACGAACCCGCCCCGACACCCTCAATAAACCCGACAAATCCACTGAACCCAATAGACCCAACGACCCCAATAATCCCGACAACCCTTACAGCCCCGTTCAACTGACACAACCGATTTCACACGCTCTCGACAGCCGGCAAATGCAGCCCGAGAAGCACAGGGGGTCGCTTCAACGGGTAAAAACGGCGTCGATGTCATCGAGCTTCTCGACAACGTGCCACCTGCCGTTGCCGCTCTCGATTCTCGAGCGCCACAGCTCGATGCGCTCACGGGTATTTTCAGCGGTTGGGACACCCGCGCCGGCGGCGGGGTTCAGGACGATGACCGCGAAGCCGGACAGCTGGAAGCCTACGTCACCTGCGCCGCCGCGGTCGCCTTCCTGTTTTAAACCCGAGAAAATAAAGATGACTTTTCGTCCGGCCTGCACGGCGTTCAAATATTCGATGGCCTGCAGGATGCCGCCGGAGATATCGGCGGCGGCGCTGCTTTTCACTTCCACCACCAGGTCGGCGGCCTTCTTCTGGAAGGCCCTTTTCTGGTTGTTGGCCACCGACGGCCGCCGATCGAAGGTCGTTCTGGCAATGATGTCTTTTTCACTGAAACTGCCGGTGCCGATGCTCGCCAGTGCCAGGGTGTCTTGCGGCTGCAGAGTGCCCAGAAAAAAATTGACGGCCGACTGCGCTTTTCTGAGCGCTGTGGCATCGGTGGCGGAGGTGTCCAGCAGCATGTATACCCCGGTGGTCCGATATTGATCCACGCTGCAACCGCCTGCGGCCAAGCCCGTCAAGAGTGCCAGCAACACCCAGTGCTTCATTCCCGGCTCTCCAGAATCCGCGGGCGGCCCTCCTGTTTTTCGACCGGACTATTCGGCCCGCGGGTGGGGCGCGCTCTGGAGGCCCGATCGAAGGCCTGGCGGATGCTAAATGGTTTTTCGGTGACCACGCCCTCCAACCACAGCAGCGGGAAAATGACCAGGTCGTAGAGCGCGGTGACAAGTTTCCCGGTGGATGTGACGACATGGCCGGCGAGCCGCAGCAGAAACGCCAGAAGCCGGAGTAGGCCTTCGAACCCGATTCCCAGAACGGTTCGCGCCGAGGAAAGAAACGACTCCAGGGGAATGGCCGTGAAGGCGAGGACGACAGGCAGGATTAATCCCAGGATCATCTGGCCGATGGTCGGTATCAGGTTGTCCGTCCGGGCGATATTTTCCGCCCCGGCCAGAGTCTGTCGCAGGTCTTCCATATCGGCCGCCATGCGATCGCGCATGAAGGCCAGCGCCGACTCGACGCCGGCCAAAACGGCCAGCAGGGCCAGGGTGACGAAGATCAGGCGTGTTCGCATCCGTTCGTCCAGGGCCCCGATGGCCGGGAACAGGCGCGTTATGCGCAGCGCCTCCATCAGGTAGAGCCCCAGGCCGAGTTCGATCAGGATGATCACCAGGCCCGCCACGTCGGATGTTCTGTACGCACCGATAAAACTGCCGCCGCCGATCATCTCGGACATCGGCAGGGCGATCAGGTTGAAATTGATGACCGCGGCGCCGCCGGCGACCAGGAGCATCAGGCCGGAAATGACGAAACGGCTCGCAGAGGACGCGGAGAGGCTGCGGGCGGCCTTGTCGGTCCGGGCCCGGATTTCCTGGTAAGCGTCCATGGTGGAATCGATAATTTTGGCCCGCTCGGAAAGGTTCGAGATGCAGCGGCCAACATCGTCCAGCGTCTTTTGCACCTTGCGCCACACGGGCGCCATGCGACCGAGCAGGACGTGGCGTTTACCGCTTGAGCCCCGGAAACTCTCGATCGCCGTGCGGGTCTGTTCCCGCAGGTTGCGGTCGATTTCCCCCAGCAGGCGCGCCACTATCGGGTCGCCGTCATGCTTGATGTTGGCGATAGATGCGATGATGTTGGTCCAGTCCGGCAGCGTCGGCGGCACTTCCACACTGCGGGCCAGATCTTCCTCGAGTCCGGCCGTCACTTCCGTCATCTGGCGCTGCAGGAGGGGATAGGCCTTGAGATCGCGAACCACCGCGGCGTCGATACGGTTGAATTGCCGTTCCACCAGGCGTTCGGCATTCTCGAGGCCGGCGGTCAGCAGGACTTCGCGGTTGCGCTCGGCCAGTTTTTTTTCGGCCTGACGCACGGAAGCCGCCGAGAGCCTCAGGGCGGTGTCGATGACCCGGCCGAAGGTGACGACCGCCCGCTGAAATGGTTTTCGCGCCAAATACATCGCGGCCAACAAGAGCGCCATCAATAAAATGGGATGGGGCGCCACCGGAAAAAGTAATCGGGTGAAGCGTATCATCATCACCTCCTGATAGTCCCTGTCCATCCATGCCAAAAGCAAAACCCCTCGACTCTGGCGTGTCAGGAGGGGCGGATCGGCACCGGCTTATTTTGCCGGGCGCAAAGGCATTTGGTGGCCTTCGATAAAATAATCTTACCAAATACGGGCGGCGGTGACAATTAAAATGGCAGCATTAGTATATACAATGTATTGCGACAATGGATGGCGTCAACCGCCATGGCCTGCGGAAAGTCTTTATAAAACTGCATAAAAACGCAAAAACGACGCCGCATTTTGCTACCCGGTGATACCGGATAGGGGAAACGGGACCCGAAAGGCGGCGGCGGCGAGGTCTCTTGATAGGGGCCGGGTCGCCAAGGACTTGACCCGTCCGCTCGGGGGGCAACGGTGGGTGCCGGGCTTTTGGCCCGGCTTGCAAGCGGCAGGGCGGGGTGGTATGACCTTTTGGCCCTCGGCGGTTCGCGTTGATGCCACTCGTCATGTATTTAAATTGCCTTGCCAGTTGGATTTTTTTTCGAATGCAGATCCTGGGCACCATCATTCCGATTTTCGTGATTATCGCTCTGGGGTGGTTCGCCCGGCGCAAAGCCGTCATGCCGCCTGAATTTCTGGAGCCGGCCAATCACCTCGTCTACCACCTCGCCATTCCGGCCATGATATTTCGAGCGGTTTCGGGCTCATCTCTGAAGACCCAGTTCGACCCGGCGGTCGTTGCGATCACTCTGTTCGCGGCCCTGACGGTTTTTGCGGCGGCCTGGGCGGCAGGCCGCCTGCTGCGCCTGCTTCGATCCCGGCGCGGAACCTTCATCCAGAACAGCATCCACGGCAACCTGGGTTACATCGGCCTGGCCGTGGCCTTCTATTATCTCGGTAACGAAGGCTTCGTGCGGGCCGGCATCATTGCCGGCTTTCTGATCATTCTCCAAAACTTTCTTGCAGTTTCGGTGTTGCAATTGTATTCTAACAGCCTGACGCCGCGTCACGGACACTGGACGGTTTTCTGGAAAGTTGCGGGGAACCCGATCATTCTGGCCGCTTTGCTGGGAATTATTTTTTCTCTTTTCGCGATTCCGCTGCCGCTGATCGTCGATCGCAGCCTGAAGATTCTAAGCGACCTGGCTCTTCCCATGGCCCTTCTGATCATCGGTGCTTCGCTCTCTTTCAACCTCATGCGCCGCAATCTGGCACCCGTTCTGGTAACGACCGGTTTGAAACTCGTGCTCCTGCCGGCGGTGGGCCTGATAGCCTACCGGCTTGCCGGTGTGCAGGCTGTCGACTATCTTCCGGGCCTTATCCTGCTGGCCTCGCCGACGGCCACGGTCACGTATGTGATGGCCCGTGAGATGAGGGGCGACGCCGAGTTCGCCGTGGCCGCCATTTCGGCCAGCACCCTGCTTTCGGCCCTGACCTTTACCGTGTGGCTTAACCTCGCCGGGTAAGCGTTCACAGGGCACCGCATCTGCGGCGTTGTCGGGCACTAGACGTACAAAAAAGTACGCCGTCGCGCCCGACGCCTTGCATCTGCGGCACCCTGTGAACGCTTACCCTAAAGCACAAAGGTCGCCGGGACGCCGATGCCTTGCATCTGCGGCACATTGTGAACGCTGACACTATGGCTGCATCTGCAACACGCTGTAAGCGATGACGATTGCCTGTATGTGAGGGTATTTCGCTGCGGCGGCGCAGATGCAAAAAAGCGGGGGAGTTGCCCCTCTCTTCTCTGCGGCCCCATTTAGCTGAGTGTAAAAATGAGCATTTCTTTCAAAAAGGCCCTCGTGACGGGCGGGGCGGGGTTCATCGGGTCGCACCTGGTCGGGGAACTGGCCGCCCAAGGGTGCCGGGTGACGGTGCTCGACAATTTCTCATCCGGGCATCGCACCAACCTGAACCATGTGGTCGGGGAAATCGACCTGATCGAGGGCGACATCCGGGATCTTCAGGCCCTGATGCGGGCCGCGCGCGGGTGCGAGGTCATCTTTCACCTGGCGGCGGTCGTGTCCGTGCCCCAAACCGTGGCCCAGCCGGTGGAATCGGCGCTGGTCAACGACCTGGGTACGCTGCACGTGCTGGAGGCCGCCCGCGCCGGCGGCACCTCCGGCGTCGTTCTGGCCAGCTCCTCGGCCGTGTACGGCGATGACCCTGAATTGCCGAAGCACGAGGGTCTGCTGCCCAAACCGCTTAGCCCCTACGCGGTGCAGAAGATTACCGGCGAATACTATGCGCGCATCTACCACGAACTCTACGGCATGAAGACCGCCAGCCTGAGGTTCTTCAACGTGTTCGGACCACGACAGGACCCGTCGTCGCCCTATTCCGGGGTGATATCGATCTTCTTGTCCAAAGCGGTGGCGCACACCGCGCCGGTCATCAACGGCGACGGCCGCCAGAGCAGGGATTTCGTGTATGTGAGTGACGTGGTGCGGGCATTGATCGCGGCCGCGGGCGCCGATGACGCCGCTGGACGCTCGATCAACGTGGGAACCGGAACGGCGATCGACATCAACCGCCTCTGGCGCATCATTGCGGATCTGGCCGGTTTGAGCATCGCCCCCCGCTATGGCCCGCCGCGGGCCGGCGACATCATGGCCTCGGTGGCCGCCGTCGACGCGGCGCAATCGCTGCTGGGCTTTACGGCCGACGTGCCGTTCGAGGAGGGGCTCGAGCGCACCTTCCGGTGGTACGCCGGCTCTCAAAACAGGAGCAGGAATGGAAATTGACGTCAAAAACGTGCTGGTAACCGGCGCGGCGGGTTTCATCGGGTTTCACCTGGCGCGGCGCCTGCTTGCGGAAGGCAATCACGTCAGTGGCATCGACGATCTCAATCCTTATTACGATGTCAAATTGAAGCAGGACCGCCTGGAAATTCTACGAGCCGAACCGAATTTTTCGTTTTACAAGTCCAGCATCGCCGACCGCGACCGGTTGAGCGAGGTCTTTGCCGCGCAGTCTTTTGACGTCGTCGTCAACCTGGCGGCCCAGGCCGGCGTGCGCTACTCGCTCGAAAACCCATACGCCTATGTGGAGGCCAACCTGGTCGGTTTCGTCAACCTGCTGGAGTGCTGCCGCCACCACCGGACACCCCACCTGGTTTTCGCCTCATCCAGCTCGGTCTACGGGGCCAATACCCGCATGCCGTTTTCGGTGCACGACAATGTCGATCACCCGGTTTCGCTGTACGCGGCGTCCAAGAAATCAAATGAACTGCTGGCGCACTCTTACAGCCACCTCTTCGGGCTGGCATGCACCGGCCTGCGGTTTTTCACGGTTTATGGCCCCTGGGGGCGGCCCGACATGGCCCTTTTCCTGTTCACCAAGGCCATTTTCGACGGCCAGCCGATCCAGGTGTTCAACCACGGCCGGATGAAGCGGGACTTCACCTATATCGACGATATCGTCGAAGGCGTCGTGCGGGTCATGCGCCGGCCCCCGCGGCCGAACCCGGACTGGGACGCAGACCAGCCGGACCCCGGGACCTCCCATGCGCCCTACAAAGTTTACAACATCGGCAACAACCAGCCCGTGGAACTGATGGATTTCATCGCGGCCATCGAGGCGGCGGTCGGCAAGACGGCCCGCAAGGAAATGCGGGAAATGCAATCCGGGGACGTGCCGGCGACCTATGCCGACATCGACGACCTGGTCCGCGACGTGGGCTTCAGGCCCGACACGCCGATCGAAGTCGGAATAAGGCGCTTCGTGGAATGGTTCAAGCATTACTATAAGTATTGATTGCGGGTACAAAATGCCCGGCGAGGAGGGGCGATGAAGATCGAGGCCAACGGCATCACCATCAAAGTCGTCATTTCCGGCAACGCTTCCGGCCCGGTGGTGCTGCTGAGCCATTCGCTGTCGACAACGCTCGATCTGTGGTCGCCCCAACTGGCGGCCTTCGAGCCGCACTTCCGGCTGCTGCGCTGCGACACCCGTGGTCACGGCGCCAGCGACGCGCCCGACGGGGCCTACAGCCTGGAACAATTGGCGGATGACGCCGTGGCGGTCATGGATGCCCTGGCGGTCGAGACGGTGCACTGGGTCGGCATATCGATGGGCGGCATGATCGGCCAGGCCGTCGCCTTGAATCACCCCGAACGGCTGCAAAGCCTGGTATTATGCGACACCGCCGCCGTTATTCCCCCGGAAGCGCAGCCGCTCTGGCAACAGCGCATCGAAAAAGCCCGGGCCGAGGGCATGGCCACCCTGGCCGAGGAGACCCTGCAGCGCTGGTTCACCCCGCCTTACCTTGCCAGGAACCCGCCTGAAGTCAGGCGCATCCGCGAGATGATCCGGACAACGCCGGTAGAAGGCTTTGTCGGCTGCAGCCAGGCCATCCGCCGGCTCGATTATATCGACCGGCTCGGCGAGATCCGGCTTCCCACCCTGATCGTCGTCGGCGAGCAGGACCCGGGCACGCCGGTTGCAAACTCCGAGGCCATTCACCGCCGCATCGCGGGGTCCCGCCTTAAGATCATTCCGTCAGCCGCACACCTGTGCAATGTCGAACAGCCGCAAGCCTTCAATCGCGCGCTGCTCGAATTTCTGCCCGAAATTTAACGGCGTAGGGGCGAAAAAATTTTCGCCCTTATATGCCTATTGTCATTTTTTATAACAACGGCCGCAGGGCCGCTGGTGTCAGTTGTTTCTGAAGAGGGACAGGCGCCGGAGCTTGACGTCGGAACCGGTCTCGTCGGCCGCCGGGGTGTCGAAAGCGTTCTGCGACTCTAACGGTTCGGTGCAGTAGGGGACAGTGGCCCGGCCGGAAGGGTTGGTGAAGGTGTCGTTGAGGTTGCGGATCGCGTCGTTGGCATTTTCGAATACCTTGGCAAGAGTCGTGCGGTTTTGCTGGCTCCAGCCGATCGGCCGCCGCTGCAGAATACTGCGCCACCACTCGCTGTTTTTCCGGAACGCGCGGGCATAATTCCGGCGCGCATGCGGATCGGACAATTCGGCCAGCAGGGTCCGGCTGACCCGCGCGGCCGCGCGCAGGCGTATCCGGTAGTGGACGTAACCGATCCCCGCAATGAGAAGCAGTATAAAAAAGAACCGCAGGCCGCCGTGATTCGCCAGCGCCGAAAAGAAGGGCGGTTTGAAGCGTAAACCCTCCCAATAACCGGCCGAGATGGTCGTGACCAGAAACAAGGCCAGAGTGCTGCCGAAGACGAGCGCGTCCAGCTTGAGGACCGTGCGGCGCCAACGGTCGACAAACTCCTGCAGCAACGGAACGGTTTCCCGTTCGATAGACTGGACCGTTTTTTTGAGG
Source organism: Desulfobacterales bacterium (assembly GCA_049283795.1). GTDB lineage: Bacteria > Desulfobacterota > Desulfobacteria > Desulfobacterales > SG8-13 > JARFQH01. The sequence continues at coordinate 6,076 of JBAPWQ010000035.1, read as the reverse complement.
AGGCCGATAATCCGGTAAGCCCGTTCCACGCCGACCTGGTCGATGCGATCGTTAATGGCCTTGAGGTCGGTGTCGCAACGATTTTCCAGCCGGGCGCGCGTCTTGTCATCCGCGATGTCGAGGGCCATATCCGGGTTGTAAATCGCATAGCAGCAGCCGGTGGTCAGGCCCTGCTGGGCCAGCGCCCTTTTCCAGGCCGCAAAGACCTCCTCTGTGTTGTTTTCGCGGGCCGTGTTGTCGATCTGGTTGAGAATATAGAGAAATTTGTTGGCGTCGCGGCGATTGATGGTCGCGCCGACCAAGTGCTTGAGGGTGTCCTGCATCGAACCGGACTCGGGGTGGCGGGCGTCGAAAAAGACCAGCACCAGGTCCGAAATATCGATAATGCGATCGGTGATCCGTAGGGTGGAGGAACGCTGCTCGTCGGCGTCGAAGCCGGGCGAGTCGATCAGAATGCGGCCGCGCAGCTTCTCGCTGGGGCAGGTCCGCAGCTGTAGGTAGCGGTCGATGTGATCGCTCTGGCCGCGGGCCACCTCTTCGATGGCCTGGCTGATCTTGTAGAGCGGAAAGCGCGGGTCCGCATCCAGGGCCACGCCGGGCAGCGACCGCACGCGGTTTTCGCCGGTGAAGCAGATGACCGTGAACTTATCGTCCAGGGCCTGGTTGCCGGTGGCCTGCAGCGGGTAGCGGAGATAGTGGTTGATGAAGGCCGATTTGCCGGAAGAATAGATGCCCAGGATCGAAATCAGCGGCCACCAGGGTATCCGGCCGGTATGGGATTCCTCACGGTCGAACAGCCCGAGCTGGCGCGACACCCGGTCGAGCTGCCGGAAATTGGCGACGACGTCGGTGAGCACCGGATTTTCATTTCTCAGGTGCTCTTCGAGGCTCTGTAATTTTCGTCGTCTGATGCTGGCCGCGGTCATGGTCGCCTGTTCCCCGGGTCGTTTTCTTGCGGTTTGGGTCGAAGTCTTAAGGACGATACCAGATACGGGTAATAAGTCAATGGGTTAGACGTGTCTAAAAAAGATCGCCGATGGGCAATAGATAATCGAGGGTATGGATTGCCGCCAAGACAAATTTTGGCTCTGTGGACGGTGACCGGAAATTGCAAGGAGGGGCTGCAGAAAAAAACAATCACACCTCGAAAACAAGCGTTCCGAAGCAGCGCGGCAGGTGGAAGTTCAACTCGTCGACCGGCGACCAGGCGCCCCAGTGCGGATGAGACGTTTCATCGGCGCACTTGTAAAAGTTGGCGCGCCACGGCGCGTTTTTTGCGATGGCGATCGGGCCGACATAGGCTTCGAGCAGCGCGAACGGGATGAAAAATTCGAGATGCCAGGTCGTGGCCTGCGCCGCTTCCGGTTCGACCACCGCCGGCAGCGAATGGTGGATGCGCAGGCGACGGGCGTCTTTATCGGTCAGGCGCACAAAATTTTTGAAACCGCCCGGCACGCGGGCCGGATCGGTGATGTATGATGCCAGCAGGGCGCCGCCGCAGTTGAACTCGAAGTTGAAGTAACCGCCGGCGGGCTTGGGCTGGACGAAAAACTCCACGCAGCTGTCCTTGTAAACCGCGTCCTGAAAGCGCGTGCGGACGCAGCGCACGTAGGTGTCTTTTACCTGAAACAGCCCATAGATCCCGTTGCGGTCATAGACAAGTTTGACGCGCGTGACCGGCCGATGGGCGCTGCCCTCCGGCCGGAAGCAGGCGACGGCCAGGCTGGGCGCGCTGCGCCAGGCCGGGCCGTCCCACATGCCCAGCAATTCCGGTCGGCACCCTGCCCGCGAAACGCTATAGATTGGTTTTTTCATCGGGTCTGCTTGGATGTTAGCTCACGATTATAAAATTTATTGATATTTTCAGTAAAATTACTATAATTTTTGCACAATGGAATTCGAAATAATATCGGTGAGGCGTGCCAGGAAAAAGGAGATTAAATTATATGACAAAAAATAAACATGCAAAAAGCTCGGAAGAATTTGATCAACGGTTTGACGACGGCGAAGATATACACGACCTGATCGATATGACCCAGGCTAAAATTATCCGTCATGGGAAAAAGGTCCGCATCACTCTTGATATTTCAGAGGAGTTGGTTCAGGAAATCGATCAAGTTCGAAAGAGCATCGGCGTCGACCGTGCCGCGTTGATAAAAATATGGCTGTATGAAAGAGTTCAACGGGAAAATGCGGGTATCTCCGCTTAACGAAATCGGATGTGGCCCGGATGACGATTCGAAAATTCGTAGAAGATTACAGCAGCGAAAAAGAGGCAGACCTTTACCTGAAGGCAAAGCGCTTCATTGGTGTGGCCGAAAGCGGTATCCCTGATCTCGGCCAAAATCATCGTAAATACCTCGTCAAAAAAATAAAGGTCTCGATCTACACATTGCCGACCAAGAAAAGCTTTACGATTGTGCCTTGAGAAAAGGTCAGCCATCAGGCCCTTTCGCGGGCGAGGTGACCTGGACCTTGACGCCCGGCTCGATGGCCGACTGGCCGCCGAGTGCCTTGGTCCGGCATTTTTCTTCTTCCACGGAAACCACCTCCAGAGTCGCATCGGCATCCACTGCTTTAAACAGCTGGCCCACTTTGGCGCCCTGACGGCGGCCCACGTTGAGGAAAATGGCGTCTTTTTCGATCGTCGCTATTTTGCCGCGCAGGGGATACAGGGCCAATAGCCGATCCGCCAGTTTGACAGCCATCAGCCGGGCGATTTCGGCCGGGGCTGTTTGCGGGTCAAACGACTGGTTGACGACGGCTCTCACGAGCCCGGTTTCGGTTTCGATGATTCGCACGGCGATTTCTGCAGCCGATCCATGGTGGACGATCTGCCCCGACAGCAGGATTTTTGCCGCCACCAGGCGTCCCAGCGCCGCGGCGGTGGCCGGGTCTGCCAGTCGTGAGGACCCAAGCTTCAGCTCTTCCAGCAGCCGGTCGATCAAAGCCCGCTCCACGAACCGCGCACGGCTGCGCCCCATCAATTCCTCCACGACGGCGCTGTGCACCAGGACGTCTTCGCCCTCCACGAGACCGTAACCGGTGGTTTTAAACGTCGGCAGCCACACCGTTAACGGTGCCGAGGTCCACTCGTCGGCCGGCCGGCTGCCACCTTCCGGCAGCCCCCCGGCGGTGAGGTCTTCAATGAGGGCTTCCACCCGCTCTCGCTTTTCCCGGTCTTGTTCCCAGGCCATTTTCTCGCGCAGCGACCGGGCCGCCGCCCGGGCGGCCGGTTCGTCCGGACTGGCGGCAACGGCCAGTTCATAGAGCCGCAGCGCCTCGGCCTGATTGCCGAGGCGCTCGTTCAGCGTGGCCTGCGCCACCATGGCGGGCGTGTTGTGGGGATCAATCCGGGCGGCCTGCTGGTAGAATTCCAGCGCCTGGCGGGGCTGGTTTCCGAGCGAGGAAAGCCATGGTTAAGATGATGCCAATGAATTGAAGGGGGATAAGTCTTTAAACGTAGCTCTCTCCATATTTTTGCTCGATCGCTTGAATTTCCGCGTCTGACAGCTTGCCAAATTCTCTTTTCCGTGCGCGCTGTGATGGACATTCATTATGCCAAGGATGGATTGCGACGAATACTATGATGAAAATTGGGGTGGTACGCCCGGCTGGATTCGAACCAGCGGCTTTCAGCTCCGGAGGCTGACGCTCTATCCCCTGAGCTACGGGCGCATGGGTGGATGGGGTAACGGAGAGTTAATGGATTGCGCTCGGATTGTCAAGCACCTAAAACCAAGCGGGCTGATCGGTTCCGCGTTCCGGGGTCATCGGTCAAAAGTGTTACCCGCCCGGAGGGGCGCGGCGCGCCGTGCCCCTACAGCTCCTAAACCGGCTCCGGCGGCTCCAGGTGTTCCAGGGCGGCCTTGGCCTCGCCGACCACGTATAGGGAACCGGCGATGCAGACGACCTCCTCGGGCGCCGCGGTTTTAATGGCGTGCGCGACGGCCGCGGCTACATCCGGGATGACGGTCACATCGACTGCAAGGGCACCGGCCGCAGAAGCCAGCTTTTCCGGCGGCAGGGCGCGACTTGTCCGGGGACGCGTCAGGATCACGCGCCGGCAGGGCGGCACCAGGGCCGCCAGGATTTCCCGATAGGGTTTGTCGTCCAGGATACCGATGACAAGGGTGATGGCGCGGCCGGCGAGGCCGGTTTTAAGGTATCGGCCCAGGGTGCGGGCGGCGACCAGATTGTGGGCGCCGTCGAGCAGGGTCAGCGGCCGGTCCAGGACCTTCTCCAGGCGTCCCGGCCAGCGGGTCGCGGCGAGCCCGCGCTGCAGGCAGTCCCCATCCATCGCGCCGATCCTCGGGGTCAGCACTTCGCAGGCCGCCAGTGCCAGCGCGGTGTTTTCCAACTGGTGATCGCCGGTCAGCGCTATTTTCAGCCCGCCCCAGCGGACGTTGCGGCCAAGGTAGGTCAGCGCGCCGGCGGCGCCGCGCCGCACCTTGAAATCCTGGCCCAGCCGGTAGACCGGCGCGCCGTGCCGGGCCGCGGCGGCCTCGACCGCGGCGATGGCCGTCTTCTGCCGAACGGCCGTGACGACCGGCACGCCGTCCTTGATGATGCCCGCCTTTTCGCCGGCGATTTGCGCAATGGTGCGGCCGAGATACTCGCGGTGCTCCAGGGAAACGTTGGTGATGATCGAAAGGGCCGGGCGGATGATGTTGGTGGCGTCGAGCCGGCCGCCCATGCCGGTTTCGATAACGGCCCACTCGACCCCGCAGCGCCTGAATTCGTGGAAGGCCATGGCGGTCGCGCACTCGAAGAAGGTCGGCTCGCGCGCGGTGGCGGCTGCGGCCTTGACGGCCCGGTAGGCGGACACGACGTTTTCGTCGGAAATCGGCTGTCCGTCGACCGCGATTCTCTCGTTGAATCGCACCAGGTGCGGGGAGGTGTACAGGCCGGTCTTGAGGCCGCGGGCGGTTAAAATCGAGGCCAGCGTGGCGGCCACGGACCCCTTGCCGTTGGTTCCGGCCACATGCACGGCAGTGAAGTGCTGCTGGGGATCGCCCAGGCCGGAGAGCATGCGTGCGATGGTCTCGAGGCCTAGCTTGATCCCGAAGCGCCGCAGCGCATACATGTCATACAGGCAGTCTTGGTAGTCAGTGCCCATCGGCCCGCGGATAAAAAACCCGGCGGGCTTTTCCCCGCCGGGCTCGAAAAAAATGATCCGGATCGTCAGCGGCGATACCGGTTTTTGCGTGCAGCGGCCAGCCGCTCTCTTCGCAAGGCTTCGCGCGCTTTTCTGCGGCGGAACTCACTCGGTTTTTCGTAGCTCTTCTTCAGTTTGAGCCGTTTGAAAAGGCCGTCATTTTGAATTTTTTTCTTCAGGATGCGCATGGCCTTTTCAATATCGTTGTCGTAGACCTTGACTGTGATTTCCTTCAACTATCTCGCCCCCTTTTGTCCATCGAACGGCACGTTGCGCGGCAGTGCGAATCGATGACTGGTCATTTTGCTCAAGTCTTTAATAAACAAGCACGTATACCTCAACGGTTTTCGATGCGCAAGAAAAAAATGACGACTTGACAGACCTGCGGGTTTCGGGTCATATGATGCCCACTGCCGCCGGTCACGTCGATGAAACCGGTTCGATCGCCGTTGACGCAGCTGCGGTTGGGCAAAGCCGGCGCTTCAAACCGGAAAACGTCTTTTTTGCGATGATCTTTAAGCGGGCCGACAGAAATGAAAGCGTCCGCATACGAACGACCCCATCACAACGACCACATTAAAAGGAGGGAAAAATGCGTTTGATCTTATTGGGAGGCCCCGGAGCGGGCAAGGGAACCCAGGCCAACTACATCAAGGAAAGATACCAGATACCGCAGATTTCAACCGGCGACATGCTCCGGGCGGCGGTCAAGGCCGGCAGCGACTTGGGCAAGAAGGCCAAGGCGGTCATGGATTCCGGCGGACTCGTGCCCGACGATGTCATTATCGGGCTGGTCAAGGAGCGGATCACACAGTCCGATTGCAAGAAAGGCTTTCTGTTCGACGGTTTCCCGCGCACGATTCCCCAGGCGGATGCCATGAAGGAGGCCGGTGTCAAGATCGACGCCGTGGTCGACAT
>JBAPWQ010000034.1:0-27633 GCA_049283795.1 Desulfobacterales bacterium | reverse complement strand
GACCGGGGAAGCTCGGTAAACCCCACCCGGTGCAAGACCAAATAGGGGAGTGCTCGAGGGCGGCCCGTCCAAGCTCCCGGGTAGGTCGCACGAGGTGCCGGGCAATCGGCATCCTAGATGAATGATCGTCGCCCGCGATCGGGTAACCGGCCGCGGGAACAGAATTCGGCTTACGAACCACTCCGGCCGCCCTGTCTTTCACGGTTCCGGGTTCCCGGTTCACAGTTCAATGGTTAAAAAAATCCGGGATCCGGAATGCTTAAAAGATGAACGTCGACCATCGAACGCCCAACATCGAACGTCGATGTTCAGTGTTCGACGTAAGATGTTTCTTTGGAATTCTATTTTCGCATCAAGCGTTCTTGGCCCTGCGGGGCCGCCACGATGAATGAAAAGTCATTGTGTCGGTTTAGTCGGTTGAGTCAGTTAGGTCGGTTGGGTCAGTTGGGTCGGTTGGGACAGTTTGTCAGTTGAGACAGTGAAAGGATATCTTCGATTTAACATGGATGCTCCGTACACCTGCGACATCACCTTCGCCGAAAGGGTCAGGATATTTACCCAGGAATATTTGAAGTATTGCAAATTCCTGGCCGACGAACGCTCCACCCCCGGCGTGATCAGCAAAAAGCTCTATGCCGCGCTGATTTCCAATTCCCAGCTGCTGGAAGACTTCCTCGATTTTCACGGCGCCAAGAACAATTCCGACTGGTATTTTTTCCGGGAGCTGAGTGCGGCCGTCAGGCACTTGAGCCTGGCCTGCTATTCCCAGAAGCATATCCTGAATCGTCTGATTTTCTACGACCTGGTCGACATGGAGAATTTCAAGCGCGAAGGTGAGGCGACCTTCGCGTTTTTGACCAACACGCTAAAAAGCCTGGCGCCGATCATCATCGAGGAGGCCCGCCGCCTGAACATTCCCGAACCGGCCGAAACCGTCGACATTACGGTTTTTCCCGAAGTCGTGACGGCCGACCTCCTGCCCTACGACATCGATGACGACAATCGCGACCAGCAGAAAAAGCATATCGTCAACATTGCCAGCGAATTTATCCGCATCGCCAAAACCCTCGACCAGTTCCGCTTCTACGAGGCCTACGGCATCGAGGAAATCCGGTCCATCGTGCCCGACAAGATCAACGAGGTCGAGGTCCGGCGCTTCGAGATGCTGGTCCACAACCTGCAATCCTCCTTCGACACCTATGTGATCCACGGCGGGTATCGATTCGGCAACCGCAAGCTCAAACAGCTGCGCGGCAACTTTTCGGCCGTCTTTCACCTGCTGCAGGTCATGGGCCGGCTGCTTCATTTCTATGAGCGGCACCTCTACGATGCCGGGTACAAAAATACCTACAAACAGGTGCAGGAACGCCTGGCGCTGCTGGTCGACGCCGAAGCGCTGCTGGACCGCACGATCAATTACGGCCTCTATTTTACCTGCCACTTTCTCAACATCGGCACCAAGTTGGCTGGCGACATCCTCAACGAAAACATCGAACGGGGGTCGATCGTGGTGGGCATTCCCGTAAAGCTCGGGTTTCACAGCCGTCCGAGCCTCCTGCTGGCCAAAATCGTGCAGCACTATGGCGGGCAGGTCGAAATGGTCGTGGGCCAGGACCGCTTTGATGCCAGCAGCGTGCTCGACATCCAATGGGCCGGCGGGAAAATACAAAAGGAGAACCTCGAGCAGGTCAGGTTCGAAGGGGATGTGCGCGCCCTGAAGGACATCGAGATTCTGGCCGATGTCAATTACGGCGAAGACACCATTGGCAAGGGGGTGCCGCTGCCCCGCGAGCTTAAATACTTAAAGTGATGCATTATGGTATCTGCAGTTATCGTGGCGGCCGGGCTCGGCGTGAGGATGAAGAGTGCAACGCGCAAGCAATACCTGCCGGTGGCCGGCCGGCCGCTGGTCGTGCACACCCTGGAAAAATTCGATGACTGCCCCCTGATCGACCACCTGTGCGTGGTCGTGCCGCCCGATGATCTCGACGACTGCCGCCGCCTGCTCTCCGGCGGTCACATCGGGACACCGGTGACATGCGTCGCCGGCGGCCGGTCGCGTCAGCAATCGGTCTATAACGGCCTGCGGTCGCTTGCTCGCAAGGAATCGCTGGTGGCCATCCACGACGGCGTCAGGCCGCTCGTGGAACCCTCGCTGATCACGGCCTGCATCCGGGCCGCCGAAACCAGCGGCGCCTGTGCGCCCGGCATCCCGGCCGAGGACACCATCAAGCGCGTGCGCGGCGCGGCCACGATCGCCGAGACAATTGACCGCACGGGCCTGTGGCTCATCCAGACCCCGCAGGTGTTTCGCTATGCGCTCATCGTGGAGGCCCACCAGCGCGCCATCCGCGACGGCTATGCCGGTACCGACGATGCCAGCCTGGTCGAGCGCCTGGGACATCCCGTCACCCTCGTTGCGGGCAGCAAATCCAACATCAAGGTGACAACCGCCGAAGATCTGGCCCTGGCGGCGGCATTGTTGCACGCCGCGGGCTGAGTGATCCGGTTGACAGGCGGATGGGCGATACTTAGTATTGAGGCGTTAAATCAATAAAATCATTGTGATTTCAAGCATAAAAAAAGTCTGACGACCGCCACCAAGGAGGAAAAATCCGTGGAACATACCGCCCCGACGGACGGCCCGGCCGCCGCCGCCAGCCAGGATCAGTTCATGCGCCAGCTGAAGCAGACCTTCGAAAAACTGCCGAACGACATCCCCATTTACATGTTTGTCGAACCGGGCCGCGACGACGTTTTCGCCCAGACCAACCGCCAGATCGTGCGCGCTTTCAGGGAGTTGACATCCAAGATCACCTTTCGCGAACATCCCCTGACGCACGAGTTGGCGCGCAAGTGGAACGTGGAGCGGTCGCCGAGCCTCCTGATCGCTCCGGAGCGGGTGAACATCCGCTGGATCGGCGCCCCGCTGGGAGAAGAGGGCCGCACCTTTCTCGAAACCCTTATTTTCGTGGGGCTGGGCAAAAGCAACCTGAACGAGCAGACGCTCAAGGTGCTCAAGAAAATCGATTCGCCCCGCCAGGTGAAGGTTTTTGTCAGCGCCACCTGTCCGTACTGCCCGCAGCAGGCCGTCAACGCCATCCGGGCCGCGATCGATATGCCGGACATGGTGTCGGTTGAGATCGTCGACATCCAGTGTGCGCCGGACCTGGCCGATCAGTACAACGCGCACAGCGTGCCGCAGACTTATGCCAACGACATCCTGATCGGGCAGGGGGCGCAGAGCGAAGAGGTGTTCGCCCTGTCGCTCCAGAAAATGGAGCCCCAGAGCATATTCATTCCCGAAAGCGATGCCGAACTGGTTAAAAACGATGTCGTGATCGTCGGCGGCGGTCCGGCCGGCCTGGCCGCGGGCATCTACACCGAGCGCAGCGGTCTGCGCACCGCGGTCATCGAGCGCGATGCGCTCGGCGGCCAGGTGGCCACCACGCCGATTGTCGAGAACTATCCCGGCTTCGCCCAGGTCGGCGGCAAAACCCTGGTGGACATCATGGTCAGCCACGCCCTGCAGTACGTTCAGATCTATCCCGGCGAAGCCGTGCTGGACATTCAGCCCGGAGAGCCCATCGTCGTTCAGACCAGCCGCCGCAAGTTCGAGACGCGCGCGGTGCTCCTGGCGACCGGTGCCAAGCACCGCCACCTGGGGGTTCCCGGCGAAGAGCGCCTGGCGGGCCGCGGGGTCAGCTACTGCAGCACCTGCGACGGGCCTCTTTTCCGGGGCAAGAAGGTGATCATGGTCGGCGGCGGCAACAGCGCGGTAACCGAAGCCCTGCACCTGTTTCACATCGGCATCGATGTCACTCTGGTTCACCGGCGCGACAAGCTCCGGGCCCAGGACTTTCTGGCCAAGCAGCTCTTCGACAACCATATCGAAGTGCTGTGGAACACCGAAATCAAGGAGATTCGCGGCAAGGAAAGAGTCGAGGATGTCCTTCTGGTCGACAGCGCGTCCGGCAAGCAGCGCACCTTCAAGACCAACGGGGTCTTCATCGCCATCGGCTACGAACCCTCGGTCGAGCTGGCCAAAAAGATCGGCGTGGAGTTGACCGAAGACGGCTTCATCAAGCACGACGAAAAGCACCGGACCAACATCCCCGGCATTTACTCGGCCGGGGACGTGGAGGGCGGCTACAAGCAGATCGTGACGGCTTCCGGCCAGGGCTCGGCCGCCGCCATTTCCATTTTCGAGGACCTGATCAACCCGTACTGGAAGACGCAGGTCAACCTGGACACCGCGGTTTACCGCAGCGCAAACTGATCGGCATCCCTTAACACCGGAAACTCCCGGCGGCAGGCGTCGATGCGGCCGCGTGCGAGCGTCAGCGTGAACACGCACGGGGCGTGGGCATTTTGAAACAAGATCGCGCCGGCCGGATCGACGATCGACGAATCGCCGCTGTGGTAGAGGCCGTTGCCGTCGCAGCCGATGCGGTTGACGCCGACCACGAAACACTGGTTTTCGATGGCCCGCGCCCGGAGCAGGGCCTTCCAGTGCGCGGCTCTTTTTTGCGGCCAGTTGGCGATAAAAAGCGCCAGGTCGTAATCGGTTGGATGGCCGTTGCGCGTCCAGACCGGAAACCGTAGATCGTAGCACACGAAGGGCCGGATCTTCCAGCCCTTCAAGTCTACCAGAAGCGCCGTGCTGCCGGCGGTGTAAATGCGGTCCTCGCCCGCGTAGGCGAAGAGGTGCTTCTTGTCGTTGGTTTCCAGGGTGCCATCCGGCCACACCCAGCACAGGCGGTTGTAATAGCGGCCGTCGACGACGATGATGAGGCTGCCAACCACGGCGGCGCCGGTGCGCCGGGCGGTATCGCGCAGCCAGCCGACGGCCCGTCCGTTCATTTCTTCCGCCAGCGCGGCCGCGTTCATGCTGAATCCGGTCGTAAACATCTCCGGCAGCACGATCAGGTCGGTGGCGGTCTCGAGCCCGTCGACCAGGCGATCAAAGCGGCGCAGATTGGCCGCGGCATCCTCCCACTCCAGCTCGGTTTGTATCAACGTCACCGTCAAATCCGACATAGTATCTCCGCGGCTTTTCGAAGCGTTTCATCTTTTTTGGCGAAGCAGAAGCGCAGCACCCGGTGATCGTCGCGCTCGTGGTAGAACACCGAGGGCGGGATGGCGGCCACGCCGTGCTCGGCCGTCAATCGGCGGGCGAACGCCACATCGGACGCATCGGTGATGGCCGAATAATCGAGCATCTGAAAATAGGTGCCCCGGCAGGGCAGCGGGCTAAATCGGGAGCCTTTCAACAGCGACCGGAACGTGTCCCTTTTTTCCTGGTAGAAACGCGGCAGATCGGAATAGATGGTCGTTTGCCGCATGAAATCGGCGAAGGCCATCTGGAGGGGCGTGGCGGTGGAAAAGGTCAGAAACTGGTGGATGCGGCGGAACTCGCGGGTCAAACCGGCCGGCGCGATGCAGTAGCCGACCTTCCAGCCGGTGGCGTGGTAGGTCTTGCCGAACGAACTGACGACGAAACTGCGCTCGGCCAGCTCCGGGTCGCGCAGCAGGCTCTCGTGGCGATTGCCATCGAAGATGATGTGCTCGTAAACCTCGTCGCTGACGATCAGAAGCTCGCTGCCCCGCACGATTTCCTTTAAGGCCGCCACGTCTGCTGCGGTCAGAATCATACCGCTCGGGTTGTGGGGTGAATTCAGGATCAGCAGGCGGGCGTTCGGGGCGGCATCGGCCACCTTGTTCCAGTCGATGCGGTAATCGGGAAACGACATCTTTTGATAGATCGGCCGCCCGCCGCTCAGTTCGATGACCGGCGCGTAGGAATCGTAGGCCGGTTCGAACACGATCACCGCATCGCCCGGATGCACGACGGCCGTTATGGCCGCGAAAAGCGCCTCGGTGGCGCCCGAGGTGACGGTGATGTCAGTTTCCGGATCGACGCGGGCGCCGTAGAGATCGTGGGCCTTTTCGGCGATCCTTTCCCTCAATAGGGCCGTGCCCTGCATGGGGGCGTACTGGTTGTGGCCGGCGCGCATGTGTTTTTCCACCAGCTCCACCAGTCCGTCCGGCACGTCGAAGTCGGGAAATCCCTGGGAGAGGTTGCAGGCGCCGTGTTCATTGGCCAGCTGAGTCATGGCGGTAAAAATCGTCACGCCGACCTCGGGCAGTTTGGAGCGAAGAGACATGCGAAACCTTTCGTTGGGCCGGCATCATCTTGAGCGCACGGCGGTATGCCGCGGAGCATACGCAGAGCGCGGGGGGCCTGTCAAGCGGTTGGTGGCTCAAAGCGGCGGGGCATTATGGTTTGACGGGGCGGGGTCGACACGTGGTGGTGCGCGGGCGCTTCTGGATGGGAAAAGACGCTTTTTTCGCTGAAACGATGGGTCAAGGGGGGGCTTGATGCCGGAAACAACCGATTATACTGCGGCCCCCACCGCCGGCCGGTATCCCGGGTGCCCGGTGGTCGCGGTGGGAGCGGTGGTGTTTGACAACGGGCGGGTGCTGCTGGTTCGTCGTGGGCAGCCGCCGTCCGACGACCAGTGGGCCATTCCGGGCGGCAAGGTCCGACTCGGTGAAAGCCTGCAGGCGGCCGCGGAACGCGAAATCCTGGAGGAAACGGGACTCGTCATCCGCGCCGGCCGGCCGGTGCACGCCTTCGATGTGATCGAACGCGACGACCGCGGCCGGGTCCGCTTTCACTACCTGATCGTGGACCTGGACGCGGCGTATGCGGGCGGCACCATCCGCGCCGGCGACGATGCGCGCGAGGTCCGCTGGATCGGGTCCGACGAAATTCGGCATTTAAGGGTCAGCCCGGAAACGATCGACCTGCTGCAGCGCAAATTCGGCTTCGGCGGGGCGCGACCAAATGACTCACCGGCTCTGTAGAATACCTGTTTCGCGCAGGAAGGCGGCAATATCACGGCGGAACCGAGCTTGGTTTGGCGGACAGTCGTTGTGACCGCAGTCGTATGCCAGAAGCGTCGCACGGCGAGCGGCCTTTTGAAGCGCCAGGCCGTGGTGAAAAGGGATAATGTCGTCGTCGCGGCCGTGAACGATGAGAATCGGGCCGCTGAAATCGCGCATGACGGCCAGGTTGTCGAACGGGTCGCGGACCATGAAACCGGGAACCAGGTAGCGTGAGGCCATGGCGCGGATGCCGGTGAAGGTCGAGGCCAGGATCAGGGCCGCCGCCGGTCTCTTGGCCGCCAGAGCGCAAACGGCGCCGCCGCCGAGAGAGCGCCCGTAGAGGACGATCTTCGAGGCGTCGACACCGGGCCGGGCCGCCAGCATGTCGTAGGCCGCGATAAAGGCCGCGGTGATGCTTGCCTGAGAAGGCCTGCCCGTCGATCGGCCGTAGCCCGGGTATTCCACCAGCAGCACGCCAATGCCAAGGGCGGTGAATGGCACCATCTCGGCGGCGCACAGGTCAATTCGCTCGGCGTTGCCATGGGCGAAGATCAGCGCCGGCTTCGGGCCGTTCGCCGCGCCGCCGCTTGGCGGAATATACCAGCTTTCCACGGATGCGCCGGGGATGGTGAGCCAGGTTTTTTCGATCGCAAGGGAGTCGGGCAGCACCGCCGGGGCGTAATCGATTTGGCTGCGCGGAAAAATCATCTGGCGCTGGAACGCAAACACCAGCGCACCGTAAGCCGCGTACGCCAGCGCCGCCACCCCGATATATTTTATCCATACCGGCAAAACGACCGCCTTCGCCCCTGATATGCCCTCACTGACCGGCGACTTGACACGTCGGGTAATTTCTCATACTATCGCCGCACGTTTATTCGAAAAAATAACCTTGTTCAACAGGAGGCCCGCATGGCGAAAGAAACAGACTACGAGTGCAAGAGTTGTGGCCGCAAGGTCACCGTGAAAAGTCCCGATGCAACGGCTCCGGAATGCTGCCGGCAGCAGATGGCCAAAGCCGACCCCCTGCCGGTCTGCGGCATAACCGAAACCGCCGAACACTCGCGCATGGAAGACATGGGCGAGCCCTGTGACGACGGGCGGTCCGGAAAACTTTAGATGAACGTTCCCCGGGTCTCGGTGCATCGGTTACCGATTCATCTTTGACCCGGCGCCTTAAAACGGCCAGAAGTTGTTATCGTTCCAGATCTTCTCAGTCACTTCCCGCTCGACCGTTGCCAGAAACTCCAGGTGGGTTTCTTCCCAGGCGGCCAACCACTCGTACAGCGCTTTTTCATTGGGGTCCCCTGCCTCCTGCGCCCGCTGGGAATAGAGCGTAATGGCGTTTTTTTCCATGGCCATGGCCGCCGCGATCGCGGCCGACTCGAACCCGGCGGCCGAAATCTGATCCTTGAGGTCCTGTGAGAGCACCGTCGCGGCGATGGCACCGGCACTTTCCGTTCCATAGGTGCCGGCCTTGAAGCTTTTCGTTTCCCGATAGATTTTATACTGCTCGGACAAAATGCGGATGTGGGTCTTCTCTTCATCGGCCATCTGGCCGAAGAATTGGCGCACGGCCTCTTTATCTGTCTGCTGGGCCACCGTCGTGTAGAAGGCGCGGCCTCTTTTTTCGAGCAGAATGGCACTTTTCAGGATCTTCACCGTTTTGTCTTCACCCATGGAAGTTCTCCTTGAGACCCCGTCATAAGCGGGGCGCAGCCTTTGGGCGCCCTGCGGTACGGGCCAGTTTGCCCGCTGTCACGGTTGATTCAGGCGCATTGTGGATTGTGAGCGACATTTTCGTAACCAATAACATATGCATGCGCGCCGATATTGCAATGCCGAAAATAGTAAGGGTATTGGGATAGGGGTTATAGGTCAAAGGTTGTGGATGGCGTCATATCAAAATAACATTATTCGTCCTTGACTTCTGACCCATTACCTTTACTCCATTCCCACTGACCCGTGACCGATTGCTTTTTCTATTTCGTCATCAGCCGAATTCGTGGTCCTGGTTTAACGTATCGTTAAAGAGGTTCACCAGCAGCGGTTCGTACCAGGATTGCAGTCCAAAACCTTCGATAAAGCCATTGTGACCGCCATGGCGCTGAATCGACAAGGTGGTGTGGCGGTTGAGGCGCAGCCGCGCGAAGTCTTCAACCGCGATGATGGGATCGTCCACCGCCGCCAGGAGGGTCAGGGGCAGGGAAATCCGCTGCAGCGCATCGCCCAGCAGGGTATAGGTTCTGAAATAATCACGGGTCGATCCGACATCACTGTAACGGACGAGCAGCTCATCGGTCATTCTTCGCACCGAGTTTTCGGCCGACAACCTGTCAAATTCGTAGAGTTCCGGGAAAAGAGCCTGCTTGCGCTGCAACGAGCGACGCCATTTCTTCATAAAATAATGCCGGATATAGGGAATGGCATCGATTCTGGCGGTCGCATTCTCCGGGTCGAGGACCGGGCAGATGCCGACCACGTGGCGCAGGTTTTCGATCGGTTGGGTGCGGCAGTGCCGGGCAATGCGCAGCGCGAAGTTGCCGCCCAGTGAAAAACCGACGATAAAAGCCGGGCGGCCGGGCACCAGGGCGACCGCCCGGCGAACGGCCTGATAGACTTCCTCCAGGGCCGAGGCGTAAAAAAGCCCGGCATTCAGATGGTGGCTGCCGCCATGATCCCTGAAGTTGAGCCTGAAAACCGCGTAGCCGTTTCTGAGCAGACCGTCGCCGGTACGCACACAGTAGGTGGAAAAAGCGCTTCCCTCCCAGCCGTGAAGCACGATGACGATGCCTTTGGCCGAGTTTTCCGACGGCGGAGCGGAAAACCGGCCCAACAGGCGGATACCGTTGCCGGCATCAAGGAGCATCGATCGGGCCGAGCGCTCGATGCCGTTGGCGTGACGGCAACGGAATTTGCTGCTGGAGAGAATCGTTTGCACATGGGGGTGGCGAAATAACGGCGCCGGCGTGAAGGAGGGGATCCGCACCCGATTTTCAGGGGGCAACCAGGGCACAAATCAGGTCGAGGGCGCGCTCCAGGCTCAATTTCGACATGTTCAACACCAGATCGTAATGCACCGGCTGATCGTAATCGGCGCTGTCAAAAAGCCGCATCAGCTTCAAGCGTCGCTTGCCCTTTTTGATGACCGCCTGGCGGGCGTCGTCCGGGGCGAGGTCGTAGTGTTCCTGCATGAAGCTTATCCGATCGGCTTCCGCGGCCAGCAGAAGAATATGCACGACGTTTTTGCGGTCTTTAAGGATGAACTGGGCCCCGCGGCCGAGAATAATGACGTTGTCCCCGTCGGCAATCCTGGGGATGATTTGGTGGAGAAGCCGGGCATACTGCTGCTCGTCCATGATATTCCGGGGCTTGTCCAGAATTCGCCGGATAAAGCCGGCTGGAGAAGGCGACCGTAATTTGCCGTTTTCTTCACCTTCGAACGAGCGGATACTGTCGTTGGACAGCTGCGTGCTTTGCGCCAGCTTTTCGATGATGTCCTCGGTGGCGACGTCATAACCGAGGCGGGTGGCGAGTTGGTCGGCTAATGTTTTGCCGCCGGCCCCAAATTGGCGGGAAATCGTGATGACGGGCATGTGACACTCCTTATTTTTTTCGAGGCGACCTTGCTTGAACCATAGCGGTATATCACATACGGGTCAAGTGTATTCAAGACGCCGTCCCGGTGATTTGACTTGCGCCGTCGATTCTTTTATAGATGGTGCGGCGACACAAGTCGGGATGATGTCCGCAGGGCTTTAATTGCGGCCGCCAGGCTGCGCGGCCGGCGGGTGGATAAGCCACCGCTGCGCTCCCGCACCGTTCGATGCAGTTCACCTCCGATGGCGTGCAACACCCATGGCCAAAATCGTCCACCTGGAAACCTATCGTGAGCGCCTCTTCCATGAACGGGTCTTCGGCCCCTGGCAAAGACGCTTCAACGAGACGTATGATACCGCCTGCCGGCTTGCGGATTTATCCGACAAAACCCTTTTGTTCCTGGCCCGACCCGGAGACGCCGGAAGCTTCGCGTTCTACGAGATTATCATGGGAGCGCTCGATCTGGGAAAGGCGGTGGAATTCTACGTGCTCGACAAGCAGAGTCAACTGAAGGTCGTCGACACCCACCTTTTTCTGGCGGACCAGGTGCGCTTCGAACTGATGCGCCGGCTCGGTTGGGTGGTGCGGTTTCCCTGCCAGGACCTGGCGCTGATCCACCTGGTTCAGCAAGCCGAACGCCTCAAAACCGAGAACAGGGGAAGTCCGCCGGAGCTTTCACCCGCCCACACCGCCTACACGACATTTAGAGATCTTACGACCCGCGACCAGGAGGCCTTCATTCGGCGGCTGTTGTCCGAAGCACTGGAATTGTTTAAAACCAGGGTCGGTTGACTTCAGGCCGCCACCGGGTCGAAGGGACGAAACCGATGACCCCGTCTCGTGTCCGGCAGTCCGGCGGCTGACCGGATCGGCCTTCGACCTCCCCGAACCCGGCCGTCACCGCGGGCGGCAGCCTGGGCTTCTCCGATGTTCTGCCGCTGCCAAGGCGGCGGCTTCACCCCCCCTTGAAAGCCATCTTCCGAAAACCGGACCCTCTTGATTCCTTCCGGCCCCGTTGATCGCCACCCCGCTCTGAATAAACATATTTGTATAAATTAATATCGAAAACAACAGATTTGTATTTTAAGAATCGTTAGTCGGTCATGGCTATAAAAAAATAAAATATATTATTCCTGATAGTTATGACATAATCAGCGGCTTTCCTCGGTTTTGGCACACGGTTTGCTAAATTGCCCGTCAGATTTCGGAAAAATGATTTCTCAACGTATCAAGACCACAGGAGATGCCGCATGAAAAAGATCGAAGCCATTATCAAACCGTTCAAGCTCGACGACGTGAAAGACGCCCTCAACAAGATCGGCGTCACCGGGATGACCATCACCGAAGTCAAAGGCTTCGGCCGCCAGCGCGGGCACAAGGAGATCTACCGCGGGGCCGAATACCAAGTCGACTTCGTTCCCAAGATCAAAATCGCGATCGTGGTCGCGGCCGAACTGTCGAAAAAGGTCGTCGAGGTGATCAAGGAGACCGCCAGAACCGGCAAGATCGGCGACGGCAAGATTTTCATTTCGTCCCTGGAAGAGGCGGTCAGGATCAGGACCGGTGAAACCGGAGCGGGCGCCATCTAACTTTCAACCACCCTTAAGTGTCGTCATCCATCGAATCGGGAAGGAGGCATTGACCCACCATGAAAAAAGTCATTTTTACCCTGCTGTTTCTCGTCGTCAACTTCACCCTGGCCTGGGCCGGGGACGAACCGCCCACGATCGAATCCAACCGCACGGCCATCGAGCTGGTGCAGACCCATGCGGACTATGTGTGGACCCTGGTGGCCGCGGCCCTGGTCTTTTTCATGCAGGCCGGCTTCGCCATGGTGGAAACCGGCTTCACACGGGCCAAAAACGCCGTCAACATCATGATGAAAAACCTGATGGACTTCGCCATCGGCAGCCTGGCTTTCTTCGCGATCGGCTTCGGCCTCATGTTCGGTGAGTCGCCCACCGGCTGGTTCGGCACCACGGGCTTTTTCCTCAGTGATTTCAAGGTCGGCGGCGACCCCTGGGTGCTGGCCTTCTGGATGTTCCAGGTGGTGTTCGCCGCCACGGCCGCCACCATCGTCTCGGGCGCCATGGCCGAGCGCACCAAGTTCGCCGGTTACCTGATCTACAGTTTCGTGATCAGTGCCATCGTTTATCCCATTTTCGGCGGTTGGGCCTGGGGCGGTCTTTTCAATGGCGGCGGATGGCTGGAGAAGCTGGGCTTTATCGATTTTGCCGGCTCCACCGTGGTGCACTCGGTCGGCGGCTGGTCGGCTCTGGCCGGGGCCATCGTTCTCGGCCCCCGCATGGGCAAGTACACCAAAGACGGCCGCATCAAGCCGATCCTGGGGCACAACATGCCCCTGGCCGCCCTGGGGGTCTTTATCCTGTGGTTGGGGTGGTTCGGCTTCAACCCTGGGTCCACCACGGCCGCCAATAAAGACATCGCCATGATCTTCGTCAACACCAACCTGGCCGCCGCCGCCGGATGCGTTCTGGCCATGCTGGCATCCTGGATAAAATTCGGCAAACCCGAAATCGGCATGAGCCTGAACGGCGCCCTGGCCGGACTGGTGGCGATCACCAGCCCATGCGCCACCGTCACGCCCGGCAGTGCCATCATCATCGGCGCCATCGCCGGCGTGCTGGTCATGACCTCGGTGCTCTTCTTCGACAAGATCCGGGTGGACGACCCGGTGGGCGCCATTTCGGTGCACGGCGTCTGCGGCGCCTGGGGAACCCTTTCGGCCGGCATTTTTGCCATCGACGGGTTTTCGCTCTCGGTTATCGGGGTCCAGCTCCTGGGCATCGCGACCTGCTTCCTGTGGGTCTTTCCGACCACCTTTCTCATGTTCAAGCTGATCTCAAAAACCATCGGCTTGCGCGTCACTCCCGAGGAAGAGCTGGAGGGACTGGATTTCGTGGAACACGGTGGCAATGCCTATCCGGACTTCGAGGTCTCTTCGTACGGCGGAATGGTCGCCGGCTCGGGACCCGGCGCCCCCACGCTGCAACCGGCACTGGCCAGGGCCAAGCAGGTGGAGGTGAGCTGACCCGACGCCCTTGCTTGCCGGTTCAGAGACAGGGCGTTTTTTAAAAGAAAAGCAAACCGGGTTGTGACGGGAGCGTCGATTTCCGCGACGATAATACATGAACTCCGCAACAAAAAAAGGGCAGCCGTAACATGGGCTGCCCTTTTTTATTCAAGAGCCATCGGTAGAGTTGTTCAGAAAAGAATGGACATCATCGGGTAATTTGGTCGATCAACATTTTATATGAAGGAATCAAGGGGGGAGGAACCTGGAATCAATACTCAATTGCCCCAAAGCAATCGTACTTGGAATTGGAAGGGGAGATGGAAATACCCAAAAAATAACTGTTGATTTGAAAATGATTTGATAGGCAGGGTTAGAAATCCCTGCCTATATTTTTTACCCTTTGAAAATTGGTGTTCACACGGTAATTGTCTCGGCTCAGGGAGCAGATTGCGTCAAAACAAAAATGGACTCATTAGCAAATGGCACCTCGCTTAATTTACTGAGAGAGTTGAAATTTCAGCGCGGAGTTCGGCCCATTCAGGCAGGGCGTTAACCTTGTCATCCAACACAGAAATGGCACAGTAAATTCGGCTACAGTTAAAGGTGCGATACTGACAGAAAACTGGAATCGAACTGCAGCCACACCGTTTCTGCTATTAAGCACGGGTCTTTTGTCTTTTCAAAACCTTACGAAATTAACCCTTATCCCCATTCCATAACAAATTATATTGCTTGAGCAATGCCTATATTTTTCCTAAAAGGAGATAAAGAATGAAGGATAATTCAGTTATTTTGATACATGGAATGTGGAGTACGAGTAACACATTGTCCACACTTAGACAACGACTTGAGACAAGAGGCTATAGGGTCTATTCACCAAATCTTCCCTGGCATGAAGATGCAATCCGCGACTCTGACAACAAAGTTGCAGATCTGTCCATCGTGGACTATGCTACCCACCTTATGGATTACATCACAAACTTGAAACTTGAGGAACCCCCAATTCTCATTGGACATTCTATGGGGGGGTTACTGGCGCAGAAGTTGAGTACCAGAATAAAAGCCCGCGCGCTAGTTTTGCTGTGCCCGGCTCAGCCTTGGGGGATAAATATCATCACTCCATCTGCAACTTGGACTACCTTCAACGCCTATGCTAAATGGCGATTTTGGGGGAAATCGCATAGACCATCACTTTCCCGAGCAAAATATGGCTTATTCAATATGATAGATGAAGAAACTCAAATAGAATTATACAATCGGCTCATTCCGGAATCTGGTCGAGCCTATTTTGAAATTGTGTTTTGGTTTTTTGATAAGCGGAAAGCCACCCACGTCAAAACGAAAGAAATTATTGCTCCAATTTTAGCAATCACAGGCGAAAAAGATAGAATCATCCGTCCTAGCGTAGTGAAGAGAGTCGCAGAAAATTATCCTCAGGCAGATTACCGGTGCTACCATGCTCATGCGCACTGGTTATTTGATGAGCCAGGGAGCGAAGAAATCGTAAATGATATTGATGCGTGGTTAAAGGGTAAGCTCAAATAGTGAAAAAGACTGAGGCCTTTCTGTAAGAAGATATTAAACTAAAAATACATACAATTTGTTGACCAGGGATGATCTTGTTCGTCCTTTTTCTGGAAGTGGATTCCCTGTTGGAATTATCAGCTATGGTGTAAATATTGACCTACTGTATATCTGCTATCTATCTTTATCATGAATGGTGAGCAATTTAAGCAATTCACAGGCTCTGACTTCGAACCTGCTGGCACTCCTTAAGGACTATCGGCGGCGCGGTAAAACGTCAGCTCCCATAGTCCCTGCCGGGAATCATGCCGGATGATGTACAGATCGCCGTCATCTCCCTTGATCTTGAAGTAACGGTGGTCCGGCGCGAGCCAGCGGTCTATCACGGCCGCCACCGCCACCGCATGGGTTTTAAACCGGATCCGGTGCGGGGTTTCCTCGCCGCGGTAACCCGCGTAGCAATCGACGTCGATGGGTATCATGGCCGTTCTTCTCTTTAGGATCGAGCGCCCGTGCGTCCCTTCGTGGTCTTGACACCGGCTGATGAACGCATCTTGATGGCGCAGATCAACGCCACGCCGTAAGCTCCCGCGGCACCGATCACGATGGCGGCGATGCCGCTGCTCAACGCCAGCTGCGCTGCGGCGATCGATGCCAGCACCGATGCACAGCCGTTGGCCGTCCAGGCGTAGGCCCGGACGTGCGGTGTCGGCAGCAGGTGGCGCATGGCGAGCGGGAAGGGCAGTCCGCTCAGCAGACCCGGAATTGCCAGCCACAGCACGGCGAGAATAAGGTGCATTGGGGCGGGAAACGGGAGGATCGTGCGCGTAAACCACGCCGTGGCCGGCGCCGCGAGCGCGAGCAGGGCTATCAGCAGGGCCAGGCTGACGACAAGGGCCCTGTCGGTCAAGCGTTGGGAAAAAAAACCGCCGACGCCCGAGAAGACCAGCATGGCGGCCAGAACCACCGTGAAGCTGACGATCGGATCTTCGAAGATCAGCACCAGCTGTTTGATGAAGTACAGTTCGACGAACATGAACCCTGCTCCCAGGGATAGGAAGTAGACCATTTCGACCGTGGCGGGCCGCGCGTCGATTTTCCGAAGTGCGCCGAAGGGTAGGGCCAACAGCGCCAGGGACAAGACGCCGGCTTCAATAAAAATAACGGCCACCACCATTTCACCCGACAGCAGCAGGGTGTACAGGCGGCTGCCGGTGGCGCGATAAGAGTCTTGCAACCGGTGCCATTTCAGGAAACGGCTGGGAAACGGGCGATTGTCGCTCTGCGGCCGGATGTCCATGAAATAGTCGTCGAAGAAGGCGGTTTCCCGTCCCTCTATATAAGCCTCGGACAGCCGTTCGAGGGCCAGGCCGTGGAAAGGCGCGTCAAAGACGTAAAAGCGGTTGGACCATCCGGGCTGCATGGCGAAACGGTACACCCAGTCGAAGTTCCGGTCTTCGGCGAATCCAGCCAGTTCTTCGTCCGCATGCAGCGGCCGTCGCGATATCAGCAATACGTAAGTGTCCCAGCTGCGAAGTACGGCCAGGTGAATTCCGGGCGAAGAAACGCCGGTCCTGCCCAGGGCTTCGACGGCTGTCGCCCACAACCGCAGCAGATCGGACGGGGGCAGCAGCAGCCGGCGCGAGATGATGATCACACCGTCTTCACTCAGGTGGTCGAGATAGGCGCGCAGGGCGT
The DNA here is from genome assembly GCA_049283795.1 of Desulfobacterales bacterium. GTDB lineage: Bacteria > Desulfobacterota > Desulfobacteria > Desulfobacterales > SG8-13 > JARFQH01. The sequence continues at coordinate 10,883 of JBAPWQ010000034.1, read as the reverse complement.
CGATCGTGAGAAGATACTCCTGGGTGAGGGCGGCGGAACCGGGCAGGGAAGTACCCCAGTTTTCAACCTGGATGACGTCATACCTCTCGATGGTACGGCTCAAGAATTGGCGCGGCGTTTGGCTGACGACCGGTATCCGGTAATGTTCGGCGGCGATCCTGGCCCGTTCCGGATGGGAATCGACGAGTGTAATGCGCCGCGAGCCGGCCGCTGTCGCGCAGGCGATGCCCAAACCACCGCCGTTTTGGACGAGCAGAACGTTCGCCGGTCCGGAGACCAGCCGGTAACCGGCATAGGACAGGGTGTAAGCGGCGAACTGCGCACTGCGCGGCGTCAAATCCCCGTAAAGCACCAACTGGTTGTCGCCGTCGCGATACACCGCGATTTGAAGCGGCAGTTCGCCCGCGAATTTCAAACTCAGGCCCGGCGCAAAACGAACGTACGGGCTCGCGACGATCGTCGTGAGCCCGTTGATGCTGTTGCGGGTTTGCGTGATCCGACTTTCCGGCAGCTGCAGGGTCTGGGATTGGGCCTTGTAGGGTGACGGCTGGACCGACACGCTCTGCGGTGCGGCCGTTATGAGTAGGAACGCCGTTGCGGCGATGCTGACCGCTGCCGCCAGGAGGTACCCCGGCCTGCCCCGAAAATGAGCACGGGCCGCGCTTGGTGTCCGTGCCGCCGGCCGGAGAAGCAAAATGATGGTCAGCAGCGGCAAGACGGCCGTGACGACGATGAGCGGGCCTTCATCGACAAACGGCAGCAGGGCGGCGGGCAGCGCGGCGCCGCACGCCGAGCCGGTCATGGCGGCGAAATAGGCGATGCCGGTCTTTTCGGGCACCAGGCTGTAGGCGGCGCAAATCAGGAGCCCGGCGAAAAAAAACGGGACGCCCAGCAGCCCGTAGGCGACCAGAAGATACAAGACCTGTTCCGGCTCGACCGGCAGCTTGAAGTAATCGAGCGGCAGGCGGTTTAACACCAGAAAAGAGACGATGACGGCGGCGGCGTAAAACAGGCTGAGAATTGCCGGGGTCTCGGCTGAGGCCAGCGATGCAGCCCAGGTTCCGTTCCTGGCCTGCAAGAGATTCAGAAAGGTGCCGGCACCGGCGAAACCCATCAAGGCGATACTGATCACCATGAAGGCCAGGTGGTTCCACTGGCTGACCGCAAACACCCGGGTCAAAAGCACCTCGAAGGCCAGTGAGGACAGGGAAACCAGGAAGACGGCGAACATGAGCGGCGGATGCATCGGGGCGGGAGGCAACGGTTTCACCTTTTCCGCTCGAGGGCATGTCCGGTCAGCGGCACGAAAAGAACGCCGGTAATCTGTTTGACGGTGAAATCCTCGCCGTGTTTGGTAACCAGAACCAGGTTCTGGTAGCTGAAGGGGCTTCCGAGAGGCAGCACGAGCCGCCCGCCGTCCTTGAGCTGCAGCAGGAGCGGCGGCGGTATGTGGTCGACGGCCGCCGTTATCAAAATGGCGTCGAAAGGCGCCTGCTCGGCCCAGCCGTAATAGCCGTCTGCGAGCCGGGTCTCGACCGTGTCGAGTTGGAGGGTCCGCAGGGTCCGATCGGCCTGTGCGTAGAGCGCCGGCTTGATCTCGATGGTGAACACTTCGCCCGCGACAGCCGCCAGCACGGCGGCCTGATAACCGGATCCGGTGCCGATTTCCAGCACCCGCGCGCCGGCATTCAAGGAGAGGGCTTCGGTCATCAGGGCCACGATATAGGGCTGCGAAATTGTCTGGCCCTCACCGATGGGCAGGGGGCGGTCGGCATACGCCTTCGAGCGCAGTTCCGGCGGAACGAAGAGGTCGCGCCGGACACCGCGCATGGCGGCGAGAACGCGCGGGTCCCTGATGCCGCGGATCTCGATCTGTTCGCGCACCATGTCGGCCCGGGCCTGCACGAGTTCGGCCGGCACGTCTGACGCGGTGAACCCGACAACCGCGCCGCCCAAAAATCCGGCAAAAAAAACGACGATCGCAATGAGTTTCATCTCCTTCGGCCTCCGGCTTCGCTGTCCACGGCGATATGACCAATACATCGCCACCCGACGGCTGGTTCTTCTCCGAGAGGTAATACAGGCGTCGCAAATACTCAACTGATTCGTTGATTTATTAATAAATAAACGGTATCTTATAGTCACACTCGACAACTATCCCGGGAGAGGTTTGCCCATGGCCTGGTTCAAAAAATCAAATGGTGGCGAAGATCCGATCGATCCGGTCATGCCGCAACCCTCTTCCAAAAACGGGACCACGTATCTGGGCAAGAATCTCTCGATCAGCGGGTCCATAACAGGGCGCGACAGTGTGCAGATTTCAGGCCGTCACGAGGGCGACATTCAAGTGGACGGTCATCTGGACATCCGGGAGCCGGCCGTCGTGCGGGGCAGCCTCAAGGCCGCCAGCATTACGGTCGCCGGGACCGCCGAGGGCGATCTTCTCGCGGCGTCCCGTCTGAAGATCGACCGCACGGGCGTCGTTACAGGCACCATTTCCACCTCCGCGGTCGCTTTCCAGGAAGGGGCCGTGTTCAACGGTGACATCAAGATGCGCGATTGAATCGAGCGTCTGAGGAGCAGCAGACCATGGAAATCGTCACCTCCGGAGCGTCCATGTCGCTGGTGAGCGAGAACATCAGCATCGAGGGCGAGCTGGTCGGAGAAGAAAACATCCTGATCAACGGACGCGTCACCGGTGCGATCAAGCTGAAGGGCGATCTCGTCGTCGGTCAATCCGGCGTCGTGGAGGCCGATGTCGAAGCCGACACGGTCGTTATCCAGGGCACGGTCAAGGGCAACGTGACCGCCCGCAACCATCTCGAGATCCAGGCCACCGGCAAGATGATCGGCGACATCACGGCCCGGTCGATCGACATCAAGGAAGGCTCCGCCTTCGAGGGCCGCTCGCGCATGCTGAAATCCGGCCGGGACGAGCCGGCTTCCGCAGTTTTGCCCTCCCCTTCGGCAACGCCCGCCACAGCACCGGAAAACCGGTGACCTCCGGCCGAAAGGGCCGGCGTGTCTAAGAACCCGCCCGTCAGCATATTCGTTAAACCCAGGGTCTGATATACCCGGAAAGGAGAACCGCCTGAAACGGTGGGCGATACTTTTTTGTATGATCGGGGCTTTTTTGACGCCGCCGCCCGGGGTATTTTCCACGACGACGGTGTCCTTCGGAATACTGGAGCGCCCGGACCTGACGATCCGCTACGAGGAACCGCTCGGGAAAGCCGCCGAGGATCTGGCCGCCGTTTTCCCGGCCGTTTCGGCCGAACTCGTGGATCTCTTCGGCTGGCGCTTGGCCGAACGGCCGACGGTGATGCTGATTCAAACCGCGCAACTCTTCCGGCAACGGGCGGGGCATCCGCTGATCAGCGCCTATGCGGTCCCATCCGAGAACCTGATCGTGCTCGATTATGGAAAACTGGCCGGACGGCCGGTGCAGTTGAGAAGCGTCTTGAAGCATGAACTGGTGCACCTTTTCCTGAACGCCGGCCGCCAGGCCGACGCGCTGCCGAAATGGCTGGAGGAGGGCGTGGCCCAGTGGGCCAGCGAAGGGGTGGCCGAACTGCTCGAGCAACCGCCGCCCACGATATTCGAGGATGCCGTCGTCGCCGGCGGCCTCATACCCTTGAGCGAACTGCGCCACCGTTTTCCGACCGACGACCGCCGGCTGATGCTGGCCTATGAAGAAAGCCGCCGGGCCGTTGATTACATCGTCGAGGCCAACGGCCGGAGCACCCTGATCGAATTCCTGGCCGAAGTCCGGCGCGGCAGCGATGTGGAGGCCGCCTTTTACCGCGGATTCGGAGCCTTTCCCTGGGAAATCGAGAAACAGTGGCTCGACCGGCAGAGCCGCGCCACGGCCTGGCCGGTGGTCCTGGCCGGTCATATCTACCAGTTTCTGTTTTTGCTGGGGGCTTTGCTGACGGTGGCCGGTTTCGTGCGGTTTCTCCGGAGAAAGCGTGATTACACCGAATAAATTTGTGACCAAACCGTGGCTCGATGCCGTGGTTTGGTCACAAATTTATTAATTTTATACATTAAATAATATTTAATATTATTCTGAATTATAAAGTAATTATATATAGTAAGAAAGATTATGTGTCGATGGTGGCAAAGGGGGATTTTTGAATTATTTTTTTTTGGAGTGAGGGTGCCATTTCGGGTTTCGGTCATTGCGATTTGGGTGGTATATGAGGTATGTAATTTAAATGGCCGAACCCTCACATTGCTTTCATCCGTCAACCTTGAACAGTGAACCTTTGAATCGGAAACCTTATATGCCGGTCAATAACCTCGCTCAAGGGTGCCGAGGCACATCAAAGAGGACACGGCGCTCGAGTGGTCTTTTTGCCATACCCGGGCGAGGCTTTTTCGGTATGCAGGGGGCACGTCTCGAAATCATGGAACGGGGGATACCGCGAATCGGTTGACGGTGATGAAATATTTCTACATTCTCCTGACGCTGCTGTATATTTTTTTCCCCTATGACCTGCTGCCCGACTTTTTAGGGGGCTGGGGTCGGATAGACGACCTGGTGGTCCTGGGGTTTCTGCTGCGGTTTCTCTTCATGCAGCACAAAAGGCCGCAGAGCGCCGGACAAACCCGGACACGACCGGGGCCGGCGGCCGAAAAGCCGGCGGCGGGAGAGAAGCAAAATCCGGCGGGCGACCGGTTTGACAGCGACGACCCTTACACGGTCCTGGGCGTCGACCGCGCGGCTTCGGAGGAGAATGTCAGGAAGGCGTACCGCGAACTGGTCAACAAATATCATCCCGACAAGGTCGAGTATCTCGGAGAGGAGTTCAAGGCATTGGCCGAGAAAAGGTTCAAACAGATTCAGCACGCCTATCAGAGCATCCCGAAAACCCGCCGGTGAACAGAGGCCGCCGTGACTGCCCGATTTGCCGTCGAAGCGACCCTCGGGAAGCTGGCCAGGTGGCTGCGTCTGATGGGGTTTGACGCCTGCATCGAATCCGGCGCCACTGCCGCTTCGATGGCGCCGGAGCTTCCGGAGCGCGTCGTGCTTACCCGCACGCGGCGACGGTGCCGGGACCTGCGGGGCCGGCCGTTCCTGTTCATCCGCGCCAACGACCCCCGCGACCAGCTGCGGGAGGTCATCGGCGGCCTCGATCTTGGCCGGCGGGACCTGCGGCCCTTTTCACGCTGCCTTCTCTGCAACACCCCCACCGCGGCGGTCGACAAGGAGGCGGTGCGTCATCTCGTGCCGGACTATGTCTGGGAAAGCCAGGGGCGGTTCAGCCGCTGTCCCCGCTGCCGCAAGGTTTACTGGCCCGGCAGCCATACCCGGCGCAGCCTGGCCTTTATCGATTCCCTGTTCGAAACCACCAGGCCGCTTAGACCGACCCATGGACCCGAATCTTAAGGTGATTGCCCTCGCCGGGCGCCTGAGGGCTTGCCGCAACGTGACGACCCTCGGGGTGAAGACCAATTTTGCGGATTACAGCCCAGCCGAGCAGGCACTGATTTGCCGGGCGCCGACGATATACTATCCGACCCCGTTTTATGCGGAGCTGTTCGACACCATCGGCAAAAAAACGTTTCCCAGTTATCACACGTACAAGTGCGTGCAGGACAAGATCAAGCAGTCGGCCCTTTTCGCGTTGACAGGCATTCCGCAGCCCCGCACGCGGGTTTTTTACGGCCGGCGCCAGAAATCGACGGTCGGCGACTATTTCAAATTTCCGTTGGTTGCCAAAATTCCGCGCGGCTCGGCGCTGGGCCGCGGCGTTTTTCTGATCCGGAACGCCGCAGAACTGCAGCGCTTCCTGGCGCGGCCGCACCCGGCCCTGATCCAGGAGTACATCCCGCTGAAGCGTGACATCCGGGTGGTCGTCATCGGACCGCGGATCGCGCATGCGTACTGGCGCATCAACCCGGCGCAGGATTTTCGCAGCAATGTGGCGCTGGGCGGGCGGATCGGCCTCGAGCCCTTGCCGGCCGCCGCCCGCGCCCTGGCGCTGCGCACGGCGCAGTGCTGCGGGTGGGATGACGTGGGGCTCGACCTTTGCGAGTCGAAGGGAGAATTTCTGGTGCTCGAAGCCAACATGAACTATGGCCGGCAGGGCTTCAAGGCCGCCGGGATTGATTACATCGACCTGATGGAGCGTTTGATAGAAAATGGCGATATATGACGAGCACCGGATCGATCCGGTGCTGAAAAAAATAGCGGAGCGGATGGCCCGGATCGAAAAGGAGAACCTCTCGCCGACGGCGACCCTCAATGCCGCCGGCCGCCGCCGCCGCAGAGAGGTCCTGGTCGAAGAAGGCTACCGGCAGTCGTTTGCGGTGGACACGGATCGCATCCTGCATTCCCTGGCCTACACGCGCTATATCGACAAAACCCAGGTTTTCTATCTGATCGAAAACGATCACATCACGCACCGCGTGCTGCACGTTCAACTGGTGTCCAAGATCGCCCGAACGATCGGGCGGTTTCTGGGTCTCAACGAGGATCTCATCGAGGCCATTGCACTCGGCCACGATATCGGGCATATTCCCTTCGGTCATGACGGCGAGCGCATCCTGTCGCGCATCTGCCGCGACAACGGCATCGGGTTTTTCCACCACAACGTTCAGAGCGTGCAGTTCCTCGACCGGGTCGAGCGCAAGGGCAAGGGCTGGAACCTGTGCCTGCAGACGCTCGACGGTATCTTGACCCACGACGGTGAAGTCCACAACCGGCGGCTGACGCCGCGGCACGGCAAGACCTTCGAGGATCTCGAAACCCAGATGACCGCCGCCAAGGCCGACCCGAACCCGGAGCTGACCCCGATGACCATGGAAGGCTGCGTGGTCCGGATGACCGATACCATCAGTTACATCGGCCGCGACATCGAGGACGCGATTCGCCTGGGCGTGATTCGCCGCTCCGACATACCCGCGCCGTGCGTCCGGCTGCTCGGCGACACCAACGGCACCATCGTTTTCAACCTGGTGTCCGACGTCATCAAGAACAGTTACCGCACGCCCTACGTGGCATTCAGCGCCGAGATATCCGAGGCGCTGAAGGCGTTGAAGGCCTTCAACCTGGAGCGCATCTACATGAATCCGGGAATCAAGACCCACATAGACACGATCCGGCACCTGTTCGAGATGTTGTTCGAAAAATACCTGAACGACCTCGAGACGCACAACACCTCCTCGACGATCTTCACCCAGTTTCTGAAAGATATGTCCGCGCCGTACCTGGCCGGGCATAACGCCAGAGAAATCGTGCGGGATTTTATCGCCGGCATGACCGACCAGTACTTCCTGCGGCTGTGCCCGGAGGACATGCGCCCCAGGCCATTGGTGCGGTGAGGGGCTGACTCAAATGGCAACCGTGCCGGGCCAGAGCCGCTTTTACCGCCGCGGGGTCGGGCCGGCCGGTTTGACCGGCTTCAGGGTGGTGGTGCAGGAAACCGATCTCCTGGTCTACGCCGACCGGGACCTGACGGAGGCAACCCGGGAACTCGTCCTGCAACACCGCGGATTCATCGAGGCCTTTATCGCGCAGCGGCCGGTTTTCGGCGAATCGCTGACCCCCGTGCGGCTCGCGGAACCCGCGCCGCTTATCGTGCGGGAAATGGCCCGGGCCGCCGCCGCGGCCGGGGTGGGGCCGATGGCGGCGGTGGCCGGCGCCATCGCCGAGCGGGTCGGCCTGGAGCTGCTGACGCACACGCGGCAGGTCATCGTTGAAAACGGCGGCGATGTTTTTGTCAGAACGCGGTTGCCCGTGATCATGGGAATCTATGCCGGCTCGTCCCCGTTGAGCGGTCGCATGGGCCTGCGCGTCGGCGGGCAAGACACGCCGGTCGGGGTCTGCACGTCATCGGGCACCCTCGGCCATTCCCTCAGTCTGGGCCGGGCCGATGCCGTGTGCGCCCTTTCGGCCAGCTGCAGCCTGGCGGATGCGGCCGCCACCGCCATCGGAAACCGCGTCAGGTCGCCGGCCGACATTCCGGCGGCCATCGCCTGCGGCCGCAAGATCGGCGGACTCGATGGCGTGATCGTCATCATCGGCGAGCGGATCGGCTGCTGGGGCGCCCTGGAACTGGTGCCCCTTAAGGCAAAAAAAGGTTGAGTTTTATCGGCAAAGAGCATAATCTCTTTGATTAACACAAATTTAGCGGATGGAGATTGGAAATGAAAAAGGTTAGATTGCTGATCTGGATACTCATCGTGGCGCTCGTAGCGGTTGTGATCTATCAGAACAGGGCCTTTTTTCTGGGCACCAAACAAAGCCTGGCGGTCGACCTGCCCTATACCCATTACCAATCTCGTGAAGTGGAACTCGTCATCATTTTCGGCATCTTTTTTGCCGGCGGCCTGCTGGTGGGACTTTACTTCATGGTCGCCCGCGGCCTGAAGAGAAACAAGATCATTAAATCCCTCAAGGCCCAGGTGAAGGAGCAGACCGAAAAGACGGTCGTGCTGGAAGAGGAGCTGCGCGCCCTGCGTGGCGATCCGATGGTGCCGGACTCGCCCGTGGCCACCGACCCGGCCCTGCCGGCAACCGGCCCCCAGCCGGGCGATCCGCCGCCATCCGGGGGACAGCCGGCATAAGTACCCGCTTCCTTCCCACGATTCCTGCCGGCGCTTCGCCCGCACCAAAATTCCGGGTCGACGGAGGGGCCGCCCGGCGCTGGCTTTCAAGCGGCCCCTTTGAATCGGCGGCATTTGCTCCGGCCACCGCCGGGTCGCCCGTCGGCCGGGTCGGTTTCTGTTTTCCGCTGGTCAAGAAGTTCATCAGCTCATGAACCCACCGAAAACCACTCCCATGATAAGCCAGTACCTGTCGATCAAGGGGCAGTATCCGGAGGCGGTTCTCTTTTACCGCATGGGCGATTTCTACGAGATGTTTTTCGAGGACGCCGAGCGCGCCGCCGGCATTCTCGGCATCACCCTGACCTCACGCAACAAGAATGTCGACAAACCGATCCCGATGTGCGGGGTGCCGCACAAGGCGGCCCAGGGCTATATCGCCCGCCTGCTCGAAGCCGGCCTGAAGGTCGCCGTCTGCGATCAGGTCGAGGATCCGGCCACCGCCAAGGGACTGGTGAAGCGCGAGGTCGTGCGCGTGATTACCCCGGGCATGATCGTCGAAAATGAGTTCCTGGAAGAAAAGACCAACAACTTCATCCTGGCGGTGGCCGAAAATGCGGCGGTGTTCGGACTCGCAAGCCTGGATCTGTCCACCGGCACTTTCCGCGTCACCGAAACCGGCCTCTTGGAAAAGCTGATCAACGAGGGCCTGCGCATTGCCCCCAGCGAAATCATTCTGCCCGAATCCCTGCGGGGCGACGACACGGTTTCAGCCTTCGTCGAAACGATGGGCGAGCGCCTGATCTCATTTGTGCCCGATGGCACTTTCGATCGGCGCCGGTCGCGCGAACGCCTGCTGCAGCAGTTCGAAACCCTGTCGCTCGAAGGGTTCGGCTGTGAAAACCTCGCCACCGGGGTCCAGGCCGCCGGGGCGCTTCTGGCCTACGTCCAGGAAACCCAGAAACAACGGGTGCGCCATGTCACCCGGATCGAAACCTATGCGCTCGACCGGTTTCTGTGGATCGACGACCTGAGCTGCCGCAACCTCGAACTGCTGACCAACATCCGCACCGGTTCGCGGCTGGGGACCCTGCTGGGCGTGCTGGATCGCAGCGTGACCGCCATGGGCGGCCGGCTGCTGAAGAACTGGCTGCGCTATCCGGCGATGGATGCCGGCGTCATCGACACACGGCTGACGGCGGTCGCAGAGGCCAAGAAGAACCAGGGCGTACGCAAGGGCCTGCGGGAAACGCTCAAGTCGGTCGCCGATCTCGAACGCCTCGGCAGCAAGATCACCATGGGTCACTGCAACGGCAGAGACCTGCTGGCACTGAAGGCATCCCTGCAGGTCCTGCCGGATATCGCGGCCCAGACCGCGCGCCTCGACGCCGGTCTTTTTACGTCGACCCAGGACTTGACGCCGCTCGAAGAGCTGGCCGGTGGCATCGGGGCCGCCATTTGCGCCGATGCCCCCTTGAGCGTGACCGAAGGCGGCATGATCAATACCGGCTACAACGCCGAACTGGATGAACTGGTGCGCATCAGCCGCGACGGCAAGGGCTGGCTGGCGCGGCTCGAGGCCCAGGAAAAAGAGGCCACCGGCATCACCGCCCTCAAAGTCCGGTACAACCGGGTCTTCGGCTATTACATCGAGGTGCCCAAATCGCGCGCGGCGAGCGTGCCGCCCCATTACGTTCGCAAGCAAACCCTGGTCAACGCCGAGCGCTACATCACCGATGCGCTCAAAGACTTTGAAACCAAAGTCCTGAATGCCGAGGAACAGCGGGCCGCCCTGGAATACGACATCTTCCAGCAGTTGCGGGCACAGGTCATCGAGTGCAACCGGGAAATCCAGGAGGCCGCGCGCTTCATCGCCCGCATCGACTGCCTGCTGAGCCTGGCCGAAGTCGCCGATCAGAATGGGTACCGCCGTCCGGAGATCAACACCGAAGACATCATCGAGATCGAGGACGGGCGTCATCCGGTCATCGAGAAGATGATCACCGCCGAGCGCTTCGTTCCCAACTCGATCAGACTCGACAACACCCGCAACCAGGTCCTGGTCATCACCGGCCCCAACATGGCCGGCAAGTCGACGGTTCTGCGCCAGGTGGCCCTGCTGGTCCTGATGGCCCACATGGGCAGTTTCGTGCCCGCCCGCAAGGCCTCGATCGCCCTGACCGACCGGATTTTCACGCGCGTGGGCGCCCTGGACAACCTGTCGCAGGGCCAGAGCACCTTTCTGGTGGAGATGCAGGAAACGGCCAACATCCTGAACAGCGCCAGCGGCCGCAGCCTGGTGATCTTAGATGAAATCGGGCGCGGCACCA